>JBAYNT010000001.1:0-41480 GCA_041678645.1 Candidatus Dojkabacteria bacterium
AGAGATTGCATCTTTTGTATATTCCGACGAGAGAAGAGAATATGATTATCTCGTTGTTATACATTCTGACCCTTTTATCCCATTTGTTGAAGAAGCTTTTAAAGACAGTGATAGATACAAAGTAATCTTTGTTAATAAAAGCTTACAAGATGCTCAGGAAATACTTGAATTAGCAAAAGTAAAAATTAAAGAACTACAAAAAACAACGAAGAAAGATGATCTTACAATAGCTAGAGAAAACTTCGAGCTATACTGTGAAGGATGGAGTGGAACCATCAAAGCTGTTGAGAGAGGACAGGTTGAAAAGTTGTTAATTAAAACAGGGGTAACAAAAGAGGGATACATAGATCCTAAATCTAAAAAGATCTATATATATCCAACAGAAGATGCAGTCAAAGTTGAGAACATCATTCCATGGCTAATCAAATTAACGAAGGATAATGGTGGAAGTATAGTAGTCTTCAGTACTCCTAAGTATAAAGATATACCTGAGATTGCTGCTCAACTTAGATTTAAGAATTAGTTTTTAAATCGATAATGCGAGATCTAATCATGATGATGCTCTCTCTCATACTCATCAGCCTCTGCCTTATCCTTATGCACTGTACCATCTGGATGATTAGGTGGTGTGTAAATAGTGTAAAGTTTTAAATCTACATCAGACACATTTATTACATTATGCAAGCTCCCTGCTGGGACTATAGCTACCATATCTTCTTTTAATATACTCTCCTCACTGCCAATCTTTACTTTAGCCTCACCCTGCTCAACTCTGAAAAATTGATCAACCTTATCATGTACTTCCTCTCCTATATCTTCTCCAGGTTTAAGACACATAACAACTAATTGCATATGTTTACCTGTATATAATACTTCCCTGAAATTACTATTATTTAGAGTCTTCTCCTCTATATCATCTATATATCCCATATTTATAATCTATTAAATTTATTTATTCTATATTTCATTTTACATCACTTGGCAGTAATACTCAAAAGAAAATATTACGATCTCTCTTATGCATCTTTGATATAATAATTTATGGTAGGAGATAATGATGAAGAATAAAATTAAAGTAAAAGTTAAAATAGGAACAAAGAGGGAATCCGTTGAATATAAAGATGGAATATATACTGTATATACCAATAGTCCTGCAAGAGATAATAAGGCTAACATATCTGTAATTGAACAGTTGTCAAAATACTTAGATATACCAAAAAGTAGTATGCAAATTAAAAGTGGAATAAAAAGTAAAAACAAAGTAATTGCATATTGATTCCTAAGTAATACTGTAGACATTTCTTACATCATCCTACTATCATATGCCCAATGTAGCACTGCTTGCCTCTGTTTTTTTCTACACTTTAAATCTAATCTCTTACAATTCTTCTGTATTGCAACAACATGCCTCCTAAATGCTCTCCATCTCTTAATCTGCCTCTCATCCTCTATAGGGATTCTTCTACCCATATAATATCTAGCATACCACTGAAACCACCCTCTGGGGTCCTCATGATATATCCACCCTTTCTCTATCCAGTGGGAAAGTGGCATACTAGCATCTACCTGGAAGTAATTAAGAGAAACATCTTTCCTATAAGGAGACAGTTTAGCATTAGCAAACCAATCTTTGGGAAACTCGTTTGTACAATCAGTCATATATTTACCACCGAACACTCCTAACTGTAGCATTTCTTTAGGAGTAAGTTCTGGTTTGAATAATGGATCGAAATCCTTTCCTATCGGTTTTGTAAGGTAATATATATACCCCTTTTGCATCAAGTCATTTACAATTATTTTCTTTTTCATTTCTCAAGCTATTATAGCACTACTATGATCTGTTATAGCACTTCGCAAACAGTATTATTTTAGATAATGCTAGAGAGATTTCTAGTCAAAAAAGATGGTCGACCCTTTGGACCCTCTCGAATTTTTGGTATAATATACTGTATTTAAATTTACTCTGTATTAATTATGGGAATATTAATAGCTATATTAATTGGTGCTTTAGCAGGTTGGTTAGCCGGAGTACTTATAAAAGGTAGAGGTTTTGGATTAATAGTTAATATAATAGTTGGTATTGTTGGAAGTTTGATAGGACAACTACTACTTGATCCACTAGGTATTCAAGCAGAGAACTTCGTAGGAGAGATTCTTGTTGCTACCATTGGTGCAGTTGTACTATTAGCTGTAATCAATCTAATTAAAAAGGATTAATCTCTCTAGGAGAGAAAGTATAGGGTAGATATAATATGTATTTACCCTTTTTTTTTATAATAATGATATAATCACCTATGGAAAGATATATAAACAACACACTCCATCATATATAGCACCTTCGGTGTCTATATTCTGTTGTATATATATATCGAAGGTAATAAAAGAACCCAAAAGGTTCTTTTTTGTTTAAATAAATATGTTAATATAGATAAAATAATATAAAGAAAGAAATATGGGAAACAATATAAATACACAACCAATGCCTGGCTTTATGGAACTCCTTCCTAACCAACAAATAGCATTTAATAAAATGCTGGATAAAATAAACGAAGTTTACAAACTATACGGCTTTAGACCAATAGAAACGCCCATACTAGAAAGAGCAGAAGTACTACTTACCAAAAGTGGTGGTGAAACAGAAAAACAGATATACCAATTTCAAAAGGGAGATAATAATATAGCCATGAGATTTGATCTTACCGTACCACTAGCTAGATATGTAGCACAGTATCAAAACGACTTAGTATTCCCCTTTAAAATTGGGAACATCGGAAAGGTATATAGAGGAGAGAAACCTCAAGCAGGGAGATTTAGAGAATTCTATCAATGTGATGCGGATATAATAGGTAGAGATGAACTAGATATTTCTTTTGATGCAGAAATCATAAGTTTAATGTATACAATACTTACAGGGCTTGGATTTGATAAATTTAAGATTAAAATCAACAATAGGAAGGTGATGAGTGGTTTCTTTCAATCATTAGATATGGACAGCCCAGCTGATATCTTAAGGATTCTAGACAAATTAGATAGGCTTAAGAGAGAAGATATTGTATTTGAATTAAAAGAGTTGAAGATTGATGATGAGAAGATTGACAAAATATTTGAATTCATTGAGACTAAAGATGATATTATAGAAAAACTTAAAGAATTTGATATACAAAACGAAATATATTGGCAAGGGGTTGAAGAACTTGAGTATGTAGATAATAGAGTTAAAGATCTATCTATAGATGAGGAGAACTATGAAATAGATCTTGGCCTATCAAGAGGGTTAGACTACTATACAGGTACTGTATATGAAACCTTCCTTACAGACTATCCCGAATTCGGATCTATCTACTCAGGTGGGAGATATGATAATCTAAGCTCCTACTATACAGACAACAGATTCCCAGGAGTAGGGTGTAGTATCGGCCTTACAAGGCTCTTTGATTGTTTACTTAAAGAAAACCAAATAGATACCACCCAACAAACCTCTACCAATGTGTTGATAGTTGGAATGGAAGGATTTGATACTTACGCATTAGAGTTAGGGAACAGATTAAGAGGTTTTGGAATAAATACAGAGGTACTCTTTCAATTAAAGGGTAGTTTTAAGTATGCTGACAGATTAAACATCCCTTATGTTGTAGTAATAGGAGAAGATGAAATTGAAAGCAGTAAGTACACATTAAAAGAGATGGCTTCTGGAGAACAGGTAATGTTAGAGCAGGAGGAGTTAATTGCTAAATTAAGAGGAAATATTTAAGATATCTCCTATTTGTTTAATTTCTATAATTTGAACTGACTCATCAAATTTATAGTTTTTGGCTATACTTTTACTATACCTTTTTAAATAAACCGCATTTTTACAACCTACCTCAATAGGAGGTAGGATATCAGATCCGAAGTTGTCACCAACAACCATCGCCTTTTCTGGCTTACTATCAACAAGCTCAAATGCTTTCAGCCAACTCCCACTATCCTTTTCTTCATCTATATCTGTAGCAAGATATGGTATATTGAATCCTGTCAATTTAGTTAAAAGATCTACCTTAAGTCTAGTCCATTCATCTTGAGCATGAGAGTGCAATCCAACTTTCTTACCTGCTTTAAGCAAGGCCTCTAAAATCCTCGGGGTATCATCAAATGGAGTAGGTGAGTGATGGTAAAAGTCTTTGAAAAACTCTACTACTAATACAGAAAGAGATGGACTAATATCTTTTCCTAGGTACTCCTTTAAACCAAGAAGATATCTTTCAACTATCAGTGATGGCTTTTTACCACTCCTTTCATATTCCTTATATATTAAGCTATCAATATCTCTGGCTATTTCCTCAAAATTTCCTTCCGGATCTATATTTTGGGCAACTTCAACACCCAATTGAAAAGTTTTCTGCTTAAAGTACTCTCCCGTAGCAAAAAGTGTGTTATCAATATCAAATATCACTGTACCCACACCTCTACTATCAAGAAATTCAATTAATTTGTATTGCCGCATATTCCTAATTGGTCTATTTTAGTTTAAACTGTATAAATAAATTATAATAAATTTCCAATGAGTATGGAAGAAAACAAAAACATTGGGGAACAGGAAGTGCAAACTACACCAGAAGCTAGTAAGAAGAAAGAAAAAGGCTTTCTAACAGGGTGTTTAATATTCCTAGGTATTCTCCTTCTTCTGATTGCAATACTTGTAGGAGTAGGATATTGGGGTTACAAGAAAGTTCAAAAAGGTATGGAGCAAACAGATTTAGGTATCACATATTCGGAGCAGGATTACTTAGATTTAATGCAAGATATAGGTCTTGATGCAGATCCTAGTATGCTTTGTATAGATTGTCCAACACCTACATTCTCAGATCCTCGTGAGGTTTCTTTAACTGTCAGCGATAAACAGGCTTCAGCTGCTTTTGAATATATTAACCAATCTCTTACATATGGTTCTGTTTCTGGTACCCAGATAGATGTCAGAGATAATCATGCAATACTTACAACTAATT
The DNA here is from genome assembly GCA_041678645.1 of Candidatus Dojkabacteria bacterium. Lineage (GTDB taxonomy): Bacteria > Patescibacteriota > Dojkabacteria > SC72 > SC72 > WOZL01. Next base: position 4,986 of record JBAYNT010000001.1, read on the forward strand.
TTACATTTCAAGGAAGGCAGTTCCCTATATATATGGTAGGAACAATTTCAAAGATTTCAGAGAATTCCATTGCTGGTAGCATTTCAGAGCTAAAAACAGGAACACTTACCATTCCAGAGAGTATTCGTAGTTTAGCAGAAAACGCATTACTGACTATTGCAAATGAGAAGTTAGCATCTGCTAAGGATAGTGTACGGATAGATAACTTAGTGTTAACTGATAGCGGAGTTGTTTTTGATGGTTTACTGCCTACAAAAGCAGAGTTGTAAGATAATTACTATAAGATACGAAAGGGCTTGCATTTAGTTCTAATTTTAGTTATATTTTAATCCTAGATCATTAAAAGTCTATGTCATGCAAGATGTTGTTGGTTGATTTAACCATCCCTTTTCTCTTATTCTCTTCGGATTATAAGAGTTAATGTTCTGGTGTAACTCCAGCATCTTGCATTATGCAGAGTGTTGTTGGTTGATTTAACCATCCATTTATTCATATTCTCTTCGGATTATTTGAGTTTATGTTCCGGCGTAACTCCGGCTCTCTGCTTTATGCAGAGTGTTGTAGGTTGTTTCAAACCTTTCATCTTTTCTTCTTCTCTTCGGATTTGAAGATTTGATGTTCCAGTGTAAGACTGGCACTCTGCTTTTTTGTTATTTATTTCCATATTAAAAACAAAAACCGGGGCATACATACCCCGGCTAAATTACAAAAATCAATTGAATACTAAAATTCTTTTGCTCTTGCTTCGTTTACTACTAAAGCTCTACCATTAATCTCGTAACCGTTAAGAGCCTCCAAAGCCTTATCGGCATCTGCATCCTCTGTATATGTAACAAAACCAAATCCTTTTGATCTTCCGCTCATCTTATCTTTAATGATGATGGCCTCTTCGACTGCACCGTGCTGACCAAAAAGGTCCTTTAGATCTTCTTCGGTAGTATTCCATTCAATATTACCTATAAATAGTTTTTTGGACATGAATAAAAAATATAAAAATTTAACAATCTAAACTATCTCTATCTACTTGGAGGTCTGAGAGATAATTCTCTAGCTAACTCACAATGAAAAGAAAAAGTTTATAGATTATAATATCCTTAATTCCCTAAAAAAGCAAACCGTTGTTTTACTAATATCTCCTTTACTGATATAATCATGACTGTTCAAATTAGAGACTTGCGAATTACAGACCCCACAGAAATTTAATTCCCCGAATTCTACTTTGCATACCGATATTAATTCGGGTATTAAATTTTTTAAATATTTTAATGGGAAGAAATTACAGACGAACAAGATATGGAGGCAAGAAAATTGCCAGAGATAAGTATATATCAAAAGCACAAGATGGTTATGAAGCACCCTCTGTTTATGTTGAAGAAAAATCATACAATGATTACGATATAATAGCTACACTCAAAAAGAATGTAGAAAGAAAGGGATATATACATCCAACTAAGATTCAAGACCAAGCTATACCATACGTACTAGATGGCAAAGACCTTCTAGGGCTAGCCAGTACAGGCTCTGGTAAGACAGATGCATTTCTGATACCAATACTGAATAAGATCTCTAAGGATAGATCTCAGAAGTGCTTGATAATTGTACCAACAAGAGAATTGGCTTCTCAAATCCAAGACGAATTTAGGGAGCTCTCAAAAGATACAAATCTTTACGCAGCACTACTCATAGGAGGGGAAAGTGTAAGAAAACAAATAGATAGTTTGAGAAGAAACCCACAGTTTGTTATTGGTACTCCTGGAAGGCTCAAAGATCTTTATCAAAGGCGTATATTAAAATTGGAACAATTTAATAACCTCATCTTAGATGAAGTAGATAGAATGCTAGATATGGGTTTTATACCAGACATCACATTCCTAGTATCCAAACTTAAACAAGAAAAACAGGCTCTCTTCTTCTCAGCTACCATGTCAGATGCTGCAGAAAAAATAGCTAATAGTATCTTAAGAAATCCAGTAAGAGTACAGGTTGAGAAGGAGTCTCCTCTGAAGAATATTGACCAGGATATTGTGAAGTATCAGAGTAACCAACAGAAGTTTTCAATATTAACAGATTTACTTATCAAAGATAGCTTCGAGAAGGTGTTGATATTTTCTAGGACAAAAAGAGGAGCAGATAGTCTAACAAAAGCATTAAGGGAAGATGGTTTTAGAGCTGATGCTATACATGGAAACAAATCACAAAACAACCGGTCTAGAGCACTTGATAGTTTCAAGAGGAACAATCTGGACATATTAGTTGCTACAGATGTGGCTTCTAGAGGTTTAGATATACCAAATGTAAGTCATGTCATTAACTACGATGAGCCAGAAGACTTTAAAACATATATTCATAGGATAGGGAGAACAGGAAGAATAGGGAAGAAAGGGAATGCTCTAACGTTTGTTAATTAATCCCTTTTACTCATACCTTAAAGCCTTAACAGGATCTAACTTTGATGCTTTATATGCAGGATATAAACCAGCTAATATACCAACAAATATACTGCTAAGGGCAATATATATTGCATAGTCAAACCTAAAATTGAAGAAATTCCCTACATCAAAACCCTCATTAACTAATAAATCAACTATAAAAGGATCAGACAATCTCATCAAAGCATACGTTATAGATAAACCAAGTACTCCACCAATTAAACCAATCAATGCAGATTGTATTAGAAATATTACTAAAACCTGAAAATTAGAGGCTCCAATAGCTTTAATAATACCAATCTCATTGGTCTGTTCATATATACTCATAATCATTGTATTGACTATACCAACAGAAGCAACAAGAGCAGAGATAGATCCAAAAAGTATTAACGCTATAGTTAAACCTCCCGTTATAGTTGACACGAACGCCATTAATGTCTCTGTGGACATTACAGAGAACCCTAATTCCTCTACTATGAAGTCTTCAATCTTTGTGGTCCTATCTATATCTGTAGAAAGTAGTAGTTGAGAGTATCCTACACTATTAATATATTCCTCCTTATCTGCATATCCACCCAGGTCTACAACTATATCTAATCCCTTTTCCAAACTAATGAATAATGCGTTGTTACCGGAATCTGTGACTCCTACCACTGTAAGTTCATACTCCTTATCTATATTACTTTTGGAGGGTGCAGAGAATACTGAGGGGGGAGAGCTTTTAAGGACAATCTTCTTTCCCAATATTTCCTCATTACTAAGCTCGTAAAACTGAGATACAAAATCACTAACATATACCTCACTACCTTCTAGAGTTAAATCATCACCTTCTAATAATCCCCCAATTAAAGAATGATCGCCTGGGATGTTAGAAGCCATAGGGAACCCCCTAGGATACGCCACTTCATCTTCTTCTAGATACATTTCTAAACCACTAATTCTTAACATACTATATACTCTTTCAACGCCATCAATACCCTCTATATTCTCTACTGCTTCAGAGTTTAATATGACTTCTTCCCGCTCTACATCCTGCTTAGAGGGTGCTGAGAGCGCACCTCCCATAAGACTTATCATATCTGTAGTTCCTACTGTCAATTCGTTAGGTTTAAACTGTTGCGTAAACTGTCCAACTATTAACGATTCTAAATCAGACATACCAAAGAGTATGAAAGACATTAACATAACGGCAATTAATATACCTAAACTGGTAAGGAATGTCCTTAACTTTCTTCTAAATACCAAATCTAATGCATATTTAAACATTTTTACCATCTTTCAAAGTTATTTTCCTTTCTGTTCTATCTGCTATCGCCATATCATGTGTGACTACAATCATTGTCGTCCCTTCCTTCTCATTTAATTTTACAAGAAGATCTAATATCTGTTCACCAGTTTTACTATCCAAATTCCCAGTTGGCTCATCTGCTAACACTATCTTAGGCTTATCTATTAACGCTCTTGCAATTGCGACCCTTTGTGCCTGTCCTCCTGATAGCTCTTTGGGCATATGCTTCCTCCTATCTTTTAAATCAACTTCATCTAATAACTGCTCTAATCTCTTCTCAGCTTCTTTTGAGGACATCTTTTTACCAAACTTCAATGGTAGTAAAATATTTTCTTCTACATTTAGGGTAGGGATAAGGTAGTAGGTTTGGAAAATGGTCCCAATAATATATCTACGATAGTAGTTTTGGTCATATTCCCTAATATCTTTACCATCTACGATAATGTCTCCTTCATATTCCCAATCTAGTCCTCCCAATATGTTAAGTAGAGTAGATTTCCCAGAACCAGAGCTTCCTACAATAGATATCATCTCACCTTTCTCAAGATTGATACTTACACCTCTTAGTGCCTCTACAGAAACCTTACTACTAGGTTTATATATTCTTGTTAGGTTATTTATTTCAATATATGAGTCACTCATAATGAATTCTAGTATAACACAAATTAAGATTTCTAATCTTTAGCGTAGTCATCAAAATATCCCTGAATATGTACAACGGGAGTACCTTTATCACCACTTCCACTTGTTAGATCACAAAGACTACCTAACAGATCTGTAAGCTGTCTTGGTGTAGTACCCAAAGATTTCTCAACAGCATATTCTGCATCGTTTTTACTCTTTATCTCCTCTTTCACATGTTCGTCTAAGTCACCTTTGTTATCCCAGTTCTCTGAAATATACTTTAACTTTATCTCCTTTGGCGTTCCTACAAGGGCATCTGTAAATCCAGGACAAACAACAGGATCTGCTAGCTCCCATATTTTACCAACAGGGTCTTTAAAAGCCCCATCACCATATACAAGGACCTCTATTTCAGCACCTGTTAACTCTTTCATCTTATCTTTAACATCATTGCTAAATTTGTCACAATCTCTAGGGAAGAGTTTGAGTAAATCATCTTTAACCTTATTAGAGCCCAGTAAGCCATACTCCAAATTATATCCATGCTCATCTGTCTCCTTATTACATATCTCGTCCAAACCCATTATTAATTTAGCACCATTTCCCTCTAATATTCTCTTTGTTCTAAATCTTGTATGGACATCAGCAACAATAACGTTTTTGGTATATTTCAAAATACTCTGAGGGTTATTTGATAGATGTATCTGCACATTACCGTTTCCCAAACTTTTGTAATATTTCATATAATCAACACCTGTAAATCTATGAGTCAGTTTTTCTCCAAATATTTTCCTAAACTCATCCTCTTCAAAAGAATCCTTGTACATATCAACACCTTTCTCATCAATTAATTCATCACTTACTAAGTGATTTCCAACTTCATCGGAGGGATAGCTAAGCAAGACATGGACCTCCTTTGACGCTCTTGCAATGGCTTCAAGTATTAATGAGAATCTGTTTCTGCTCAGTATTGGGAATACAACACCTACATCTTTAGGAAAATTCTTTTTTATCTCTTTAACTAATTGATCCAGAGTAAGATAGTTGCCTTGAGTTATACCAACTACTGCCTCAGTTACACCAACTACATCTCTATCTTTAAATTGAAAACCTTCTGATTCTGATGCCTTTATTAAAGAATCTGTAACAACATCAACTAGATTATCGCCATGTTTGATGATAGGGGTTCTAATTCCTCGAACAACTGTACCAACTCTTCTCATGTTAGAGGTGATAAAAATTTAGTTACTTAATACTTCTAGCGAGCCAGGAGGGCAGTAATAAGGAAGTCTTTTTACACTTAGGATGATTTCTTATTAGTTCGTATGTAGCGAACATTCCAGCAGGACCAGCACCAACAACAATTACATCGTATTTAGACATGAGCGTGGGTTGTTATATTACACATCATTATTCCAGATGAGTTAGGGTTTGACAAGAGCAGATTTACTTTTGAACTACTAATAAGTGACATATGCGAGGCCCTATAGTATAATTAGGTCTTTTTGTTGGCACATTAAAAACACATAGCAGATGAAAGGAAACAATGAGCAATAAACAGAATACATCGGAGTATTTATTAAACATTGAAAAAGGAAGCCTCCTCTTAGACCTTTTTGAGGTTGCAGAGATATTAGAGTTAGAACCCAATCTTTCTGAGATAAAGAGTATTTTTTACACTTTATTGAACTTATACTTCGAAAGGGAGGAAAACCCATATGTCGATTGCGACAAAAATTGGCAAGGACGCTGTATTAAACAGCTCGATAAGCTCCTAAAAATAATGAGACCAAAGGGTATAGTTGGCTTCTACTTCTGTGGTATATGTCATGGGAAAAAAGAAGGAAAAGTTTACTTTTTCCCAAAGAAATTTAAGATGTTCTTTAAAAAGATTTAGTCGCCCTCATGAACCCAAACCAACAAAAAGGCTAGGCCTCCATAATGATTTTTATCAAATTTATGGGGGCCTATCGAATTCTTCCTCCTATTGAATATTACCCTGAGATATCAGACAATATACATATGAAAAAGGGTCTAAAAATAACAGTAATGGTAGCCTCCATGCTTTTTGCTTCTATTCTGTTAATAACTCTATCCTCCTTATACATTTTTCTTCAATTTAAAAAACCATACACATACGATGGAAAAGGATTAGGGTTTCCTGTACATGAACAGTTATTTACTCCTGTACATAAATCTCTGGATATCTTACCTTCAAATTTCTCAGATATTCTAGATAACTACAAACCTGATATCTCAAATGAAGATGTCTCAAAGCTATTGAATAATGGGTATCTTGTTTTGGGTGCTGAATCAATAGAAGTAGATAGTGACACTCCATTCCTTTTAAATACTGAAAACATCACTGAGTATTACAACAATTCTATTTCTTTAGCAGATAAAGAAATTCAAAGGAATATACAGAAAAGACTCGATGCCATTTATTCGCAATTGAAAATATATGTTTTCCCAATATACCTATACTCAACAGAGCAAGAGAGAGGATTTCTGCGGGATGTATATCGACAGAATTTAGAATTTGAAAATCTTACTGCTGATGAAAAAGGAATGCTTTTTAGACTCGCAAGAATTAACAGTAAAGATAAGCAGCTTTTTAAACTTCTTTCACTTCAAGAAGGCCTTAGAGCAGAAGAAGGGATAAAGGGAAAGGATTCTTCTACAGTAACAAATCCAATATACTTAGAGCCAAATCAGAAGTATTACATTTCTCTAATGAAAAATATTGCGGAGAGGAGAACTATTCTGCAAGAAGCCAAAATCTACAACAATGAATACGAAGGAATTATTGATGATATTACAAAGATAGTGAGGGAAGACAGTACTGTTTATTCTAAGATATTTGATTTTAACAAGGGAAATCTTCTTCTCTATTCATTACCCGAGGGGATAGTTACTTTGTCATCACTTTCTTCAATAGGTAATTATGATACCAATATTAATAATGACAATTTCGGTAAAGAGTACGATATAGCTCAGAGTCCTCAACAGAAAGGCACAGTAAGAATACCCGTTCTTATGTATCATCAAATAAATGAAGCTCCAGAAAACACATCAGAGTTTGTAAGAAAGCTATATACCTCTGCATTTGATTTTGAAAGACAGATTGCATACTTAACTAAGAAGAATTACAAAACTTTAGATAGTCAGGAGTATCTGGACATACTTGAGAGTGGTGAGAATCCATCACAAAAAAGCGTTCTAATTACTTTTGATGATGGAGTTGCAAGTCACTACTTAAGTGCATACCCAATATTGAAAAAATATGGACAGAAGGGTGTATTCTTCGTTATAGCAAATTACTCTTTTATATCAGATGCACAACTTAAAGAAATGTCTGATAATGGTATGGATATACAGTCACATACAAAAAGTCATCCTAATTTAGTTGCCCTTAGGAATTTAAATCAATTGCAGAGTGAGATAGGGGGTAGTAAGAGCTTGCTCGAGACAAAAACAGGGAAACCAGTTATATCTATAGCGTATCCTGGCTGTGTTGCAGATCAGAAGACTTTTAGTTCTGTAAGTAGCAATGGCTACAGTTTAGGTTTTTCCTGTGGAAAGAGTATAGATCATAGATATACCAATAGGCTGTCTCTTTCTAGATTACATGCACCTAAGGCAGTAGAAGATTTACAGAAAATACTGTCTGGAATTTATCCATATTAAATTTTTTAATATACCTCTTCTTGAGTCTCTTTTTCTAACTCACCTGTATGGATATCGTAGAGATATGTATTAATAATTTTCCCTATACCGTATTCACCTTTATCCGTTTTGCTTCTCTCTTCAACTTGCCATACAAAGCCGTAATCAGCAACCGTTGTAAGATACATATTTATATAGCTCTTTTCGCTTAATCCTTTTCCTAGAGCATCTGAATAGATTACAGTAGAGTCAACAATGTTTTTTAGATCAGTAGGATAATCGATGCTATCGTAAACGAGATTTCCATTCTCCCCTATATCTACAGGCTCTGTACTATCATTTATCTCCCCTCCTAAATATACAAATATTCTTGTCTGCTTTTTTGCTTTTGAATAGTAAGTACACATCCATCTGTAATATTTGCCATCTTCATAACCAATATACTCATATGTAATATCCTCAAACTCAACAGTAGATGGCAGTCCTGTACAGTTGTAGAGTACAGAGTCATCAGACCAAACTTTTGCTGATGCATACGTTGCATCTATAGCTTCTGAGCTAGATCTTTCATCGTACTCAGGCATCGGGGACACACCTTTCTGTGCCGAAATGAAAATATTTAGAGCTTCCTCAAACTCATCGTCTCTTTCTGTTACTTCTTGTTCATTTTTTAGGAAATCTAGACTACCATCAAATACAAAGAAGTACAGGGCTAAGGCAGTACCTAGTATAATGAAAGCAGCTATGATAATGGATAATGCTTTTTTGTTTTTTTTGAAGAACTCCATATAAAAATCTCGTAAATTTATTTATATAGTATAATTTAATATATGCAGTATAACAAGTTAACAGAGGGTGAAAAAGATGTGATTTTAAATAAGGCTACGGAATCTCCGTACTCTGGTAAATATAATGATTTCTATAAAAAAGGTATATATGTATGTAAACAGTGTAACCAACCTCTATTTACTTCAGATGCGAAGTTTAAATCAGGGTGTGGATGGCCTTCATTTGATGATACATTTGATGGTGCAGTAGAGAGGCTACTAGATTCTGATGGTATTAGAACAGAGATAGTTTGTTCTAATTGCAAGGCTCACCTTGGGCATGTTTTTGAGGGAGAAGGGTTTACAGATAAGGATACAAGGCATTGTGTAAATTCATTGAGTATACACTTTAGAGATGGCCTTTAATTCTCTGTTTGTAATCTCCATAAAAGGGCATATATCCCTTCATTATTCATAAGATCCTGATGCTTTCCAACTTCCACAATTTTACCTTCATCAAAAACGATAATTTTATCTGCATGCATAACTGTAGAAAGTCTATGTGCGATAACTATAGTCGTCTTATGCTTCGTTAAATTTGCAAAGGCTCCCTGTATAGCCTTCTCATTTTCTGAATCTAATTGACTTGTAGCTTCATCGAAAATTATAATCTCTGGATTCTCTAACATAACCCTGGCTATAGCCAACCTTTGCCTCTGACCACCAGACAATTTAATCCCACGTTCACCGACAACAGTATCGTAACCTTTTGGTAGAGACTCTATAAATCTATCGAGGGCAGAATTTCTAGCGGCTTCTTTTATCTCTTCCATAGAAGCATCAGGATTACCATAAGAAATGTTGTATCTAATTGTTTCGTTAAACATTACAGGATCTTGAGGAACTAAACCAATTGCCTTCCTTAAGCTCCTAAGTGTTAGATCTTTAACATCAGTACCATTAACCTTTATGCTCCCATTATCGACATCATAATACCTCATAACCAGCTTTGCTAAAGTAGTCTTTCCACTACCAGACTTGCCGACAAATGCAACTGTCTGATCTAACTTAATCTCAAAATTCACATCTTCCAACACATGCTTCTTGCTCTTGTTTTCGTCATCAACAGTCTCTGTATATGTAAAACTCACATCTTTAAAAGATATGCCCTTTTTAATATCTCCAATATCCCTTGCGTCCAGCTTCTCCTGAACAACTGATTCCGTTTGCATAATATCCATAAATTTTTTTAAATCTACACTCGCCTTCATAAAATCTTTTGCCTTATATGCAAGATTAATCGCCTTCCAAATCATGTTGTACGAATATCCCACAGTAGTAACCAGCACGCCCGTAGTCCAGATACCACTCTGAACTTTTGAATAGGTAATAGATATTATTAAAGCTGCTGACAAAAGAGTTATTAAATAAATAGCTATATCGAAGAATCTAAATGTTAAAATATATTTCATTCCCTGTTTTTCCCATTCGTCAAACCTCTGCTCTAGTCTCTCTATCTCATACTCTTCCTGCCCAAAAGCTTTTACTGTTTCAAACCCAATTAGATTATCGGAAATAACCCCTCCTATTTTATCGGCTTCATCAATAACTTTCTTACGAATTTTTATATTCCATTTTAGTAAAGGATAACCGACAACGATAGAAATTAGTAATGTAGACATGAAAAGAATAGAAAGTAGGGGACTTATCGTATATAGGAAATAGGAAGAGACGGACACATCAAAAACATTGATTAAACCCCAAATGTTTAAATTATTAAAAATGGTATTAAGAGCACCATTTATCCTACTGGAAATAGATATAAGAGACCCAGTTGATTTAGAGGAATGAAATTTATAATCTAGACTTTGTATTTTCTTAACATAATCAACTCTAGGTTTCCTTTCCAGAAATTTGATGTCTATTAGCCCCTCAACATAAAAAAGAATCTCCTCAATTATGGTCCTAAACACAAGTGTTACAAAAAGAATCTTTATCAACTGCGCACCATCTTCAAAGACAGAAATATTGAGCTTATCAACTATTTTTCCGAACAAAAAAGGATAGAGCCCATCTAAAAAAGCAATAGATATGACAGAAGCAACGACGACAATATACATCCACTTCTTTTGCAGAACATAGTAAAAATATGTCTTTAAAACTTTGTTTGTTTCCTTTGCTTTCATAACTCAAACATTGTAGCAAAGAAAAGCCCGTTTTGACAGGCTTCTTACCTAATATCTTGTTGGGAATCTAATAATCTATACTTCCAAACCAACTAGGATCAACATTACTAATGAAAAATGGTAAGCCTCCAATGATAAAAAGTGCTATTAAACCAACGAAAATCAACACTCTTAACCACTTCCTTTTTATCATGCCAAAAGATAAAACAATCAAGATGTACAGCGGGGCAATAACTGGGAAAATATATCTACCCTGAAGTGCTAAAGCAGGGTAGCTACGCTTTAAATACATATCATAGTTTTGGACAAACAGAAGAACAAGTGAATAGAAAAGAGTAACTATAGATATATATTTAATCTCTCTACTAAACTTCTTCCAATTTAACCCCCCAATTACAGTTGAAATAAGTAAGAAAAATATATAAAAAGGAACTATTACATTTGAAGCAAACAAACTATCATCTCCCATAATTCCCACTGTACGCCTAGTCATTTCCCAAATCCACACCCCTGTATATCTAATGGGATCTAATCTCTGCCCACTAAATACCATTTCAAAGAAACGAACTTCTTGTGGAGGTATTGTTACATTGTCCCTATAAAACACACCATTTTCCAGGCACTGCTCATATGTTAAGACATCCAAACAATCGGGATCTAAGGAGTGAAATTTAATCAAGTTAATTCCATATACACCAAAGTTAAGTAGAAACAGTATGGATATGGGTATAAGGAGATACAAAATTTTACCTTTTAATTCGCTTTTATAAACTCCCCAGTTTTTAATTACATGTATTGCAGCAATTAGAATTAATATAAAAGAGAGTGGTAGAGTAGTGTATTTAGTCAAACCGCCTAATAAAATCATCATCAACATTAAGAAGATATCTTTCCAATTTCCCATCGTCTTAACTGCTCTGACAAAGAAAAGAATTGAGAATACAGCGAGCATATTTGCTAAATTGTCATAGTTAATAGAGCTGGAAAGAAATAAGAACATTAATGTATTACTCAAAAGGAATACAGGTAATAATCTCAACCACTTGTTTTTAAAAAATTCTTTTGATAGCAAATATGTACCAAGCAATGTTAAAAGAGAATATAGTATATTCACGACTCTTAAAAGAATTACTTCATTAAATTGGAAAGTAGCTGTATTGAGATTTAGGAGTCTCCCATTTAACCAAAAATACAGATAAGGTTGATATTCCAAGTCTCTCCATTTATACGTATCTGGTTGGTTTTTCGGTACAGACAATGTTTCTGCATATTTTTGTGACACTCTAAGGTGATACCAAGAGTCAGAAGATACTCCCATTTTTACATTAAAGGCAAGATAGAGAGTAAATGCTAAGAATATAGCCAAGAAGAGTACTAACAACAATTGTTCTAGATTAAACTTCCTTTTTAGCAAAGAAAACCTCCTTTAAATTAAATTCTTTAAGAAAAATAAATGTAAAGACCATCATAAAGAAGAGCAAAAAGAAGAGGATACCTCTATCAACTATAGCTAACTGTAATATCTGTTCTTGCTCTAGGCCAATACTCTGTGATGAGATTAGGAATACCGCTTCTCTGATACCTAAGGATCCGGGAGTTAAACTTACAAGAAGAGAGACACCTGAAAGAGAACCATACAAAATTAAATCTAAAACCTTTACATTAATTCCCAAAGATATGAATTCGAAATAGATAATTATTGTGTTGACCAGAATGTTTGCAAGAGTAATGGAAATTAGTTGGAGTAGCAACTTCCTATTACTGACAATATTGTCCCAACTTTTCATAAATCTATCTAGAAACTTGGCAACTTTCCCAAAAAGACTTCTTTCTTTCTTAAATATCCTATCAAATGGGATTCTTACAAACATTAAAAATAGCATTGCTAATAGGAGACCCCCAAAGAAAAGGATAAGAGTAAAATAGAACTGATCATTTAACCACCATTTTAGGAACAGAGATGAGACTCCAAAAATAGAATATAGCAAGAAGAGTATTATATAGTAACCATAGAGTGTTGAAAGGAATTTCGAGTACTCAAAGTTATATTTTTTCTTCAGATATGTCGCTCTGAATACTGCTCCTGCTCTCATTGGAAGAAGATAGTTACCTACACGCGAGAGGGTAGAGAGATAGAAGGCCTCTTTTGTTGTTATCCTTCTATCAAAGGCTAAAAGAGTAACCTTAATAAAATAACCTTCTAGGAGAAAAACGATTAAGAATGATATGACAATAATTAGTAGATATTCCCCTTCGATATCTTTCAAAACTGTGAGGATTTCAGGGTTTCTGTAGATGTACAATCCAAACAGAATCAGTATCAGCACTGTAAGAAGTAATGATATATATTTACCGAGTTTCTTTTTCATAAATTGATTATACCAAACAAATGCAGTAAAAAACTAACTAAGTAGGCTAAAATGTGATAGAATTATCGCCGAAATGGAAAAAGATTTTACTCAAGAAAATATAAGAAATGTAGCAATAATAGCACATGTTGATCATGGGAAGACAACCTTAGTAGATGCTCTTATGAAGCAAACTCATCTCTTTAGGGATAATCAAGAGGAAATGACTCAGGAAAGAATACTTGACTCTGGTGATTTAGAAAGAGAGAAGGGTATTACGATCAATGCAAAAAATATCGCTATTGTATACAGAGATACTAAGATAAATATAATCGATACCCCTGGCCATGCAGATTTTGGTGGAGAGGTGGAGAGGACATTGAATATGGCAGATAGCTGCCTTCTACTTGTTGACGCGCAGGAGGGCGTTATGCCTCAAACAAAGTTTGTACTCAAAAAGGCCCTACATCAAGGTCTCAAAGTTATCGTTGTAATTAATAAAATAGATAAGAAACTGGCAGACTGTAAGAAGACTTTAAGTAAAATACAAGATCTATTTTTAGAACTAGCAAATAATACTGATCAATTAGATTTTCCAGTTTTCTACGGCATCTCTAGAGAAGGGAAAATTTTCAAGGAGATTCCTACTGGAGATTTAACTCAACCAAACAGTACACAGGGTGATATTTCACCAATATTAGATGAGATTGTTGATAATATGCCTGCTCCAAAAGGGACTTTAGATGGACCCTTCCAAATGCAAATAACCTCATTGGAGTATGATAATCATCTAGGCAGGTATTTAATTGGGAGAATAAATAGAGGGAAGGTGAGTATAGATGATCCTGTTGTAATACTAAAGGCAGATAAAGATGGGAGGTTGGAAAGAAATCAGGGTAGAGTACGAGAACTTTTTACTAAAAATGGCATCTCTTGGGAAGAAACAAAGCAAGCATTCGTAGGTGATATCGTGGCAGTTGCTGGTATTGAATCTTTAAGTATTGGTGCAACCATATGCAGTCTGGATAAGGAGGAAATCCTACCGGAGATAGAAATTACACCACCAAGTGTAAGAGTGAAGTTTGAAGCGAACACATCACCTTTTGCAGGTACTGAGGGAGAGTTTGTAACAGCAAAACAACTGGCTCAGAGGTTGGAACAGGAAAAGAATTTAAACGTAGGACTTAAAATAGAGAGCGAAACTGAAAATATCCACTATGTATCAGGCAGAGGAGAGTTACAATTAGCAATTCTAATTGAACAGTTAAAGAGGGAGGGCTATGAATTCCAGTTAAGTAAACCTGAGGTAATCTTACAAAAAATTAACGGGGTAATTTCAGAACCTTTAGAGGAGCTAGTAATAGTTGCAGAGGAGAGCTACTTAAGTGAGATAAGCCAAGAGATGAGCAATAGAAAAGGTTCATTAATAAATATTGAGACTTACAATGGTTACAGTACCTTTACATATGAAATTCTAACAAGAAATATTATTGGCCTTCATAGAATGCTTATGAACTCAACAAAGGGAACTGCTCTTATCAACAGCTATATCAAAGAGTACATACCTTACAAAAAACAGGAGGAGTTTTTTAGGAAGGGAGTAATTATCTCTATGGAGAGTGGTACAGCTTTAGCGTATGCCCTTACTTCAATCCAAGAGAGAGGAAAGATGTTTATTAAAGGCTCGACTGAGGTATATGAAGGAATGATAATAGGGATTAATAATCATGAAGATGATTTAGTAGTAAACCCTTGCAAGAGTAGACATAAGAGTAATGTGCGTATGTCACATGCCGAGGTTACAGAAATAAATCTTAAAGCCACAATACCCTTAACTATAGAATTCGCACTATCCTTTATCAATGATGATGAATTAATAGAGGTAACACCTAAAAATATTCGATTAAGAAAAAAACTCCTTACACAAACAGAGAGGGTGTGGTCAAATAGAAAGAACCTAACTGCTTTTGCCAAACAGCAGATGGGGCAATCTAGTTAAATCCTCCTTCCAAGGGCCTCTTTTCCACTGTTTTTTACTAAACATCTTAACAACCTAAAATTAAAAGGGTACAATTTAATTAGTTGTATCATTTTTAATTAAATTATTATTTAACTCATATATGAAAAAAATAATTACAGGAATTCTCCTGCTACTAGTAGTAATTAGTGGAGGAGGCTATATCCTCGCACAAAAGGCAGACGCTGCAGAGCCAGGGGATGCCCTTTACAATATAGATCTGTTCGCAGAAGATGTAGAAAGGCTCCTAACTTTTAATGAAATTAAGAAAGTAAACTTAGAGACAAAAATTCTTAATGAGAGAATCTCTGAACTAGACAGTATGTCTGAATCAGATGCTGACCTTACTGAGATACTAACTGCTGTATCTGCTCAACAAGACAGAGTGAGGAAACAATTAGGTGTCCTCGAAAATAATCCAGAGAAATATCAAGAGCAAGATATGGAGCAGGTTAGAAATAAATATCAAGGGCAAATACAGGAGAATTTGGGAATAATGGAAAAAGTACAAAACAAAAGTG
Organism: Candidatus Dojkabacteria bacterium; assembly: GCA_041678645.1. GTDB lineage: Bacteria > Patescibacteriota > Dojkabacteria > SC72 > SC72 > WOZL01. The sequence goes on from JBAYNT010000001.1 coordinate 20,832, forward strand.
AGGACTCATCATTACAAATTAAACAACAACTACAGGAAGATCTAGAAAATTGTCAGTCAGGTAATTGTACTAAGAAAGCTGAGGAAAAAACTGCACCAAAAGACTATTGGCAAAGAGATGTTAATGAGAATGAGCAGAAAGGGAATCCTAATAACTAGTCTCACATAGTTCTACACTATGATAGAATAGCCCTATGTATAAAACTTTCCATATTAAGACATACGGCTGTGCAATGAATATCGCAGATAGTAACACTGTTAGAAATCTCCTAAGTAGGAACTCTCTAGAAGAAGTCGCTGACTGGGAAAGTGCTGATGTCATAATCTTAGTTACATGCAGTATAAGACAACAGGCAGAAGATAAAGTCTCTGGATGGGGCATAAAGGCAAACAACGAAGGTTTTAAGAATAAAACAGTTATTCTTACCGGTTGTATGGGACAAAGGTATAACAGATCGAATAATAAAATTTCTCAGAAGTATGAAAAACAGCTCTTAGGGAAATTCCCATGGATTACACATATAGTAAACATTAAAGATATTAATCAATTACCCTCAATATTAAAGCTAGATGAAAGAGAATTAATCGATACACCCAATATAAACTACGATGAGAACAATATCTATCAAGGTCTCTTTTCAACATCTCATGGCTGTAACAACTTCTGTTCATACTGCATTGTCCCTTACGCTAGAGGAGAATTAATAAACTACCCCAAAGAACCTATACTTAATGAAATTCAGGGTTTTGTAAACAATGGAGGTAAAATTGTTACTCTGCTTGGACAAAATGTAAATAGTTGGGAAGATAAAAATTCAACCTTTGTAGATCTCCTTAAAGAAGTTTCAACTATCAAAGGCGAGTTCTGGATTAACTTTCTCTCTTCACACCCCAAAGATTTCTCTGATGAATTAATCGATCTAATTACCACTAATGACAAATTCCTAAAACATTGTAATATCGCAGTGCAATCAGGCTCTGATAAAATCCTTACATTAATGAATAGACAGTATAGAGCAAAAGACTTTATTAATATCTGTAATAAAATTAAAGATAGGAATCCAGATTTTAGAATCACCACAGATACAATAGTAGGATTTCCAGGTGAAACAGAAAAGAATTTTGAAAAAAGTAAAAAACTCCTTAAAGAGTGTGATATAGAAATGGTATATATTGGCAAATATTCACCTAGAAAAGGTACTGTTTCGAGCAAATTAGATGATAGCATTCCATTATCAATTAAAAAGAGTAGGGAGAGAGAATTAAGAAGTATTGTAAATAAAACTAGGGTTAAGAAACATGAGAGGTTGATAGGAAAGACACTGCCAATACTTATGATTGCTCCACAAAAGGGTATTTCTTACTACAATCATGAAGTTATTACAGAAGATATTTACGAGATAGGTAAAATTTACGAACTAACAATTAAAGATTTCACTAAAGCAGGGCTTAAATGCTAGCATTTGATATAATGACGTATGAAACAATTAAAAATATTCACAATTGAAGACCCAAAAGAAGAAAAAATCCTAAGAAAAATCTCTAAGGATGTCAGTATAGAAGAGATAAAGTCGGAAGATTTCCAGCAGTTCTTAAAAGATCTTCTTTTTACTGCAAAGAACAGTGAGGATCAGGTTGGTATAGAATCTGGCGGAATATCAGCACCACAGGTTGGTGTAAATAAAAGGGTCGTATATATTTTCAATTACGAAACCGAAGAATTTGAGGTTTTGATTAATCCTGTTGTCCAGAACATAGGTAATAAGACAGAGATAGATATAGAAGGTTGTTTAAGTGTGCCAAATACAGAGAAAAATGTTAAAAGGTTCAAAAAGATTAAAGTTAAATATATTGATAAAGAAGGCCAAAAAGTTAACAGAAGATTCACGGGCCTTAACTCTAGAGTAGTACAACACGAAAATGATCATTTGGATGGAGTCCTTTTTATCGACAAAGCTATAGACTAGAAAAATTCTTTAAGAGTGTATACAATGTTTAAAGTAACTTGATAATCATTTCTATGAAAAAGAACCTAATTGCAATTCTATTATTAATCCTAACACCAAGCTTTATACTGGCGCAGGATATCTCTGTAGAGGATCTACTAGGAACTGACAAACAGGACGAAGCATCTGGAAACATTGAAGAGGTAGAAGAAGGGCCCATACAACAGAAGGAGAATGTATTAAAAATATCTATACCAAAATATACTGACAACCCAAGTCATATAATTACTTTCGTTGATCCTTCAGAAGAGAAAAGTGGTGTAGAAATAGATATTGATGAGAGTGGATATAAGGAAATTAATTCTCCATACTCTCTACCTTCTCTTGGTATAGGAAAACACCACCTAAAATTTAGGTTCGTTGACTCTATTGGTGCTACAAAAGTTCTTGAATACGACATCATAATTATTCCTAGACCTCCTATTATTAAGGCTCCTCAGTTTAGTGAGAACAACTTACTTCTTTCTGGAACAGGTCTAGCGGGCAGTGAGGTTACTCTAATAATATCTGTTGGTGCCAATAACTATACCCAAATGGCAGATATAGATAGTGAAGGTAACTGGAACACTTCGATAAGTATGGATAGCGTCGCAAATGGTATCTACACAATTTTTGGATATACACGAAAGAATGGATATGCAAGTAATCCCAGTGAGTCAGCTGTCATGGAATATGGCAATCAAGGTATAGTTCAAGTTTCAGATCGTAATAAAGAGATATATTTTGATTTTAATGGGATTAAAGCAAATAATATTGTTCAAACAATAAAGCAGAATCCAGATCTGTTAATTGCCTTTATCTCCTTCTTGCTAATAGGAGTAATCGCAACAGTTTTGGTATTCACATTTACAAAGAGGGTAGGCAAAAAAGGTGAGGAAAAGGATATCTCAACGAAGATAAGTGGTAATAATCAAAAGAATGAGAAAACTCTACTAGAGCTGTTTGGTACATCTACCGAAGAAAAGAAAGATAAGAAAGAGAAGAAACCTAAGATTAAAAAAACAAAGAAGGAGAAAGTAATTACAAAAACTGATTTCTTAAAGGATTTTGAGAAATTTGATCCTGATAAGGACTCCGGAAAAGAGAATCCAGAGCCTAAAGAGAAAGATAAAAAGGATGTTATAGTAACCCTTACATCTTCAAGGGAGGAGTAAATACCTTCTCTATGTGATAAAATATCCCTACGAAGCCAAGATGGTGGAACTGGCATACACGCTACGTTCAGAACGTAGTCCAGTAAAATGGGTGGGGGTTCAAATCCCCCTCTTGGCACCAAAAGTCCAATTATAGATATCCTTATAAAGATCCTCTAGCCTTATAATCTCATCAAAGTTTATTCCGCTTATACTATCTCGAGCCACATACAGATATGATGGGCGGTATAGAAATATTGCTGGAGTATCATTTACTAAGTATTTCTGAAAAAGGGAGTAGTCTTTCTTCCTTTCCGTTCGTTCTGTTTCTCTTTTTCCTTCTTCTAAAAGTATATCTACACGACTAAACTCATACCCTGATAAGTTTAAATTGGGGTATTCCTTCTCTGAAGAATGCCAAAGATTGTACTGATCAGGATCAACAGTTACCTCTATCTCATACATAAGAACTTCAAAATTCCTTGTTGCTAAAATCTCCTGTGTTAATTGAGGGTAAGTAAGAGGCTCCAAATTCATGATCACACCTTCCTCGGTCAACATTAAGGCCATTGTGTTTAACAAATTGTCATTTGCGTTGTTTTTTAAATAACTTACCGTAAAAGTAAGCAACTTTTTGTCTTCTGTTTCAAAATACCCGTTAGACTCATTTTTTGTGTAACCAGCCTCCTTCAAAAACTCCTTTGCCTTTTCTGGATTATACTTAGGGAAATCTATATCACCAGCATATGCCCAGCTACAATCACAAATTGGTCCGTCGGCAACAGTACCATTAATACCAGATCGCTCAAGTAACCCTTCTTTATCTATTAGCAATGAGACACCCTTTCTCAAAGGGCTGTTTTGGAATTTTTCTTTTCGTAAATTAAAAAATAGCACTCTTTCTCTATATGGTAAAGATACTGCATTAATATTGTAGGAGGAATACTCATTAACAAAATCAGCACTTTCATCATTAGGTAGTAAAGCTGCATCAAGAAGGCCATTTCTGAATGCAGATTCTAATCCGTCAATATTTGAATATACCCTCAGAACAACATTGGGAATATTTACCTTTGAAGTAAAATGTCCTGACTCCTGAAGACTTACGATATTAGGCTCACTTCTATAGACCTTATACGGACCGGAGCCAACGGGATTCCTAGAAAACCTGTCAAATGGCATCTCTGCTAAGGGGACTATCTCAAGAATGTGCTGTGGGACAATATATATGGAGGCTAGCTCAGGAAACATCACATTTGACCGAGGAAGAGTGAACTTAATTGTATCACTATCAACTACTTCTATTTTGACAGTAGTAAACCCAGATCCAACTGTGTCATACCCATGCTCCTCAGAAAGCTTAATAGCTGAATCAAATGTAAAATATACATCCTCTATGGTTAGAGGAACACCATCGCTCCAACTATGATTTAAATCAATATCAAATTGATAAACTTTATTACCTTCTGATATCTCCCAATTATATGCAATGCCAGGCAAGATATCTCCATTCGAATTAATATTTACAAATTTTTCAAAAACAAGCTTTTGAACAGCCTTATCTGCATCATTTTGGTTGCTAAACAATGGATTGAATGTAGAGATAGCTCCAATTCTGCCCTCAACATAGGTAGTACTTTCCCTAGAGGAAACTTTCTCTGCTAAAATGTTACTTCTAAGAAAAGTAAAGAGTCCAAAACCAACAAGACAGAATAACAAAATTGTACTTAATGGGGAAGTTAACTTTAAAAGTTTTGAAAGATTCTCAGGGTAATTCCAGAAAAAATCTCTGACGGGAAACTCTTTTCTGACCTTAGCTCCTTTTTTGCTATTAGCTTTGGGTACAATATTAACAAAAGCCTCTCGCATTGAAACCGCTTTGTGAACTTTTTTCTTAGATCTAGGTTTAGGCATATTAGTCTCCTAACTTCAAAAGCGTTAGTGAAAGTATAACTAATATTGTAGTAAGGATAATAGTAAAGTAGTAAAGGAACTGCTCAAGTCCTCTTTTAGTCCTAAACACTTCTCCACCACCACCAAACATCTTTCCTAATCCCTCAGCACGATTTTGCAAAAGCACTGAAACCACTATTAGCGCTGAGACTATAATTTGTATTATTAATAATGTTTTAGGCATAACTCCATATTATACTATATATCTAATCAGATTTATCTAATGTATAAAATATTGCACTTATAAAAGCGGAGATTAATGAAAACAGTATAATGGTAAATATCGGAGTAATCTCAAAACCATTAAGTTGCAGAAAATCAAAGTTTGCTCCAGTAAACTCAGAGCTTTCAATAAAGAATCCTGTCATAAATATTTTAAGTAAAAATGTTATCCCAATAGTAACTAGTGTAGACATAAGAAGGTATGTGAGGAAGTTTACTTTAATTGTTAGAAAATTCAAGAAAGGCTTAGTAATCATAACCCCTATACTTAAAACTATTAAAGTAGCAATGAAATATACTCCTAATGTTGGCATCACAACACCAGAGAAAATGGTGGTCGTGAAATAAAACACAAGTAAAAGGAGTAATAGATTCTTGAAATAACTTCCCATAACCTAAATATGACAGTTTAATTCCTAATATAACTATAATATATAAAAATAGAGTTGTAAAACTCAATTCTATCCCATATACTTTATTTGATATGACTGCCCCAAAATTTTGCAAAAGTAAGATTGTCGCTACCATTGGACCAGCAAGCTGGGAGAAGGAAGTTATTAAGGGCATGGTAGTTGCAGGCATGGATTTAGCAAGGGTGAACGCTTCTTTTGCTGATTTCGATGAACTAAAGAGAGTGAAGGACCTTGTACGCTCGATATCTCCAAGAGTCTCACTCATACTCGACACCATGGGAAACAAAATAAGAGTAGTGGGCTTTACAGAACCAATAAGTGTGAGAAAAAATGAATCATTAGTATTAATTCCAGAAAGTCAGCAAAGTAGTCAGAATTCCCAGATCCAAATAACTTATGAGAGTCTACATGATGATCTCTCAAGAGGGGCGAAGATCTTAATCGATGATGGTAACCTTGAACTTACTGTAACTGACATTATAGATAAATCTATTATCTGCAATGTAGAGAATAACTACATAATTAAACCAAACAAGACTGTTAACATCCCAAATCAGCAATTACATTTCCCTATATTAACAGAAAAAGATATTCAGGATATAAAAAATGCAGTAGAACTTAAATATGATTTTATTGCATTATCTTTTGTAGAGAACACCCAGGTTATATTAGATGCTAGAGAAATAATTGGTGAAAGTGGCATAAACATAATATCGAAAATTGAGAATCAGGCTGGTGTAGACAACTTCGAGGAAATACTCGAAGCCTCTGATGCCATTATGATTGCAAGGGGAGATCTAGGGGTAGAAATTCCATACGAACACATTCCGATTATTCAAAAACAACTAATTTACAGATGCCGAGCTGCAGGTAAACCTGTAATAGTAGCAACTCAAATGCTAGAGAGCATGAGAGAGAATCCTCGACCAACTAGAGCTGAAATAAATGATGTCGCGAATAGCATAATAGACGGAGCAGATGCCCTTATGCTTTCTGCTGAGACTTCTACCGGGCTTTACCCTGTAGAAAGTGTCAATATGATAAATCGTACCGCCCTAGCAACAGAGGACGTTTTAACGCCACAGATGCTGTATGGGAATACTCAAGCTAATAGAGATACAGACGAGATTTGCAGAACAGTTTTCAACTTAACCAATTCCATAGATTTAAAGGCCGTTATCATCCTTTCTCAGAGTGGAAGAACTGTTAGCTCCTTATCAAGACACAGGCCCACAGTACCCATATTTGAGATAAGTAACGATATACAGAGGATAAGGATAGACAACCTACTCAGAGGCGTTAAATGCTACTACTCAAAGAAAAACTCTGGAGATAGAGACGAAAGTATCCAAAATGCTGTGGAAATTGTTTTTTCATATGGGGAGTTGGATTTTACTGACAAAATTGCTATTATTAGCGGTAGCTCAATAAAAAACAAATGTAATAATACAATATTGGAGATCGCTACCGTTAAAGATCTAATCTAGAACTAATCGGTGACGTAGCCAAGTTGGTTAAGGCCGTGGTCTGCAAAACCACTATCATGGGTTCGAATCCCATCGTCACCTCCATATATTGAAAACATTATGATAATCAATTAAAATATCGATTACCATAACTATTAGGCCGGGATGGTGGAACTGGCAGACACGCGGGACTTAAAATCCCGTTCTAGAGATAGAGTGGGGGTTCAAGTCCCCCTTCCGGCACTCTAGTCAGCATCATCAAACAGATCAGGATCGTCATTCCCACACTTAGGACAAACATTTACAGGAACCTGTCCCTCATATACAAAACCACACTTAAGGCACTTCCATCTAAGCCATCTATCTTCCAAATCTTCGGGGCTAAGACTCTGATTCTCATACTGAGAACCCTTTAAATTAGGTTGAATGTGGCTAGTAGGATCAGGTTGCTGATTTAGATTGCTGCCTTGATTATTATTTAATCCCTGCATTATTTAAAAAATTAATAATTAAATTAAATGTTTGCTCAGGAGTTTGATCAGAGCTATCTATAACCAAATCGTTATATTTCTCTGGATGGTTATAATCTATGTCGTATAACTTCTCATACCTTTTACGATCGTATTCATACCTTGATAGTAAATCTCTCTTAATCTGAGCACTCCTAAAAAACCTTTTCAGAAAGTTATGCTCTTCCTCTTTTTCTAAGGCCCTCTCTATTCTCGTTTTCAAATCTGCATTTAGCCAAATCTTTGCAGAACAAGAAATTCCTTCCTTTGTTGCTAAAGCCGCAAAAATCTTACTCTCTATTAAAACATTACGACTTTGAGAATACTCTCTCATTTTCCTGTCCACCTCTCTATCCAATTCATTAATCTCACCTTCCGTAGCTGATTTGAAATATTCTTCCAAATTTACGTAACCTCTTTTCTTTGCTCTATCACGGAAAATCTCTCCTGCATAGACTCTTTTTATATTAAAGTGCTCTGCTAATCTTTTTGCTATTGTACTTGAACCGCTCTTCCCAGGTCCTCCAATAACTAAAAGGATTTGTTTGTTCATACAGTAATATTGTATATTAGATATACTATGGTGTCGAGAAGGAAAAAAAACAAAAGAAAAAACATTAAAAAAAGGTTAGGCTCTGGAGATAGAGTTATATTAACACTAACCATACTTATGCTAATTTTTGGTGCAATGATGATCTTTGATGCTAGCATGTATGTTGCCAATAATGTGTTCTATGATAAATTTCATTTCTTAATACTTCACTTACGATGGCTTGCAATTGGAATACCACTCTTCTTAATTATATATTCCTGGGATTATCACAAAATCCTTAAGTTAGCAGTTCCAAGTTTAATAGCCACCGTTGCCCTTTTACTGTTGGTCTTAATAGCTGGTGATGAAATCAATGGAGCAAAGAGGTGGTTTGTCTTAGGTGAAATTGGGAACATTCAGCCTGCAGAGTTTGCAAAAATTGCGGTTATCTTATACTTCTCATCATGGCTATCAACTCAAAACTTTAAATATAAGAGCTTAAATTCTGCTTTGAAAGATGGGTTTCTCAGACACCTCCTCAATTTTGGAGCTATCCTTGGAAGCATTGCAATTCTCATTATCTTAGAGCCCGATCTAGGTACAACAATGATTATCTGTATTACTGCTTTCTTGATGTTTCTAATTTCAGCAGAAAATCGTGTTCATACAATTAGCACAGTTTTATCAGCATTTATCATTGGTATACCACTTGCCACAATCGCTGCGATCATCGAGCCATATAGGCTAGAAAGGATAAAGACATATGTTGAACTGTTACTTAAAGGAAATGTCGCAGACCCAAGGGGTAGCGGTTACCAAATACAGCAAATTTTAATAGGTATAGGTAGTGGTGGTTTCTTTGGGAAGGGATTTGGGCAATCAAGACAAAGGTTTGGGTATCTTGTAGAGAACACTGCATTTACGGATTCAACATTTGCAATACTCCTAGAAGAATTAGGGTTTCTAGGTGGCTCTATTTTAGTTTTTGCATGGATACTGTTTTTCCTTAGAGGAACTAAAATCGCCCAAAATGCACCTGACAAAGAGGGAAAATTATTAGCCATGGGGATAGTAATTTGGCTCACATTACAAGCATTTCTTAACATGGGAGCAAATGTAGGATTAATCCCACTTACTGGTATGCCTCTACCTTTCTTCACGTACGGGGGCTCAAGTACACTTGTAACTATAATGGGAATTGCTATACTTCTTAATATATCAAGATTTAGTAATCTAAATGGTAAAAACTAGAAAAATATTAATAACAGGAGGAGGTAGTGGAGGACACCTCTCTGCTTGCTCAGCAATAATCGAAGGGATAAAAGGAAGGTACCCAGAACTATATACTGATCTCGTCTATGTTGGAGGAGATCTAGGTATGGTAGGGGAGGATTTTGGCAATTCTTTAGAACAGAGAAAGTTTGAGAATGCCGACTTTAAAACCGAGTATATTAGGGCAGGGAAGCTACAAAGAAGACTCTCTCTATCATCCCTTAGATTATTTCTAAGATCGTTTCTTGGTTTGGTTGACTCTTTTAAAATTATCAAAAGAGAGAAGCCAGATCTCATTTTTTCTACTGGAGGGTTTGTTAGCGTACCTGTTACACTCGCGGGGTGGTTAAAAGGCACCCCAATATATTTACATGAGCAGACGGCAACAGTTGGTTTGTCCAACAAAGTAGTAAGTAAATTCGCAAAGAGAATATATATAGCTTTTGAAAGTTCTAAAGATCATTTCCAGGAAGAGAAAGTTCTGTTAGTGGGCAATATTGTAAGAGAAGCAATTACAAATTTTAACACAGAAGAAGTCTCTAAAAATGTAAAAGACCTTATCACACAGTATACAGAATACCCACTAATCTATATTTCTGGAGGAGGTCTAGGATCTCATATGATAAATGAGAAGGTCCTATCTGAGATAAAGGAGCTTTTAACAAAATATAGGATTATTCTACAAACAGGAAGCAACCAGAAGTGCAACGACTTTAATAATTCACTAGAGATTAAAAGTAAGCTGCCACAAGAGTTACAGGAAAGATTCTTGCCAATCAAATTCATAGATGATAAAAACATAGGATACGTTTATAAGAACATGGGCCTTTTCATTGGCAGAGCCGGCGCTAACACTGTATATGAAATTGGTTTATTAGCTAAACCTTCAATATTCATTCCAATACCGTGGGTTACCAACAATGAACAGTTTCTGAATGCTAAGGTGTTAGTAGATCTTGGTCTCTCTACAATAATTGAGGAAAAGGAGTTGAAGAAACTTACCTTAAATGAAATTATAGAAGTAGAGATTAGCAAACTATCGAAAAAGAAGATAAATGTAGAAGAGATAAAGAGAATGTTCCCTGCTAATGCTGTGGAAAAAGTCTTAAACGACATGTATACTTAGGTATATGGAGATATCTCATAATAGATCCTTAAAAGCATTAAACCAGTATGGTGTTGATGTAGCCGCAAAGATATATGTTGATATTAAGGATTTAAAGGATTTGGAAGAGTTAAAAAACTCTGAACTGCTAAAGGAGCAAAACATACTAATCCTTGGTGAAGGAAACAATATCCTTTTTAAAGATAATTACGACGGTTTAGTAATAAAACCTAATTTTAAAGGCAAGGAAATCGTTAGGGAGGACGAAAATAACATCTTCATCAAAGCATATAGTGGGGAAAACTGGGAAGAGTTTGTAATATGGAGTGTAGAAAATGGTTACCAGGGGATTGAAAATATGACAATGATTCCAAGCAGTGTAGGAGGGGCTGTTTCACAAAACATAGCTGCCTACGGACAAAACATCATGGATGTTGTCCAGACGGTATATGCCTTTGATTTGAAAGAAAAGGAATTTAAAACCTTTGAGAATAAGGATTGCGAATACGAATACAGATCTAGCATTTTCAAGACGAAATATAGGAACAGATTCTTAATTCTATACGCCATTTTCAAATTCAACAAAGTTGCCAAAGAACTAGAGATTACCTACCATGAGCGGGCATCAAGATATGGATCCTTAGAGGATGAATTAAAAAAGTTCTCCAAAGAGCCTTACTCCATTGCTGATGTTATGAAGGCAGTACAAAATTTAAGGTCCAAAAAGCTCCCATCAGTCGAAGAATATGGAACCTGCGGCTCTGTATTTGCCAATCCAATAGTCACAAAAGATAAGTATTTTGAACTTGTTAAGTTAATCCCAGAACTACAATCATACCCTGTTGAAAAATTGGATTATAGTAGAGAAAATTGGTCCGATATTAAAGAAGAATATGTGAAGATTCCTGCAGGTCGAATCATTGATTATTTGGGTTGGTTAGGAAAATGGGAGGGGAATGTTGGAGTATATGATAAACATGCCCTTTGCATAGTAACAAATCGAAAGGCTACGGGAAGTCAGATATTCAGCCTCTTAGAAAAAATTAGGTTGAATGTTAAAGAGAAATATGACGTTGATTTAGTTTATGAGATAAATATAATTTAATCATAAAAAAATATGGCAGATTTAATAGTTAGGGGTGGGAAAAGCCTAAATGGAGAGATTACTCCTGCAGGAAATAAAAACGCTGCCTTACCAATACTTTGCGCTACTCTTCTAACTGATGATGACGTGACCCTAAGGAATTTCCCGGATCTCCTTGATGTCCAGAAACTAGTTGATCTATTAATCTCTCTTGGTTCAGAGATAGAGTGGGATAAAGAGAATTGTACGATTAAGATAAACAATCGGAATCTTAAAAAAAGTTTTGGAGAGGAAGGATTCCCTCTTGGAATGAGAGGAGCTGTTCTTTTGCTTGGTCCTCTAGCGGTAAGGATGAATAAGATAGAGGTTAAATCAGAGATAGGTGGTTGTTCCTTAGGTATCAGAGAGCTGGACCCTCATATCGAAATCTTAAGAAGCCTTGGTGCTAATGTTAAAACTAACCAACATATAACTATAGAGACCTCCGATGGACTAACTGGGGGTTCACTCTGGCTAGATTATATGTCGGTTACAACGACAGAGAATTTTATAATGGCAGCTTCAAGAGCAAGAGGAAGATCTGAGCTTACGAATGCTGCTTCTGAGCCTCATGTACAAGCCTTATGTAACTTTCTTAATCAAATGGGTGCGAAGATAGATGGTGTAGGATCATGTAAAGTTATAATTGAAGGGGTAGATAAATTACATGGTACTGATTTTACGATTCCGTCGGATCATCATGAGATTACAACATTATTAGCACTTGGTGCTATGACAAAGGGCAACGTGCGTGTTACAAACTCAGAACCAGAATACTTTCCATTAATAAATAGATCCTTTAGAAAGCTTGGGGTTAATATAGAATATGATGGAGATACTGCTTTTGTTAAAGGAACACAAGAGCTGAAAGTTCTAGAACCTTTTACAAAAAACCTGTTGCAAAAAATCGAAGCTGCACCGTGGCCATATTTCCCTGCAGATCTTATACCTCTTATGATAGCTTTAGCTGTCAAGGCAGATGGTTCAATTATGTTTTGGAACAAATTATATGAAGGAGGGTTTTTCTGGATACCTGAGATGGTCAAGTTTGGAGCACATATTGTAATGTGTGATCCACATAGAGTAATTGTATATGGTAATAAGCCTCTACAAGCTGCAACTGTCAACGCTCCTGACATTATTAGAGCAACCGTAGCATTACTTATGGTAGCTTTAACTATTAACGGTGAGAGTAGGATAAAGAATGCTGACTCAATTAAGAGAGCTCATCCTAATTTTATCGAGAATCTTAACAAACTTGGTGCCAATATCGAGTGGGTAGAGTAGGTTACTCCAATATTTTATACAAGCCAATACTATGACTTGCCTTTAGTAATATAGCGGTATCTTTGTTGCCACTTTCGGAATCAACTACAATCTTTTTTGCTTCTTCCCAACTTTCTAATCTCTCACCAAAGGCAAAATCAGAGTAGAAATCCCCTATGTAATATACCTTATCAAACTCCTTTGATTTTGCTAACTCTCCTAATACTCTATGCTGATCTTTTGCGACTTCTCCTAGCTCCTTCATATCTCCCAGTATTGCAACCTTATTATATTGTTCCTTATCAAATATCTCGTCAAAAGTTTCAATAGACATCTTCATAGATGTAGGATTAGCATTGTAGGCATCATTGATAACAGTCAACCTGTCATTTATTTCTTTGATTTCAAACCTACCGACAAACCCCTCATAGAAGGTTAGGCCATCAATAGAATCCTGTATATCTATAGCTAACAAATCTGCAATAGCTATTGCCCCAAGACAGTTGTAAGCCAACTCTCTTCCAAACGCCTTTATTTTTGCATCGTACTTCTTTTCATCATGAACAAAAGTAAATTGTGTGCCCTCTCTACTAACGGAAGTGTTAATCAATTTAAAGTCTTTACCTTCATAACCGTATGTTAACAGCTGATAGCTATAATCTTTCTCAATCTTTTGTAACCAACTGTCATCTACATTAAGTACCAAAGGCTTACCACTACGATGTAAATAATCAGCCAAATCTTTTTTTGTTTTATAAACATTTTCTATACCCCCAACATTTTCAGCATGTACATAGCCAATATTTAATATTACCCCAAGATCTGGTTCTAAGGCTCTACATTGCCAGCCAATCTCTCCAGGCCTATCCATACCCATTTCAAGAATAATATACTCCTCTCCATTGTATTGCGACAATAGTTTTGCATTTCCCCAAAGGGTATTAATATTACTATTTGTAGCCAAAACGCTCCCTTTATAACTCAAAATCTTTTGTAGCATCTCTCTTGTTGTTGTCTTGCCTGTACTACCTGTAATAGCGATTTTTGGTACTAAGATATCTGAGAACAGGATATTTATAATTTTTTCAAGACCTTCCTCAATAGAATCAACTACGATAATTGGTTTTTTAAGATTGACATATTCCGAAACGAAACTACTCTCACACAGCGTTACTACAGCACCTCCCTCGAATGCTTGAGGAATAAAATCATGGCCGTCAAAGTTCTCACCTTTGAGTGGGAAGAAGATATCTCCTTCCTCAACAGTTCGGCTATCATAGCTAACACCGGAAATGGCAACATCCTCATAGTTTAATATTTCAAACTCTGGGAGTTTGCTAAGTATAGTTTTCAGATTTACGTTCTTCATAAGACTCTCAGAGAAATTTAGATGATATATCTTACCACAAGACAAACCAAGAGGTCAGGCCTAGGCCTGGCCTCTCAAGCCCAAAAGCTTGTACCAAAGACGAAATAGCAAATACAGGGTCGGACCTAACACAGACCTACAATACCCAAAAGTTTGTACCAAAGACGAAGTAGCAAATACAGGGCCCGACCTAACAGAAACCCCAATACCCAAAAGCTTGTACCAAAGACGAAGTGGCAAATACAGGGTCGGACCTAACACGGACCATATATAACCCAAAATTCGCATAACATATACCTTGTAGTATTTCTTACTTGACCAACACATAATTTTAATGTTACATTAGTGGCAAGAAGTGGAAAAAAGTGGGGAAGAATGATATAGTGAAATTATGCTAATAGGAGAATACACAGCAAAAGTCGGTGCAAAGAAAAGAGTTTCACTTCCTACAAAATTTAGAGAAGAGTTGGGAGATGAAATTATCTTAACTCGAGGGTATGAAGATGCCCTTATAGTAGTAAACAAGAAGTTATGGAAGAAGATAGGGTCTGAAGTAATAAACGGTTCTTTTATAAATAAAAACATCCGAGATACAAGTAGATTTCTTGTCGGTGGAGCCAGAGAGTTACAATTAGATTCACAAGGAAGATTTGTAATTCCTCAAACACTCTTTGAACATGCTCAACTATCTGATGAAGTGATCTTTATCGGTTTAGCTAACTGGGTTGAGATATGGGATAAGCAAAAGTGGGAGGAGAGACTTAAATATCTTAAAGAAAATAGTGACAAGATAGCTCAAGAGATTGCTAAGATTAATACCGATGATAATGGATAAGATACATATACCAGTGCTACTAGAGGAATCAATTAAGGCATTGAATGTAGAGCCTAGTGGTTTTTACATTGATTGTACCCTTGGAGATGGAGGTCATAGTAATAAAATACTGTCCCAACTTTCATCTCAAGGGTTGCTCCTAAGCATCGATAGAGATCAGAATGCAATAGACTTTGTAAAGGGCTACTATGAAATCCCTCCGAATTGGATATTAGTAAAAAGCAATTTCTCACAAGTAAAGGAAGTTTTGGACTCAAACAAGATTGAGAAACAGCCCAACGGAATACTGATGGACCTGGGTCTTTCATCAAGACAGCTAGAGAAATCTAACGATAGGGGATTTAGTTATCAAGAGGAAGCCGAGTCTTTAGACATGAGAATGGATACAGATCTTGCTGTCAGTGCACTCGACTTACTTAAAGTATTAAACGAGCACGAACTTAGCAAGCTTTTCAAGTTGTACGGTGAGGAGAAACGTTCTAAAGCAATAGCGAAAGTCATCAAAGAAAATATCTCGGAAATAAAAACTGTTGGAGATCTCAAAAGTCTTATCTATAAAGTTGTTCCGGTAGCATCGAACAACCGAAACCCTTCACGCAGGGTTTTCCAGGCCCTGCGTATTGCGGTTAACGATGAGCTTAATAGCTTAAAAGACGGACTAGATAGCGCTTTTGAGGTCTTATCAGCAGATGGAAGATTAGTTGTAATAGCTTTTCACTCCCTTGAGGATAGAATCATAAAAGATTTTTTTAACGAAAAAGAATTAAAAGAGGAAGGAAAGATACTGTCAAGAAAGCCAATTACTCCTAGCGAAGATGAATTGCAAAATAATCCAAGATCTTCTTCTGCCAAACTAAGATTTTTAAGAAAAGTTTAATATATTACTGCCTACAATTGAAAAAAAAGAACTTTACATTTAAAACCTTCATTTTAATAACAATACTGTTTTTTGTCGCTCAACTAATTGTAAATTCAAACCTCAGCCCTTTAGGTACAAGGTTGCAAGAGCTGAATAGTGAAAAAGAGTATCTTGTAGAATCCAATGAAAATATTAGCGAAGAATTAGCAAAGCTTGATTCAATCATTGTAGTTAAGGAATTAGCTCAGAAGAAATTAAATTTCGGTAAACACGATGGACAGTCTATACTGTATATAAAGCAAGAAAGTGTGTTAGCGGAAAAATAGTTATGGCAGCTATAAACAAACTTCATAGTAGCAGAAGAAACTCTAAGAAAAAAACTTCTCACTCAGGGTATACCATTGTAAACATCTTTATTATTATTCTCGGTTGCTTAGTATTAGTACAGGCCTTTCGATGGCAGATTGTTGATAGACAAAAGTTTTTAACGCTTGCTTCTCAGCAGTACTCTAATACAGGCAGGGAGTTACCTCAAAGAGGTAAAATTATCGCAAAAGATGGGACAATTCTAGCTGTAGATGAACCCGTATGGAATGCGTATCTAAGCTTGAGTTCTGACAAGAAAGAAAGAGAGGAGTTCTTTTCTAAGAAGGAAAAGTTTGTATCAGAGATTGCTACCATTCTCGTTATAACAAAGGAAGAGATAGATTCTAAAATAAATGAAGATTTCCGATATGTGAAAATTGCAGAGGGTATCTCCAATGAGAAGAAAACCGCTTTAGAAGATGTTCACATTTTTAATATTCCAAAACTAGGATTATACTTTGAAAAGGATGTTAGACGTTCCTATCCTAACAACAGCTTAGCTTCCCATGTCCTAGGCTTTATAGGCCGCACTTCGGACGGTGAATATCTTGGACAGTACGGGATAGAAGGCTACTATTTCTCAGACATAGAGGGTCAGGAAGGCTATTTTAGCGGAGAAAAAGACTCCAGTGGGAATGTCATACTTAATGAAGAATACGATCCTTTGCAGGCCAGATCTGGGAAAACGTTCCGATTAACAATAAACCCTAGCATCCAATTAAAAGTTGAGGAACTCTTAGAGGAAGGTGTCAAAAAGACCCAATCAAAGAGTGGAACAGTAATTATAATGGATCCTAAAACAGGTGCTATCATAGCAATGGCCAATTATCCTAACTATAATCCAAATGAATATTGGCTCACGCAAGAACCATGGATATTTAAAAATCTCGCAGTATCAGACGTATATGAATACGGCTCTGTGCATAAACCTATTACTCTAGCGATAGCAATTGAATCTGGTGTTCCAAAAGATTTTACATGCACAGATAGCACGGGCTATTTAGATCTCTATGAGGCGACAGGATACAATGATCTTAAGGGGAGAAAAATATATACCTGGGACAAAAGGCCTGATGGCGAACAGAATTTCCGACAAATACTGGCGAACTCTAATAACCCCTGTATGGCAAGGACAGCCTTAGAAACAGGTTTCGAGTACTATTTCCCAAAGTTAAAAGAATTTGGTATTGGTTCATCAATAAATATCGGACTGCAAGAGGAATCGACTAGCTACCTTAAGCCTTATGAGAAATGGACTAAACTAGATTTGATAACAGCTTCTTATGGCCAAGGAATCTCTGCAACACCTCTCCAGGTTATTTCTGCAATCTCAACAATTGCCAACGGCGGGAAGCGAATGCAACCGTATATAGTAGATGCAATGATAGAAGGAAATGTTATAAATGTTACTAACCCTCAAGTCATCTCTCAACCAATATCTGAAGATACTGCAGATACCGTAGCAGATATGATGAAGTCAGTGGTCGAGCAGGGAGGTATATTTGAAACAGAGAAAGAGAGGGTAAAAGAGTATGAGATATCAGCAAAAACTGGTACAGCACAAGTCGTAAAGGCAGGGGAAGCTGGATATCAAAAAGATAAAACTATAGCAACCTATATTGGTTTTGCACCAACTGTAAATCCTAAAATGATTATGCTACTTAGACTCTCCGAAGCTAAAACTGGTGAATTCTCTTCCTATACAGCAGTGCCTCTTTGGAATGATATCTTTTTAGAAATAGTTAATGACCTAGAAATTCCTAAGAGAAATTGAGATAATAGCTTAATAACTTTATTGGCCTAGAAAATGTTAGAAATACTCAAATCCGGATTCCATGATATGTTCATAAGTGCATTCGCCGCAATGGTCTTCACCCCTATAATGATTTCTCTACTTTATAAGTTTAATCAGGTTAGTGGAATTAAGAAAACAGAATTAGGAGAAGGAAAAGGTACTAATGCCTTGTTCTTACAGATTATGAACACACAAAAGACTAATGGAACGCCTAATATGGGTGGGATTATGATTTGGATATTAGTCCCTCTTCTTACATATTTCCTAGTAGAATTGACGCCCACAATAAAGATTTTTTTGATTGGTTTTGCCCTCTCAGGCTTTTGGGGTTTTATAGATGTAGCAGTTATTACAAATGGTTTTAAAAATAACGCAAAATTTAGGGCATACCAGGAAACTTTCTGGTGGAGATTCGGCAAATTAATAGTCGCCGTATTAATCAATTTCTTAGTCATGGTCCTACTTTACAGATCTGGAGAATTTAATAGCCTTTCATTTCTACAACTCTTTTCAATTGGAATCACCCCAACTGTAGTAGTAGCTCTCAGTGTTCTTGGCCAATTTGCTATTTATTCTGCCGAGTTAACAGATGGGCTAGATGGCTTAATGATAGGGATATTTGCCATAATAGATATTGCTTTCCTTATTTTACTTCTTACTCAAGGACAGTATGCTTTCATTCCCATTCTTATGATTATCCTTGGTGTTCTAATTATAAACCTTTACTTTAATATACCTCCTGCAAGGTTCTGGAATGGTGGGCCAGGAGCAATGCCGCTTGGTTTTGCATTCTTCTTTATAGCCTTAATCACAAATAACCTTATACCGTATTTCTTAATAACAGGAATTACTTGGGTAATAATGCTCTCAAGTATGATCCAATTGATAAGTATGAAGTTTTTAAAGAAGAAGGTCTTTAAAATAGCTCCTCTTCATCATCATTTTCAGGCAGTAGGGTGGCCACAGTATAAAATTGTTATGAGATTCTGGCTATTTACAGCTTTTGCTTGTGCAGTGGGAATCTATCTGGGATTATTATAACTTGCCCTAATGGCAAACAACTACTTCGCCATTCTCCTTAACGAAAGCATCACCTTTATTAAACACCCTTCCGTCTAAGATGCAAATCTTTGCTTCAATAACTCTGTTACCCTCTGATTGATAATATATTTTTGATACCTCGCTTAGCCCATGAATCATGAAAGTATTAGAAACCATACACCCTTGGGTATAAGGTCCTGCCAAAAGGTTTGTGGAAGTTGTAAGATAAAGGTCTTTACCATCAAACAGATAGTATCCAATTTGAGGTGGTAATTGGGCCTTCGTATCACACAAGCTTGATCTTTCGACTACTACTTTTAGGCCTTTATCTACAGTAGTAACCTCACTAAATCTCATCTCTTCGATATCCATTTTAACTCCTAAGAAACTAAGGAAAACTGAAGAAAAATCCATATCCTCATTGGTATACTCCGTGGTTTCTAAGGTATTCATAGACTCTATTTCCTCGCAGACTACCTTACCTTTCTCGTTGCAAAAACATCGAGGCTGTTCGGGTATTGCTTGACCTACAGTATACTCGCTACCTCCATACACACATTTTTTTAGTCCAAATTGGTCTTTAAAAGTCGCTATAAACATTGTTAAAGCAGTAACAAACAAAGCGACAGTAAAGAATATTAACCAATTAGGGTTCCATTTACGATTCATAACGAGAGTATTTTAACACATATCAGGAATATTCTTAAATGATTGATAATTAAGATTTAAAAATATGTTAGAATCATCCTATGCACGATTCACATATACACTTGGCAATGAAACCTCTAAATGAAAACTGGGAAAGGGATACTCAAGATTTTCTTAATCTAGGTGGAAGGAAAATAGTAACTCAGGGAACAGATATTCTTGATTTCTGCGAGACTTTTGAATTAGCGCAGAAAATAAATGATAGGTTCGAACAAGAAATAGTACGAAGCGCAATAGGAATACACCCAACAGTATTTCAAGAGAAATTTAATAAAAAGAATGTAGATGAGATTTTTGAAAGCAGCAAGAAATTTCTTAATAGATTTCAGGATATCTTTGAGAAAGAGAAGGTGAGGATCTGCGCTATTGGAGAAACAGGATTAGATTATTTCCAAATGAAAAACTTTAATCTCTCTCAAGAAGTTATTAGTGCACTAAAAGAAATACAAAAAGAAAGTTTTAGATTACACGTAAGATTAGCAAAAGAGAATGATTTGCCTTTAAGCATACATGCAAGAGAAATAGAAGGAGGAATTAACTGTGTTACCGATGCATTAGAAATATTAGCTCAGGAGGGTAAAGGATTAGTGAAAGGAGTATTTCATAGCTATACCGGAGAGTTGAGCAAATTAAGTGACATCCTAGATATGGGATTCTACGTTGGTTTTAATGCCATC
>JBAYNT010000002.1:0-39148 GCA_041678645.1 Candidatus Dojkabacteria bacterium
CATTCTTCATAGATTTCTTTAATAGCTTCTGAAAGGATTCTTTCAGGGCATGGAAATCATTACAAAACTTAAAGGCTATATATTCATATATGTACCCATTATCATTTAACCTCATTTCTTCTACCGATTCTTTTACCACTACCCTAAGAAGTCTAGTCATTCTATGTCTTTGTGGTGCATTACCTATCTTTTTACTGACTACAAACCCAAATTTAGGTGTAATTTCAGTAGAGTAGGGAACTGCAATCAACATACCGTATTCATCTCGGTATTTATCGCCTTTCTCATATATATATTTAAAAAGTTTGGGTGGTAACCTATATCGTTTCTGTAGCATATCCTATTATATACTATCTCTTGTGTGCTTTAGGTTTTTTCCTTAATTTCTTGTACTCTTCAGTTGCTGAAAGGGCCTCTCTACCCTTCTTCCTTCTTCGACTGAGAACTCTCTTTCCGTCCTTAGTTTTATTCCTAGCTCTAAAGCCAAATTTTCTAAGTCTTTTTAAGTTTTTTGGTTGGTACGTTCTTTTCATACGGCCTAATTATATATAAATAAGTTAATTTAGGCAAATATAAGATAGTTTTAAAACTACCTTGATTTTTCAGTTCTACTAATCCTTTAGTTAAGAGCTTTCTATACTTCTAGCTAAAGAACTATCCACATGACGAAAAATGTGTATATAATGTGAGAGTAGTCCCAACCGACTATCGACTGCCCCAAGATAGTAAGATTTTTATGTAATACAACTTTTATGAACAAAGTCGATATTGAAAATTATAAAAAAGATTTACCTAGACCTGATATTTCTAATAATAGTAGTATTTCTTCTGAAGAAAACTTTGATGCAGATGATACCTGGAAAGCTGTAAAAGAAATCTTAAAGTTAAGAATACCTGACAGAGGGTTTAAAACTTGGTTTAATAATGCTTATATCGAGAATATCTCTAATGGGGTTGTAGAATTCACTTGTGATAGTGACATACAAAAGCATGCAATAGTTAAAGACTACATACAAGTTTTAAAGGATTCTCTGCAGAAAGCTACCGGTATGAATTTTATGATTAATATTAATACAAGAGATAAGGAAAGAAGTAAAAAAGCTAAATATGAGTATTACGAAGGGACTGAGGGTAATGCTCCAGAATCGAAAACTCTGTTCACTGATCTAGAGAATCAGAGGATTTTACGCCAAAAGGCCATTGAGAAGGCTCAACTTAATCCTAAATATACTTTTGATAATTTTGTAATAGGCTCACATAACAGATTGGCTGAAGCAGTTGCTCGGGCCTCAGTAGAAGAGTTAGGTACGTTGTACAATCCAGTTTTCTTCTATGGGAGTACTGGGGTAGGTAAGACTCATCTTATGCAAGCTATGGGTAATGAAGTAATTAAAAATGATCCAAAAAAGGAAGTCGTCTATGTTTCTATAGAGCAATTCCTTAATGAAATGATCACTAGTATTAGGTCTAAAAGGGAACAGAATTTTAGAGAAAAATATAGGAAGGTTGACCTTTTAATACTTGATGATATTCAATTTGTAGAATCGTATCCTAAAACTCAAGAGGCTCTTTTCCACACTTTTAACACGCTTTACCAATCTAATAAACAGATTGTGCTTGCAGCAGACAGACCTCCAAGTGAGATGAGAAATCTAACAGATAGGCTTAGATCTAGGTTTTCTGGAGGTATGGTTGCAGATATAGGCGTGCCTGATTATGAGACTCGTATGGCTATATTACAGCAGGTTATCGAGGACAAGCATATTGATATTCCAAATGAATACTTAGATTTAATAGCTAAGAACATTGAGAGTAATGTAAGAGAGTTAGAGGGAGCTTTAAATAAGATAACTTCTCTTGCGAGGCTGGGTGATTTACCGTCTTTTGAGGAAGCTGCAAAAATTTTACAGGTGGATATTGATAGTAAGAGAAAGAAAATTACCCCTAAAAAAGTCATAGAAACAGTATCGGATGTATTTGAAGTTAAGGTCTCTGAGATTAAAGGTAATAGAAGGACGGCATATGTCGCCCTCTCTAGGCAGGTAGTCATGTATATTCTTCGAAAGGAGCTTGAATTGCCTCTAGAGAAGGTCGCAAGAGAGGTAAATAGGAAGGATCATACTACTGTATTACATGCATGTGAAAAGATAGAAAAGATGATGGACGAAGATAGCAGATTTAAAGAAAAGGTTGAAACTTGTAAGAGATACCTCTGTCAGTAGTCTGTGGATAAGTATGTGAACATCTTCCTGACAATTTCTGATAACTCTGTAGTTATTCACAATGATTTAATAGTATATTGAAACCTTCTCCTTTTATGACAATGTTTTTAATGAAAAGAGTATCCACAACCACAAGCGACTTATCCTTTCTTATTCACAAAAACAATCCACATTGAGAAATGTTTTGAGGGAAAGATTTCCTAAAGGGTTAAAGTGTAACTTTAATATTTAGTATCCACAGACTAAAATTATAGAGAAATGTCGTATTAGAAAAGATTTAGATATGCTCATTTCTAAGATATCAACATATCCATACCCCTTATTATTATTACTACTATCTTTATATAAAATAAAAACTATTAATGAACAAAGGAAAAGAAAAAGAAAACACCCCTACAAACCAATTGATAATTGTCATATAATGGAGAAGTTAGAACTGCCTGTATTTAATATCTATAGAAGATAACTATGAAATTCTCATGTAATCAAGATACCTTTGCTAAGTATTTAAACATTGTTAGTAGAATTGTTAGTAGCAAACCAGGATTACCTATATTAAACAATGTTAAATTTGAGGCAAGTAAGGGGAAGATCTTAATTACTGCAACCGATCTTGAAATAGGTATTAGTACATGGATAGGTGCAGATATCCAATCAGAAGGAAAGATCACAGTGCCTGCTAAGCAATTAGCAGAGTTTATTAACTCTATTCCTAATGAGAAAGTAGATGTAGAACTTGATAAGCAGACCTTTAAGGTTAGCTCACCCAATAATAATGCAGAGTTTAATACCATTGGAACAG
Organism: Candidatus Dojkabacteria bacterium; assembly: GCA_041678645.1. Lineage (GTDB taxonomy): Bacteria > Patescibacteriota > Dojkabacteria > SC72 > SC72 > WOZL01. The sequence continues at coordinate 3,025 of JBAYNT010000002.1, forward strand.
AGGATTATCCAGAAATTCCAACAATAGATAAAGAGAAACCTTTGCTTAAGATTAGTCAGGAGGATTTAATCAAAGCTGTTAATAGGGTTGCATTCGCAGCAGCTACGGATAATATAAAACCCGTTCTTGCGGGAATGTTAATGGAAATAGATGGATCTAAAGTTAACTTTGTCGGCACAGATGGTCTAAGGCTGTCTAGGCAGATTATTGAGTTAGAAAGTGATACTCAAGAGAGTAAATCACTACTGATTCCTGTAAAGGCTATGCAGGAGTTAGCATATATTATGTCTGAAATATCAGATGAGGCCTCCGCAGTTGAGCTGTACTTGATTAAGGATAGGAACCAAATACTGTTTAGAGTAGGGGATGTCGATTTAACTTCTAGGTTAATAGATGGGGAGTTCCCAGAGTATAGGCCAATTATACCTACGGGATTTAACACAAAATGTGAAATTAAAAGATCTGACTTTTTGGATTCCCTTAAAGTTACCAATATTATAGCTAGATCAGTCTTGGGTAATAAAATTATTATTCAGATAGATAGTAAAGAAGGTACTATCACAATGTCTGCCTCCCAATCAGATGTTGGTAGTAATCAAAGCACCTTCTCTGGTGAGATGGAAGGAGAGAATATAGAGATTGCATTTAGCTCGAGGCTTTTAACAGATGTATTAAACCACTTACAATCAGAAGAAATTCTGTTTGAGTGCTCAGAAGCTATTAAGCCAGGTGTTTTTAAAGTAAAAGATGACGAAAACTTTATACACCTAGTTATGCCAATGATGATCTAGGTTTATATTCCATCACTTTATAACCTCTACCATGTATAGTTCTTATAATGTCCTTATGGTCGAGCTTATCTCGTAACCTTTTTATATGTACATCTATTGTATTTGAACCTATATACTCTCTATAATCCCATACATGATCAAGTAACTCACACCTACTTACTATCCTATCTTTATGCCTAACCAAATACTCTAGTAGTTCAAATTCCTTCTTTCTAAGTTTTATATCCTTCTCCTTATCCTTAATTGAGAAATTATCCTTATCTAAGCAGTATTCTCCTATATATAGACTACCATCTATATATGACTTGGGCCTCCTCTGTAAAGAGTTAATCCTTTCCACTAACTCCTGTATAGGAAAAGGGTAGGAGACTACGTCGTCTCCACCATTTTTTAGAAAACTAACCTTGTCTTTCCAACCTCCATGGCTACATAATCCTAATATCTTTATTTCCTTGTCAACCTTCCTAACACTTATTAAGATATCGAGCGTATATCTCCCTGGTAGATTAGTATTAATTATTACTACATCGAAGACCTTTTTCTTCACGAAAGTTTTATTGTAGAAATTTTTACTATCTATCGTGATATCAAAACCTTGAGCTTCCAAAGACTTTTTAACTAATTGGGATATTGTTTTACTTTCCTCTATAATTAGAATATTCATATATTTGAAAAAATAAATTAATAGAAAGAGGATAAAGTAAATTGAGAAACAACCTTAATCCTATATTAAGAAAGTTATGAAAATACTTTTAGGGCAGGGCATTTTAGTCTTTCTATCTGCAATTATTTTGTATTACTTACTTCATGCCCCAACTTTTTTACCGTATACCGACAGTGGGGTAATTAATTGGGAGAATGTTATTGTTCTAATCTTTTTCTCATCTGTAGTACTATTAAACTTGGTGTCTATATTTTTTGTTCTTATTAATAAGTTCTTCTTAAGAAAGCCTTTAACAAAAGAACTTTTTTATACATCACTCAAATTAGGAACCCTGATAACCTTAGGGATAATTACTGTCTTTACATTGAATTTCCTACATATTTTAAATATTTATTACGGTTTAGGTGTACTCCTTATTGTGCTTGTTACATTTTTTGTTATATGATGTAAGTATGAAAGAGAACGAAAATAGAAAAGAAACAGATAGTGATTTAGAGAAGATTGCCAAGATCATTACAGGAGAGATGTCTCTTAAAAAGAAAGAAGAAGAGCTTGAGAACATGAAAAAGAGCGCTATACAAGGTCAGAAGGAGAGTAAGAGGAAGGCTGTAATCGATATGGAGGTGGAATTAGAGGACGATGTTACCCAGCCTAAAAAAGTTATACAAAACATTAAGCTTTTTGAGTGGGAGACTCCTGATAGGTATGAGTACTCCTTTGATGACAAATCTTTTATCATAGTTATTGCAATATCTCTCGTTTTAATCCTTTTCTTAGCCATCTTAGGTAAATATTTCCTAATGGCTGCATTAATCTCACTTCTTTTCTTCATCTATGTAGTTTTTTCAACAAAGCCTCTAATGGTAAAGCATAAGGTAACAGCTAGAGGAGTGGATTTTAATGATAAGCTTTATGAGTGGTTTATGTTAGACAGCTTCTACTTTTCAAAGAGAAAGGAGCAAAACTTCTTAATTGTTAATACTAGGCTAAGGTTTCCTAATACATTAATTATGCTTTTGGATGAGAAGGATAGGTTACCTTTGTTTTTACTTCTACAAGAGTATGTTCTGTATAAGGACATTAAGAAGCAGGGGAGAATAGAAAAGATGAGTTTTGGAGAGTATATACCATTAGACGAGGTTTAGGATTTCTGTCTATATTCATATATAATAGCTATTGGAGAGATGCCTGAGTGGTCGAAAGGGGAGCACTCGAAATGCTTTGTGTGAGTTTACTCATACCGGGGGTTCGAATCCCTCTCTCTCCGCCATCTTGCTAGAGAGATATTGTCTTAGAATTGAACGTAGAGCAGCAAGAAAATTTCCCAGATTTTTACTTATTAGCATTATTCACCATGATGTGGACAACTACACTTAAGTGTCAACGAAGGGCCGTACATAAGCACTTTGCACCGTCTAAACTACTATATACTATACGATATATAACTATAGGGGCGAGATATAAAAGGTGGTAAAATGGTCTCCTTTTTGATAATGTATAAGTATATGGAAAATCTTTCAGAGCCTCTGTCAGAGCAGGCAAAAATCCAAATCCAGGAAGAGATCAAACCTAAGAAAGAAAAGTACTCTATTCTTGAGGTTCTCGTTGTCCTATCTGCAATCTCAATTGTTGTTGTACTTGCTTTTTTAGCAATTAATCCGGGCAAACAGGGAGCTGAAGCAAGGAATAGCCAGAGACGAGCAGATGTCTCGTATATCCTTAGCCAAGTAGTTGCTAATTCCCGTAGTAGAGAAGGGATCTCAAATATTATACCGATAAACGACCAATGTGTTTCTTTCGGAAACGAGATATGTAAAATTGGGCCATATGACTGCAGAGACTATGTCGATTTAAGCTTTCTAAATGCTCCTAATAGCGAGGATGTTGTTCAGATTCCTACAGATCCTCTCTATATATCAGCTAACGGTACAGGGTATTACATCGTTCAAGACGGGGCAGGGGGCTTAACAGTATGCTCTCCATATGCAGAAAGAAGCGAAGAGATTACATTTACTAAATATTTATATTAATATGTTAGATATGGGTGGATATTCTGAAAAGAAATTTGAAATGCAAAAGAAGCAAATCCTTCTCTTTGTAACAGTGTTAGCGTTTTTAATCTTTGCATACAACGCAGGGGAGATTTCTTGGATGAAAGATCTCTTATTATTTATAGAGTTAATATCTTCCATTTTAGCTGTATTTATTGGCCTTCTTGCATTAGTGCGCTTTTACACTAAGAAAACTAAGTTAAGTTACCTTGTCATAGGGCTAGGCTTTCTCTTCATTGGGTTCCTAGAGGGGGTACAAATAGTCGTGTCTGTTGGGAGTTTCCAATCGTTGCTTAACTATTCTCCATCGGAGGTCTTTCCTTTGACGATGGTTATATCTAAAGGGTTTTTAGCGATAGTATTCTTTTTAAGCTACCTACTAAGGAAGGATTATGAGAATGTAAATAGTAAACAGGAGAAAGGTATTTCTTTAGTAGTTCTCTTTCTCTTTGCTTTTCTAATTTCTATATCCTTACTTTTCACAGACATGTTCAATAACTATCAGGAATACCTCCCTGCACTCGTAGGAGGCTTTTTAAGCATGCTGATGTTCCTATTCACTGTCTTTGGTCATTGGAGGTCTAATACGTGGAAATATGAGTCTTTGGAGTATTGGCAAATGTTCTCCCTAGTTTTTCTTCTGCTCTCAACAATTTTCTTTCTTCCTCTTCTGAACTTAGAGCATGATTTAATGATGACCTTTTCTGTATTAGCCAAATTCTTCAGCTATATCTTCCTCTTGCTTGGCTTTCTAGTGAGTATTTATGAGATGTACAGTAGGGAGTTTGAGTATCTTGAAGAATTTAAAGAGAAAAACAGATTGTTGTTAAAGAGTAAGGAGAGTGTGGAGGAGGCATATATGCTTTTGAGAGATGAGAAATGGAGGATTGCTAAGGGTAAAGGGAAGGGTAAGATGGAGGGGGTATTAAAAAATATCATTGAGGGTAAAGATGAAAATTAAGAGGTACCAAAAGAAGTATGATTTTTCGTATGCATTAGGTACTTATCCCGTTATTGATTTGTTAAATTACAGGGCAAATGAGATTATAACGATCTTTATTAAATCAACTGCGGATAGTAGTGAGGGAGTAAAGGAGGTGAAGAGATTGTGTAAAGAGAAGGGTATTAGTTTAAATGTATCTGATAGGAGTATTGAGAAGATTGCAGTAAAGGAGAATACGTATGTAATGGGTGTGTTTAGAAAGTATGATACAGAACTAGAGGAGGGTAATCATTTGGTTTTGATTGAGCCTAGGAATATGGGCAATATAGGTACAATTATTCGGACAATGTTAGGTTTCAGTTTTAAGAATTTAGTATTGATAGGTTCTAGTGCTGATATTTTTGATCCTATGGTTGTAAGGTCTACGATGGGTGCATTATTTAGGATAAACTTTAAGCATTACAACACTATACAACAGTATATGTCCGGATATCCGAAATATAACTTATATCCGTTTATGTTGGAGGGGGCCAAGGATATTAGAGAGGTAGAATTTAAAGAGCCTTTTAGTATTGTACAGGGTAATGAGAGTAGGGGGTTAGATAGTAGCTTTAAGGATATTGGGCAGAGTGTGTATATTCCCCATTCAGAGGATATTGACTCTTTGAATTTAGCAATAGCTACTAGTATTGGGTTGTGGGAGGCTAGCAGGAGAAAGTAGTTGTAACGCTTTGTGGCCATTCAGGTTCTTCAAATGTGTATAACTAAATGGTATAATACATAGTTCTTTATCAATATGGGGACGTCAGGCTTCGACAGAAGTGAGATTCAATACGTTTCAAATCGAGATCATACTCGTTAAAAGAAACACAGATAAGTGTAGAAAATCGTATTAACGCTTTTGTAAGTGGTATTGTTGATACAGTAAAGAGTGCTTTTGCATCTCCTATGTACAACTACAACTTTGCATAAGTCTAGTCTTTTAAGATTAGTGTCTTTATTACTTCCTCCTACAGAGGTTTTAATAGACAGTCGTTTGTAGGATATATGCATATTCTTAAATTAGGAGAGGGTATGTATTAAAATAAGTCCTAAGCGTATATACTTTTTGGTTAGTCTTTTAGGTATATATGTCTATACAAGATTAACTATGTTTGTACAGAGCGTATGATGATGCTTTTGGACGTGGGTTCGACTCCCACCGTCTCCACCATTAAAAATTTATGATTTTTCTATTCGCGCTTTTCTTTGCTCTATTACTTTCATTTTCTTGTCCTCTTTTAAACTCCCTTATTTCCTAATTTTCCTCTCAAACCTTTCTCTATATCCAAAGAATAGAAAGGCCTGATTAGGCATTTTATATACCCCTAATCCAAAGAAGAGAATTATTACCCCTGTAACTATTATAAGACTGTTAGCAAACACTCCTGTCTTAGGGAGAGCTTCTTTTGCCACGTCTTTAGTGTCATCTACCGTTGGTGTGGGAGTCACTGGTGGTATTACAGGTGGAGGATCTACAGGAGGTGGGTCTACGGGTGGAGGATCTACAGGAGGCGGAGGAGAGTATTGCCAAAAAAGACGAGGATAGTCATTACCATCATCTATATACCAGGTACTAGGATTACTAGAATCAAAATTACTAATACCAAGTATATCCCAACCCTCATCAAAGGTTGACAAAGATTTCATCTCTAATGTTGTCTTACCGGTACCCCCTGCAGAAGTCTCTACCCCTGCTGTTTGGGTGTCCCAATATGAATGGGTAACTGTTCCCGGCTGATTTTGCCCAATCAATCCTCCCATACTCTCTCCACCTGCACTAATATTGCCTGTAGAATATGAATTGGTAATAGCTCCAAGAAAATTATCTCCAACCAACCCCCCAACCAGTGAAGACCCACTAACGTCACCATTAGAATATGAATTGATAATAGTTCCGTAGAAATTTTGTCCAGTCAATCCTCCAGCGTAACCTCCAGTTGCACTGACAGTACCACTGGAGTATGAGCGATCTATTCTTCCATCACTGCTATTATTTCCAACCAGTCCTCCTATCTTATCAACTCCACTAACTACCCCTCTAGAACTTGAAAAGGTAATTGTTCCATTATTACTCCCAACCAACCCCCCTGCGTTATCTCCTGTTGCATTAATCTCTCCTGTGGAATATGAATTGGTAACTGCACCATTATTACTTCCAATCAGTCCTCCTATGCTGTAAGATCCTCTAATATTTTCATCTATGAGGCCTAGATTTCGAACAGTTCCAGAGCTCGATCCAAACAAGCCTTGGTTGAATGCAGCCCTGTTAATAAATAAATGGCTTATCTTGTGATTACTCCCGTCAAATGTGCCAGTAAAAGGCGCAGAAGCCGTCCCTATTGGTACCCATCCCTCTCCAGTTGTCCATATAGCCTTGTTCGCTATATTCTCATAATGCGAGTCATTTCGAAAATCTAAATCCTTCACTAAGAGATAATCCCCTGCCAAACCGTCTCGTATTGCATATAACTCCTCTAAAGTAGATATTTCTATTGGTGTCTGAGCAGACACCTCGATATCTTTAGAGAACCTTGTCGTTAGAAACAGGCAGAATAACAGTGATAATACAAGAACAAAATATCTTGAGAAAATTTTAAACGTTTTCGTCATAATCTATTCTTTCAGAGTTGCTTAATTTAGTCAATTAAGTCTCTGTTGTTAAACACAAAGAGCTATTCTTAAACAAACAGCCCGCTATATCAATTCTGCGCTTCCTAATATTTCATCTATTACTAACAGATCAGCGCTAGTAGCATCATCTGTAGGGCCATAGAAGTAAGCCTCATATACATGACCTTCTTCATCGGTGAAATATAGGCCTTCTAGTGTAAGTACTCCCTCTACACAAGGAGGCTCAAAGTAGTTGTTGCCCTCTTTCATATCATAGAAATATTTCTCTCCAATTCTTCTAAAAGTAACTCCTAGGAATTCAAACTCAACATACTTTTGGTCTCTGTAATCTACAATATTTAAGGTGTCTCCCATCTCATCGCTAGCAGATTGTTGCTCAGCATGGTATGAAGGACTATCATCTTCAAATAGGGCGTAGTTGGGACAACCAACAAATCCTATACCAGATACGGCTTGTAGGGTAAAAACCTGTTTACTCTTCGGGTTTACAATATCTATTGCTGTAAGACCTTTGTAACTGCCACCCATATCGGGAAGAGACTCTGTGCCCTCACCATCAAAGTACTCTACAATACTCCAACCCTTGGGTAATTTGGCAGAGATTACCTCTCCTTCAAACATTGTATATTCATCCTTTGGTTTAGCTGCGATATCTTCTTCACAGTCCTCATCTCCAACTTCACATACTCCTAGATCTGTATCCTCTTCCTCTGTCTCTTGAGTGTTCTCTTGCTCCTCAGGCTCTTGGAAAAATTCTGTATATACAATATATCCACCTAGAATAAGGAATAGGAGGGATAAGACGATCACTAAAATTACTATACCTTTCTTTTTCCCTTTCCCACCTTTTGGCTCAATATTTTTTGTAGCCTCTGGCCTACTTATGGTAGGGGACTCTGCGTTATTATTCTCCATCTAAATTATCCTCTAAATTTATATCGCATGCTCTCTCTGTACATGCTATGACACCGTCATTGCATACACACACATTACAACCATCTCCAGAATCAAAACTCTCTCCGTGTTCATATGACCAGCCCTGATAGGGGCATCTATTCAATGTTCTGTTCTGTATCCTATACTCGGAATATACCACATAACTTATTAATCCTAAAAGGATTACACCTAGGGTGATTGATAAACTTAAAAGAAAATTTTCTTTGTCTTTCATATAGGTAGAGGCCAATTAATTATCTCCTGTAAACTTAGAATACATTTCATAGTAAAAGCCTTTCTTCTCGATAAGCTGTTGATGATTACCTTGCTCAAGGATAGTGTTATCTTTGATAAGAATTATATGATTTGCGTTAAATATGGTACTTAATCTGTGAGCTATTACAAAAGTAGTTTTCCCTTTGACTGCTTTCTCTATAGCTGTTTGTAACAATTTCTCTGACTTAGTATCTATGCGCGCAGTAGCTTCATCTAAAATCAATATCTTAGGATCTCGAAGAAGTATTCTAGCTAAGGAGATTATTTGCCTTTGCCCGGAACTCAAGCCAGTCCCTTCACTATCAATTTCTGTTTGTAAGCCCTTAGATAACGAATTGATAAAAGATTCTACCCCCAAAAATTCAAACATCTCTTTAGCATCTTTCTCTGTAACAGTAGGATTATCATATTTCAGATTATTTAGGATTGTATCTTCAAACAAGAAAGTATCTTGTATTAGATATCCTATACTTTCTCTTAAAGTATCTAGATCCCAATTCTTAACATCTACATCATCTACCTTTATTTGACCATTCTTAACGTCATACAGTCGAGCAATGAGGTTTACAAATGTTGTTTTACCACCACCAGTAGGACCAACGATTGCGATTGTTTTGCCAGGATATGCTACAAAGTTTACATCTTTTAAAACGACATCGTTCCCGTTATATCCGAAATCAACATCTACAAACTCTACTTTACCCTCTATCTTTTTAGGAGAGTAGGGAACTTCAGGGTTTTTAATATTACTCTCTAGTTTCAAGATATCATCTAACCTAGAGGCAGCAGCTAATCCAGTTTTAACGTTTCTCCAAATATATGAGACTCTATCTAAATTTCTAAAGATTTGTTGAGAATAAAGGTTAAAAAGGATTATTGCACCAAGAGTGATAGAACTTGTAGACATTAAACTTAGAGAATAAATTAGGGTAGCTACTACTGTAATAACGTTCATAAAGGTTAAGAATGTGTCAGCTGTTGAGGATATTACAGCAACTTTTTTAGAGATTTCATAATAGTTATTAGTCAATCTATTAAATTGAGTGAACCATTTATCTTGTTGATTAGCTGACTGTATTGGGACAAAGCCATCCAAAGTCTCTTGAACTTTGGCACTAACCATACCCTCTTTATTAAGAGACTCCTTTATGGGCTTTTCTAAAAATTTTCCTTGTAGAGATATAAATGAAAGGGTAATTGTAGCTGCAATTAAAGAAATCGTTGCAACTCTCCAATCTAAGAGATACATTGCAATTAAGATACTCGTTAAACTAAAGGTTAACTGCATTATTCGGACAAGTCCCTCTGAGAAGAAGGTGTTTAAGGACTCTACATTACCAGTAAGACGTTGGATTACATCGCCAGCTTGATTGTCTGATACAAACTGAGTTGGCAGCTCTTGAATTTTGTTAAATACCTCCTCTCGAATATTAAACAAAACTTTTTGAGAAAGGACCCCAGTTGATCTCACTCTTATGTACTGGCCAATTGCTGTAAGGGCGAGAATCCCCAAAACATACATAAGGATGTTCAGGAGACCGGAAATATCCCCTTTAAGAATATTCTCGTCTATAGCTATCTGTGCCAGTTTCGGTATGGCTATCGTTGATAGTACGTTAGTCAAAAGCAATGAGAATATCACAAGGGCAAAGAGTGGGATGTAAGGCTTAAAGTGCCTGACTAAGAGCGTCAAGCCTTTCTTCGTATTTACTTCTTCTTCTTTGTTTAGATTGTAATCATTACTCATGGTTTCTTTGTGTTAATTCAATTTCTTGATACAGTATAGAACTTTTAAGTAACTGCTCATGTGTCCCGGACTCAACAATCTCTCCTTCATCAAATATGTATATCTTATCGCAGTCTTTAACAGAGGCTATTTTTTGTGCCACAAGAATTATTGAGATATCTTTATATTCTCTCTTAATATTATCAAAAACCTTATTCTCAGTAGAGATATCTAATCTGCTTGTTGCGTCATCAAGTATTAGTAAATCAGGGTTTGGTGCTATGGCCCGCGCAATCATGATTCTCTGTTTCTGACCTCCGGAAAGATTGTTCCCCCTTTCTCCGACACTACTTTTGTATCCTTTTTCCATCTCCTTGACGAATTCGTCTACCTCAGCGATTTTGGCTGATTTAACAATTTCCTTATTAGGGATATTTCTTCCGAACTTAATATTCTCATATATGGTCCCATTAAAAAGGAAGTTCTCCTGGAAGGAGAAGCCTATTAGGTCTCTCACATCCTTAATTTGGTAATTTTTGATATCTCTTTCATTTAATAGGATTGTGCCACTTGTTGGCTCTAGGGATCTAAGAAAGGTCTTAAGGAAAATTGTTTTTCCAGAGCCAGTTAATCCAAGTATACCAATCTTTTGCCCCTTCTTAATCTCAAAGTTTATATTCCTTAAAACGTTTGTGTCATTAATCTTAAGAGAGAGGTTTCGTACCTCGATACTCTTAAATTCATCTATACTTAATTTCCCATCTTGAAATTTAATAGGAGCATTTAATATATCGTTAATTCTTCGTAAGGAGGCCATAGCTTGACCAAGACTTGTTATCATTAATCCGAGCATGAGTAGGGGCATTGTAAAAAGTTGTACATATGCATTAAAAGCGTTGACATCTCCGATGCTCATATTGCCATATATTATTTCTTTCCCACCGAAATAGAGTATGAGTACGGTACCGATGATTGACAAAGAGTTGACTACAGGCATAACTATGGCGAAGATCTTATTAATCTTTAACCCTACCTCTCTATTTTTCTCATTTACCACTTCAAATTTCTTGATCTCTGTCTTTTCGGACACGAACACTCTAACAAGCATAGTGGCCTTTATGTTTTCTCCAATTACCTTATTAAGTCTATCTCGTAATTCTTGGACTTTCTTAAAGAGTTTAAACTTATCTTTAATAGCAAGAATTAATATCCCAACTATAGTGGGGGCTGTAATTACTATGATAAGAGCGAGTTGAGAGTTAAGGGAGAACATTAGTATCAGACTTCCAAAGAGGAGGAATATAGCTACCAGAGTAGTGCCAATTGCCTGTACAAAGGTTCTTTGGATGTATAAAGTGTCGCTATTGATAATGGTTAATAGTTTAGAAGGTTTCTGTTCTACAAGGAAAGAGTAATTGTGTTTAAGGAGTTTTTTAAATAGTCTATCTTTTAAATCTTTACCTATTTTCTCTCCAAGTATTGTATTTAGATAGGTATTTAGGTATGTAAAGCCCGTTCCTACAACGAGTAGTATACCGATTAAGATATACCATTTGTTATCTATACTTTGCGTTACTGTGTACTCATCGATTATTTTAGAGAGAGCAGTTGGAAGGAGTAGATTTACAGAATTGGCGAGTATTAGAGCTATGATTCCAGCTATTATTAGCAACAAGTACTCTTTTTTTGTCAGGTATTTAGCTAGTGTTTTAAATGTCTTCACAGGGAAAGTATATCAGAAAAAGCTATATAGTAGATAAACTTTATTTAGGTGTAATAAGTTTTTGGCGGAGAGGGTGGGATTCGAACCCACGGTAGGCTATAAGGCCTACGACTCGTTAGCAGTGAGTTCCTTTCGACCACTCAGGCACCTCTCCACAGCACCATGTATTATACATTATCTAACACCATATTTTCCAATTTGTTTTTTATGCTCATCAAAGTTAAAATATAGTATGTATTTAGGAGCACACGTATCATCAGCAGGAGGGATAGAGAACGCAGTTAAGGCTGCTAAAGAATACAATATAAATAGCATTCAAATGATGCCTACCGCGCCAATGAGATGGGCTACAAAAGAGATAGCGCAAGAAGATATTGAAAAGTTTGTTAATGAAATAGGGGGCTCCGGATTAAAAAAGATATTAATACATGGAATATATCTAACTAACTTAGCAAGAGAGGACAAAAAGCTCTTCCACTTGGGCAAAGAGGGGCTAAGAGTATATTTAGACTTTGCAGAAAGAACAGCAGAATTAATAGAGAAGAAAAAGTTAGATTGTGAAATACTTGGGATATGCTTCCATCCAGGCTCTCAAAAGGAGCTTTCCTTTGAGGACAGTATCGAAAGAATCTCATATGGAATAGATTGGGTACTAGAGAAGGTTAGTGGCAAACAGAAACTTCTAATCGAAACTACTGCAGGTACTGGAAACAATTTAGGGAAATCCTTTACGGAATTAAAGAAAATGAGAGATAGAGTAAAAGGCAAGAGTAGAGTAGGTTTCGTAATAGATACACAGCATATGTATGCTGCGGGATACGATTTAGTTAATGATTTAGAGGGGGTAATTGAGGACATGAATAGAGAATTAGGTATAGAGAATGTTAAAGCAGTACACCTTAATGATTCTAAAATGAAACTCGGCTCAAACAAAGATAGACACGCAAACCTTGGTGAGGGAGAGATAGGCAGAGAGGCGATAAAAAAACTATTGCACAGGAAGGAATTCAAAAACGTCCCTTTTATACTAGAAACTCCTGCACTTAAAAAAGGTGGAGATATGAGGGCGGAAATAGAGATGTTAAAAAAACTGGCAAAATAGTCTAAGATAGAACTATGAAAGAAAAAACAAAACGAGATATTTGCATAATTAGGGTGCTAACAATGACAGCAATAGGACTTAGTATATTAGCAATTTCCTGCTTACTATCATTCTCAATTAAATAAATATGGCACAGATAAGGCTTAACGAAAATCAGAAGAAGGCCGTAGAGCATAAAGAAGGCCCACTTTTGATAATAGCTGGCGCTGGTACAGGTAAGACAGCAGTAATTACTCAAAGGGTGATACACATTATGAAATCAAAATGGGCGAAGCCATCTGAAATTTTAGCACTTACTTTTACTGAAAAAGCCGCCCAAGAGATGGTTGAAAGAATAGATATCGCTATGGAGTACGGCTATGAAGAGCCCTGGATATCAACATTCCATGCGTTTTGCGACAGGACACTTAGAGAAGATGGTCACTACATTGGACTTGATACGAATTTTTCCTTAATGACCCAAGCGCAAGCATATATCCTTATGCGAAAGCATCTATTCGACTTTCCATTAGATATTTTTAGACCACAAGGTGACCCGACGCAATTCATAACGGATCTCATTAAACACTTCTCTAGACTACAAGATGAGGATTGTGCGCCAGGAGAATACATTAAATTTGTTAATCAACTACCTAAAACAACAGAGAAAGAAAGGGGGAGATATGCTGAACTCAAAGAGCTTGCACAAACATATGAAATGTATAACAAAATCAAGATAGAGGAGTCCAAGCTGGATTTTGGTGACCTCATAATTCTCACGCTGAAACTTTTTAGAGAGAGACCAAGTGTGTTAAGGAAGTATCAAGATAAATTTAGATATATTCTTGTAGATGAGTTCCAGGACACCAACTATACACAGAATGTTTTAGTAAACACCTTAGTTTTAGGGAAAGATTATAAAAATGAAAGGAAATTGCCAAGGAATTTGACTGTAGTAGGGGATGATGATCAAGCCATATATAAATTTAGAGGCGCAGCAATTTCTAACATTCTGCAGTTTAAAGAGAAATATCCAGATGCTAAAGAAATTGTCCTTACTCAAAACTACAGATCTAGACAAGAGATATTAGATAGTGCTTACAGGTTAATTAAACACAACGACCCGCATAGATTAGAAATTACTGAGAAGATAGATAAGAAACTAGTAGCTAGCAATGTGTTTGAAAATAGTGATGAAGATGCTGTAAATTTCGTAGTTGCTGGGAACGAGAATGCCGAGGCGGAGTGGGTAGCAGAGGAAATTCTTAATCTTACGGGCAACAAAGATATAGAGGTAGAGAGTGAGGGTTCTGCCTCTTTTAATGAGTCTGGTCAATCTTCTCTCTCGGGAAAAGATTTTAAGAAAGAAAGGAATAGCAGATATCACTTCTCTGATTTTGCAATACTTACTAGATCTAATGCGCAATCAGACATTTTTGTACAAACACTTAGATATTACGGAATTCCATATAAGCTTGGAGGACAAAGGGCTTTATATACAAGGGAGGAGATACAAAACCTGATTTCTTTTCTGAGGATTCTTGCAGATTACACAGATGGTATAGCGATGTACGACCTATCGAGTATGGAGATATGGGGCGTATCTCCTAGAGAGTTTGTAGAACTCAATAGACTTGCCAGAGAGAAAAAGATCTCATTATTTGAGGAACTGGAGAATCTTTGGGAAATTAAACTAGGAGAGCAAGATTGGCAGATTGATGAATTAGAGGTTGAGGAGAGTAATCTGATTAAAAAGATTTTGTCCCCTGTTTCTGTTTCGTCCATCAGTGACTTCCTTCTATTAATCGATAAGGGCTTAAAGATGGTAAAGGAGGGGAAATCTATTGGGGAAATACTTTATAATTTCGTTACGGAGAGTGGCTATATACAATACCTTGTTGAGAATGAGAGTAATGAGAATCAGTTTAAAATTTCTAATATTGCCAAATTTTTTGATTTAATTAAGACTTTCGAGAAGAATAACCCTCAGACCAATATCTATGAATATTTGGACTATTTAGAGTATTCAATAAAAGTAGGGGATTCTCCAGCGGTAGATCAGTCAGACTTTGATGATTTCGATGGAGTAAATATTCTGACAGTACATAGTGCTAAAGGTTTGGAATTTCCTGTTGTGTTTATCTGCAATCTCGTGTCGGACAGATTCCCTACCAGAAATATGAGTGATAGGATAGCTCTGCCAGAAGAGTTGATTAAAGAATCAATCTCAGAAGAGCTTGATAGCAAGGAAGAGCAGATAGCTGAAGAGAGAAGACTTTTCTATGTCGGGGCTACTAGAGCAAAAGAGAAGTTGTATTTAACAGCCTCTCATTTCTATGGAGATGCTAAGCGCAAGAAGAAGCCAAGCATTTTTTTATATGAAATTCTTGATGAAGATGTAAACGAGTCGTTTAGCAATCCTGTTGTTGGAGGGATAGAGGAAAGCGCCGAAGAAAGGATGGCCCATTTTAAGGAAGGAGATGATATATTAGAAGGAGATATGCAAGATATTGATACTACTAAAAGAGTTAGCTACTCACAACTTAACACATATGAAGATTGTCCAAAGAAGTACAAGTATTCATACGTCCTTAAGGTTCCGTCGAGGCCTCATGCCTCGCTATCCTTTGGTAGTACTATTCACAATACTCTCAAAGATTTCTATACACTATTTAAAGATTCTAAGGAGGGGCTGGAAGGAATCGTAGAGAAACCAGATGAAAAGAAACTGCTCGAGTTATATGAGTCTCATTGGATGTCCCATGGTTATGATAGTAAGGCTCACGAAGAGAAGAGGAAGGCTTCAGGTATAGCGATATTAAAGAGTTACTATAAAAATCTTTTTAATGAAGACCAAAGGCCGTATAGACTTGAGGAGCCATTCTCTGTGCATGTAGGAGAGAGTGTGTTTGTGGGGAAAATTGATAGAATAGATGTGGTGGATGATAGTAAGGAAATGTTAGAGGTAGAAATCATTGACTATAAAACTGGTAAGGTAAAAAATGAGGCTAATGTAAAAAAAGATTTACAATTGCCACTTTATGCACTATTTGCTGAGCAGAAGCTGGGACTAAAAGTGGTAAGTGCTAAATATGTGTTTGTTGAGCATTCAGAGGTCGTGGAGGTTAACGTATCAGAAGAGAGAAAGGAAGAGGCGGGGGAGAAGGTTGTTGAGATAATTGAAGAGATTAAAAAGAAAAACTTTATAGCTACGCCTGGATATCTGTGTAGGTACTGCGATTATAATACAGTATGTGAAGACGCAATGGTTTAGTTAATCCGCGAGATTGTGTATAATACGAAACATGAATAGTATAGTAAATAAAATATATGCGGACACTCTTTCAGATAAATTGCAGGGAACAATCAACTCAGATGGAGGTCTGTTTTCGCAATTTAGTGTAGAAGATGGAAATGCATTAGGCAACATTACATCTTCGATATTAGCGATTGCTCTACCATTAGCAGGTACTGTGACCTTAGTACTTTTAATTGTTGCTGGTTATAAGATGATGAGCAGCCAGGGAAATCCTGATAAACTTAAAGATGCTAGGGAGATGATAACTAATGCAATAATAGGGTTGGTGTTTATACTGTTATCTATAGCAATATTACTCTTAATATCGAATGTGTTTAATTTAGATGCTATAAATGCTTAATGAAAAAATCAACTAAGAATTTTTTTAAGGGGGGCTTATTTGTAACTATAGGCGGTCAAGTTGTAGACTTCCCAATAGTTGAGAAATGGAAAGATTTGGATGAAGTAATTCTTGATGTCAAAGACATAATCAATGCTTTTATTATGTTCTCATCTGTTGTTGCAGTTGCTATGATTATTGTCTCTGGATATACTTTGATTACTGCTATGGGCAATCCGGACAAGATAGAGCAGGGGCAGAAGACTTTAACAGCTGCTATCATAGGTTTGATAGTGGTGTGGATAGCAGGTTTGATAATTAAGTTTGTTTTAACCCTGCTTGAAGTTGGCTAATATTGATAAGTTAGGGATTCTTTGGTAAAATTCAAATTATAAATAAATTATTATTAAATTACGAACATGAATATAGGCAGTATTACAAACCCACTCGATATCCCAACATTGGGAGAATTGGTAACAAAGGGTTTAAATTTCGCTATTGGTGCAGCCGCAGTAATTTGTGTTGCAGTATTAATCGGAAGTGGTTATATGTATATTACCGCTGCTGGAGATGAGAGTAAAATTGAGAAAGCTGGTAAATCATTAACATTCGCAATTGTTGGCTTAGCTATAGCATTTATAGCAGTGTTGTTAGTAAACTTTGTCCTTGATGAGGTTTTGATGAAAACAAAAGCGTTGGTTACTACAGTAATAGCATAATAGCTTTATATGTTAAATTTTTCTTTGCTTAATAACCCAACTGATTATGAGAGTCTAAGTGGTTTCGTAATAAATCTTATTAACCTAGCCATTAGTTTTTCTGTTATCATTGCCGTAGCTGCATTAATACTTGCAGGATTCAAATATATACTAGCAATGGGTGATGAAGAGAAGGTTGAGAATGCTACTAGATCTCTAATATTTGCCTTAGTAGGCCTGGTAATTGTATTTATTGCACCTTTACTTGTAAAATACATTACATCTTTAATGGGTGTTGAATAGTAATTTTATGCTTTAATAATTAAATGGATGAGCCTGCAAGAATAGAAGAAATATTCACCAGCCTTGATAAGGTCTTAGACTTCCTTTTTCCTTTTGGTGTAATCCTTGCTCTCGCCTTTGTCGTCGTGGGTGGATATATGTGGATGTCTTCTGCTGGTAATCCAGATAAAATTAAGCAAGCCCAAGGCACACTTACATGGGCCATCATTGGCTTAATCTTTGTATTAATTTCAGGACTCCTGCTTAAGACTTTGATTGATTACATTGTCGGAATGTAGGATAATCTGATATGAGTAAACTGCCTATTTTTAACATTACCGTTTTTGTTCTTCTTTCTTTTTTTCTTCTTCTTTTTCAGTTTACTCCTGCATATTCTAGCCCAGCAGACGAGCTAGAAAAAGATATAGAGCAGACACAGGAGGAGATTAAAAAGAATGAATCTAACCTGCGAAGTATCGAAGCCAGGATTAAAGAGATCTCAAATAGTAACTATTCTGTTAGTCAGAAAATTAACCTACTAAGTGCTGAAGTAGAGGAGATTGAAACAGTACTAGAGGCAAAGAATAGCGAAATAGAGGAGAAGCTGGAAGAAATAGCTCAGAAAGAAGAAGTAATTAGACAGAAGAAAGATTTGGTTGCTTCTGTTTCTAGTCAATTGTATATGGAGAGTAGAGTAGGTACTGTAGAATTCTTCTTTTCAAATAGTCGTATAGATGATGTTATACATTCTTTTTTTGTTAAGAAGAGCACTATTTCATTACTAAAGGATGAGATTACTGAGATTACAGGGGAGTTTGAGAGTCTTACTGTTCTTAAGCAGGAGTTAGAGAGTGAGAAGACTGAATTGGATAGTCAGAAGAAGGATTTAGATGACTCTCATAATCTTCTTTTAGCTGAAAGGGCTAAATTGCAAAGAGAGTTAAATGAGACATATAACAGTAGGAATTTGGTTAGTAGGACCATTAATGGTCTTAAGTCTGAACTTTCCGATTTGCAGTATCATTTACTTGTGGTTAGACAGGGAGGAACTAATGTAAATGCATCTTCAGTACCAGGGAGTACGGATAATAAGTCTACATTACCTGGGTTTTTGGCAAATGCGCCTAGTGACACATTTGCAGTATTTTCAATAGGGGCATATACGCATAGAAATGGTATGAGTCAGTGGGGTGCAAGGGCAAGGGCTGATTCAGGGCAATCATATACGCAAATATTAAATCACTACTATCCATCATTTATAATTACATCTGGTTATCCTGAGCCTGCTACAGTTACAATTAGAGGGGATGGCCTTGATTGTAATAATAATGCTAAATATTACAATGAGACTTTAAATTTTGATACCTATATGAATCGTATATTTGAGATGCCTGCCTCTTGGAATCCTGAAGCGGTTAAAGCTCAAGCTATTGCAACAAGGAGTTTCGCTATTCACCAAATAAACAGGAATGGATATATCAGACCGAATCAGTCAGATCAGGTCTATAAGAACTGTGGTAATGGATCTGGTTGGATAAATGCTGTAAATGCTACAAAGGGTCAAGTCTTAACAAGTGGTGGTAGTGCAGCTTTTAGTCAGTATGCTGCTGTACATGGAGGTTGGAGTAATACTTCTGGTTGGGATACTACCGATGGTTCAGGTAGTGGTGATTGGATGGCTAGGGCATATGACAGTATTTCCAGGGTATCTTGGTTTTATCAGACTTGGTATACCTCAGGATCTAGTACTTGTGGTAGGAATCCATGGATGACACAAACAGAGATGTCAGATATTGTTAATGCGTACCAGGTATGGGCAGCTAATGGTGGAAGTGATGGTCGTATAGTTCCTGTATATGATGCTTGCCACTCTAGTGGCAATCCATATTCTTACTCCGAATTGAGAAAGTTGGCTGCGAAACCGGTATCGTCGATATCTGCCGTTGTCACGAGTAACAGTAACGGTTCAACTGGAAGCATTACTTTCTATACTAATGCTGGGAATATAACGATTCCAGCTAGTTATTTTAAGACAATCTATAATATGAGGGCCCCTGGGCATCTTCATATTCCTCAAAACGGGTTTGTGCATATAAATATTGAAAAGAAATAATCCATATAGTAAAATACAGGTGTATACATATGTATACATTAAGTTTTTAATATTCAAATAATGGATTATAAAACAAAGGTTGCACAAACAAGATTAAGCCCCTCTGTAGTTAGAGATATAGAGGTTAAGCTTAAAAAAACTGGCTTGACAATGTCTGATTATCTTAGACTACTTGTATTAAAAGATTTAGATAGATTACCAATAGAGGTACCTAAAGATTTACCAACTATGGAATTAACTAAGGAGCAGGAGAAAGAATTAGATAAGGCAATGGAGGATGTAAAAGCGGGTAGGGTAACGGAGGTTGTTAACGTAGATGAGTACTTTAACAATCTTTATAAAAATGAGTAAAGATAAATACTCTCTTAATACAACTAAAAGTGTTGATAAAAAGATTAGGAAATTGGGAAAAGGTAATAAAAGATTAGATAAGGAGATGCGAAGAACTTTCAAGCAATTAGAAAAGAACCCTTTTTATAAGTCTTTAAAAACACACAAGGTAAATACCGGAAAGTGGGGGGAAGCTTACAGCTCTAGAGTAACTGGGGATATTAGAATTTTATGGTATTTATATGATAAAAATCTTTTAATCCTGATTATCGATATAGGGGGTCATTCTGGATCTAAAAGTGTCTATTAAATGATTGTCAATTCCTTGTTCTTATAGTAATTTTATGATATCTTAACTAATATAGAATGGCACAAAAAACAGATGTACCAAAAAAATTTAGAGATAAGAGATTTGCCTTTATAAGGGCTCTCCCTGAATCCTTTGACCGAGACAAAAATGTTGACATCTTCCCTAAAAATGTACGATTCGATAGGAAGGAAGAGGGTGAAGAGATAATAATGATTACCAGAAAACATTGGACAGCATATTTCACTCATATCCTAGTTGCCATACTCATACCAATAGTTCCAATAGCCCTGTTATTCATTTCATCAAACTCTACAGACATTTATGGAAAAGTTACAATATATTTGGGCCTTTTCGTAGCCTCCATTGTTATTTCGGTGAATGTAATTATCACAGCGATAGTGCAGTGGTATTACAACATTTCAATAATTACGGATAAAAGAATTCTGTCGCTTAAGGTAACAAGCATATTCCAACACTCATATACCGAGATCCTTTGGAGAAAGATACAGGATGTAAGCCATGACAGTATAGGGCTACTAAGCTCAATATTTGATATTGGGAACATATATATTGATACTGCTGGAGAAGGTATTGATCTTACCCTGAGATTTGTGCCTAAGCCAAGGAATGTACAGGAAGTGATTAATAATTTAGTTGATTTAGCTCATGACGGAGAGCTCTAAATAAAGATATGAATATTGACTATACAAGCATATATGACAGTATAAACGTAGGAGTATCTGTAACAGGAAGCCTCGTTAAGGTTCTTGTAGGATTAATCCTTTTTGCCATTGTGTTCTACTCTTTCATGTTTATCCTTAAATTCCGAGTCCTCCAAGACACCGTAGATATATCATCTAGCGCTGTTTCCAAACTAGTGGTTACAGTAAATCTAGTGATATCCCTACTGGGTGCAATATTAGCTTTCATATTAATTCTACTCTAAAAAACAGCATGCCATTTACTGCCTTACAATTTGTACAAAACAGTAAAAATAGCAACTCCTTTATTGGGGTATTTCGATATCTAAAAACTTCTGGCGTTAAATCTTCCAAAGAGGGTGAACTATATGGTTTTGTAACAATATCAAGTGAAGGGAATCTCCCTGCAGAAAGAGTCGCACATATAGCGTGGGACGGAGTAGTAGAAGGATATATGTACTCTCAGAGTAAATCCATCTCAGAATCTCTTAAATCAGGAATACAGGAATTCACAAGAAGACTTAAGGATTTGATGAGAAACAGTAAAGAGCTAGAGGAGTCCGGAATAGATGCAAGTCTGGTAATCATCTCAGCTACCAAGGAGGGAGTATATGTTGCCAATTTAGGAGAAAATGAGATTTATGCCTACAGAGGAGAAAAGGTCGTAGATATTATAGAGATTTTGGAAAAAAATAATGCTCAGACAGCAGGCTTCATAATCTCAGACAGTGATCTTTTAGTAATTTCTACTGCCTCATTAATTTCGGAGAACATGCATACCTTAGTTGGTAAAAATAGCAGGGAAGATGTTCTGAAAGCTTTAAATCTTCTAGGGAAGACACTACTTCCTAACCAAGCTGTATTTTCTATATATTCAGAAAAGGAAGGTAAAGCGGAACCACTCAATACAGAGCTAATTGAAGAGAAGATCGAGCTGAGGAGTAGGCCCTTAGAGCCTAAGAAGATAAGGAAAGAAGGTAAAAAAATCGATTTGAAGAGGATACTAGATAGAACTAAGGAGTTTTTTTCTACTATATTTACATTTCTGAAAAAGATTTCCATCCCTGTAATCCTATTCTTTAAAAAAACCTTTGCAAAGGTGTGGGTATTCATTAACAAGAAGCTGGGCAATCAGAGATGGTTTAAAAAATATGCCGCTAAAGCCTCTGAGATGAGACTCAAGAAACGGGCTCCAGGAATAAGAATAGATGGATATAAGGTTAAAGATTTAAGAACACAGAGGTTTAAGGTCGCTATACTTGGGACAATTGCTGTAATAGTTGCAGTTGCTGGTTATCAATATGCTAGGAAGCAGAAGGTGTTAAGAGAGTTGCATGCTCAAGCAGACCAGGTTTTTGAAGAAGTCAACAAGAAACTCGATAGTGCTAAAGGAAATCTTGCTACCAATACAAGTGAAGCAGAAAAAGAAGTCTTCTCAGCGAGCAACCTTTTAAATGATGTCCCGGAGGGGATAGACGAGGAGCATATCAAGAAAATGAATGAATTAGAACAAAAAGTATTGGGTGTAGAAGACAGCCTCTACAAAAGGGTGGTAGCATCACCTGAATCATTTGTAGGTTTTTTTGAAAATGGTACCGAGCTTACAGATATGAAATATATTCTCGATGATTCTGGTAACGAAATGTTACTTATTACAGATAAGGGGACTGGTTCTGTATGGAGAGTATCTATATATGACAGAAGTAAGAGTAGGATGGCTGATAACGAGGGCTTAATTAAATCTCCTAAATATGTAGATGTAGGTAATGAAGGAGATATTTTCGTGTATGATCAAGAGGTTGGTGTACTTAAGGCAACAGTTTCTGGTTCTGATTGGAGTCCATTCAAAAAGCTTACAGGAGTAGGTCTTAGCAATATAGGTATTAAAGATGTAGTGGAGTTTGCAGTCCTTACTGCTACTGACAACCTTTACTATCTTGATAGAGATAATGCTAGGATCGTAAAAAGTGTTAATTACGGTACAGGGTATAGTAGTACTGTAACTACAGTCATAAATGATGAAAACTTTAGCAAGGCCAATGATTTCTTTGCGGATTTTAGTATATATATACTTACCTCAGGTAATGAAGGGGTTTTGAGATACTCTGCAGGTAGTTATGTACCTATTACTGTTGTAGGGGTTAATGGCGAAATGGGGGAACTAACGTGTGGAAACACTTCTGGGAATATGGACTTCGCGTTCTATATGTTTGATCAGGGAAACAAGAGAGTGTTGAAATTAGAAAAGCCAAAAGATAGCTACAATGACAAATTACATCCTAACGAGTTAGTTTTGCTTAATCAGTATGTCTATAGAGGAGATAACAACTCGATGTGGGATAATGTAAAAGAAATTGCTGTTGATAGAGCAGAGAAATATATGTATGTATTGGATGGTAATAATGTCTGGAGAATCTCTTTGTAGTATAATCTGGAATGAAAATTGTTAATAAAAAAGCCTATCGCAATTACAGTATTGAGGATTCTTTTGAGGCGGGTATTGTTTTAACGGGTGCTGAGGTTAAATCTATTAGGAGTGGGAGATGCAACCTTTCTGATGCGTATGTGAAATTTTTAGGTAATGAACTATGGCTTGTTAATGCAGATATAGCTAGATATACTCATGATGGTCGAGAGGATTACGATAGTAATAGAAGTAGGAAACTTTTGCTTAAGAAAAAAGAGATGGATACATTAAGAGGTAAAATTAAGCAAGGTAGGCTTGTCTTAATACCTTTGAGTGTATATACCACTAGAAATCTGATAAAGGTTCAAGTAGGATTAGGCAAGGGTAAGAGAGAGTATGAAAGGAAGGGTGTAGAGAAAGATAGGGATGTCAAGAGAGAGATGGCTAGAATAAAGAGAAAACACATGGTATAATTGTTATAGGTTATGAATAATAAATTAGACGGATTTGGTAGTATGAATCCAACAATAGAAAATGTAATGCCAACAAAAATGGACACTCTAAAGGAGGGGGATCCTGCATTCCCTGTCGAATCAAATGAAATTAATAGTGTTAATCCTGAGATGGGAGAGATGAAAGGAATTACCCCTATCCCATCAACCAAAGAATCATCAGAGGTCTCAGATTCTCCGCAGACGGTGTCTGCGTTGCAGGAGGGGCCTACAACTACAAGAGAGAAGAGAGAAATTGACGCTACAAACGGTTTTGCTTCTATACTAAATGGCAAAAGTGGTGGTAGATTTAGTGTAGATATTACTAAAGTCTCAAAAAATTAACCTTTTTAAAATTCTCAACACATATTTTCTGTGATAAACTATACCTAGTATGGTAACGCAGCAATATTCTAAAGAACAACTTTTTTCACAGGTGGGCCCTATGCCTACTGAAGAAGTAAGACCTGGCGCACAGGTACAGTACCCCAAAGACTCTTACAACAACAGAGAAATAGATATCCCATGGGGATGGATTACCTTTGTTTTTCTCTTTATCGGCATCATAATTGCTGTCTACTATATTGTTAAAAAAAGATTAGAGGAAAAAGATAGGGATGATAAAGCTAGCAAATGGGCCCTATTTGAAGTAAGAGTACCAAGAACTAATGAGATTGAAATAGGGGAGGCAGAAAAGATGTTCGCTAATCTTATTAGTATTGGCGGAAAAGGTGATGGGTTAGCTGGTAAATTCACAGTAAACAACTCGATTAGCTTTGAATTGATGGCTATACCAGGAGAGATAAGGTTCTATGTACACTGCCCAAAAAGGTTGGCAGAGATGGTTGAGAAACAGATATTAGGTTCATACCAAGACGCAGAGGTTAAGCAGGTCAATGATTATAATATTTTTGATACTAATACCCAGGTTGAATATACGAGATTAGAGCTAGAGGAAGAAAATTACTTCCCAGTTAGAACAGCTGAAGGATTTGAAGGTGACCCGCTATCCAACCTACTAAGTAGCTTGAGTAAAATGTCCCAGGGTGAGGGTGCTATGGTGCAAATCATTATTACTCCTACAGATAATAAATGGCGAAAGAATGGAGAGAAATATATAGGGAAGATCGAATCAAATAATGCAGATCCTGAGAAAAAGAGAATAGAAGTTTCTCAAGAGAAACTGCAGGCAGTTAACAAGAAGATATCTAAAGCGGGTTTTAAGACAGATATCCGTATAGTCACGAGTGCTCCTAGTAAAGAATTAGCCAAAATGCATTTGGATAATATTGTTGGTGCTTTCGATCAATTTAGTAATCCAGGAGTTAACAGTTTTAAGAAAAAGAAAGTAAAGGATAGTGCAAAAGAAGAGTTTATCCATGACGTTATATATCGTAGAACTCCATTGGACTGTAAGACGATTTTGAATACTGAGGAATTAGCAGCGATATACCATTTCCCTAATAAGGAGATTACCACTCCTAATATCCATTGGCTTCTTTCAAGAGAAATACCTGCCTCTAATGAGATTAATACCGATATCAACAGTATTGATACCATTTGGTTGGGCAACAATGAGTATAGAGGAGAGGTAAAAAGAGTTTGTTTTGAAAGAGACGATAGGCGTAGGCACACATATATTTTAGGGCAGACGGGTACTGGTAAATCATGGCTATTAGCAAGGATGATAGTTCAAGATATCTATAATGGCGACGGAGTGTGTTTTATTGATCCTCACGGAGATGCGGCGGAAATGGTGTTAGAGCGTATACCACCAGAAAGAGCAGAGGATGTGATTTACTTTAATGCTGCAGATTTTGAGAGACCATTTGGTTTAAATATCATGGAGTTTTATAATGAACAGCATAAACATCAGATTGTAAATAGCTTTATTGCACTTCTTATTCGTATGTTTGATCCTAACAATCAAGGGTTCGCTGGACCTATGTTTCAACAGGCTGTACGTAACGCTATGCTCACTGCAATGTCTGAGAAGGGTTCTACGCTCATAGAGGTTGTGCGTATCTTACAAGACGAGCAGTGGGTCAAGGACAAGTGGTTGCCAATTATTCAAGACGATCTTGTTAGGAGGTATTGGACAGATCAAATAGCTAAGACAGATCAAAAGACAAAATCTGAGAGTTTAGGCTACTTTATATCCAAGTTTGATAAATTCACCACCAATTTGGCTATTAGAAATATTATTGGTCAGTCAGAATCCTCCTTTGATTTTAGAGACATTATGGATAATCAAAAAATCCTTATCGTCAATCTTTCTAAAGGTATGATAGGGGAGGAGAACATGTCTTTTCTTGGGCTATTGCTGGTTCAGAAAATGTTAGCGGCTGCTTTGAGTAGAGAAAATGTTGAAGAGAAGCAGAGAAAAGATTTCTTTTTCTATGCCGATGAATTCCAAAATTTTGCTACAGACGATTTCTGCACAATACTTTCTGAGGCTAGGAAGTATAGGCTAAATCTTACTATGGCCCATCAGTATATTGGGCAATTACCAGAGAATATTAAGAGTGCTGTGTTTGGGAATGTTGGTTCTTTACTTATTGCTCGTTGTAGTGCGGAGGATGGTAAGTTTCTAGAGCCTCAGTTTGACCCACTTCTCACTGGAGAGGATCTTATAAATCAAGGTTTGGCTCATTATTATGTGAAGATGTTAACGAACGGTTCTTATCCTGGACCATTTTCACTTAATACATCCTATGGTAGTAGGTTCCCTATGTCTGGTTTTGATATGCCAGTTAATCCAGAGGTCCTTGGTCTTATAAAGAAGATGTCTAGAACTAGGTATGGTAGGGATATTAATGTAGTTAATGCTGATATTAAGAGTAGGGCCGACTTGGATAAACCAACAACGGCTCCTTTGGAAGCTCCTGTAAGTTTCCCACCAATGAATTTTTAGAGGGGGTAGATGTATTTTGTCTCAATTTTTGGTAAAATCACGACAGCATGGGAGTATAGCTCAGGTGGTTAGAGCACGGTTCTTATAAAGCCGCGGTCGATGGTTCAAGTCCATCTACTCCCACCATGTTACAGATCTATGGTACAAGAAGTCAGTTATTCAGTGTCTGAAATAAAAAAGGATGTGTGTGTAGATGCAGAAACCTTATAAATCCCTTAAACTCTTTTCACTCTCAGGATTTTTGTTATCTATAAGGTTTAAATATTTCTCTGTGGTAGATAATCTTTTATGACCAACTAATTTAGAAACGGTCACTAAGCTTACCCCGTTAGCTAAATGGTGTGCTATAAATGTATTCCTAAGATCGTTAACTTTTGCATTCTTAATACTTGCTCTCTCAAAAGCCTTATCTATAGTTGTTCTAATGTTTCTAACCAGAAGAGGTCTACCATTCTTAGTTATAAAAAGTGTTTCCTCATCTGTCTCTGGTCTAATCTCTAGATAGTCGTCTATTGCCTTCTTCGCTGACTTATTAAGAGGGACATTTCTAGAATCATGACTACCGTAAGGAGCAATATAAATGTAATTCAATTTCTTTCCGTCAACATCCTTACTCTTAATATCATCTATGGTAAGAGAGGCTAGCTCTCCAATTCTAATCCCTGTCTGAAGCAATATCTCAATGATAGAGTAAAGCCTTATGTCTGCCCTGCTAACATCTCTCAATGCTCTATACTCCATCTCAGAAAGAACTCTTGGAGGTTTAGTCTCAAACTTAGGATGTGCTAACTTGTCAGAAGGGTTATCTGAGAGCTTACCAACAGAAGCAAGGTATTTATAAAAGGTCCTTGTGCTATTTATTTTTCTAGAGACACTTTTAGGGGTGTAGTTGTTGTCCTGTAAATATTTCTTATATGCCTCTAAATCTTCTATAGAGGTATCCTCTAGTTTTATTGTGCCGTTCTCAGAAAAGAAGTTGAGTAACTGCTCAATATCTTTTGAATAGGCGACAGCAGTAGATTCAGCTCGGCCCTTACTGCTAAGGTCCTCTATGAAATCTCTATGGTACTGGGCAAAATTCTCGTTTTTTACTTTAATCAATGTAGTAGCTACTAAATTAATAATAGTCTTTGAATAATATACTATAAGTTGGTGGCAAATGCAAAGGTTTCGAATAAAACAATCTATACCTTATTTCTTTTTGTTTTAAATATTTGATACTATTGATATATATGAAAGAATTTAAATACAACAGGAAAGATAGAAACAGAAAGAGTAAGGAAGAAGGCAGTATAGCAAACAGGCTACTGGATAGTGGGATAGGGAAAGTAGTTTTAATAATCGTTTCCATACTAATGATTTTGAGTGTATATAGATCTTTTAAACAGATGGGGCAGAAGGTATCTTTACTTAAACAGGCTGAACAGGAGGTAAGAAGCTTAAGGCTGGAAAATTTAAATCTATCCCTACAGGTTGAGAAAGCAGGAAGTATTACAACATTAGAGAAAGAGGCTAGGAACAGATTAAATTATGGGCAGGAAGGAGAATTAATTTTTGTAATAGGGGAGGACTTGGTGGAAGTAGGCAAAGAGAAAATTCAAGCCATTCTTTATCCTGAGGAACAAGAGTCTCAGGAAGACGTTCTAGATGAATGGTTAGACTTCTTAGTCACTGGGTATTGAAATTTGCTATTAACCTCTCTGTTGATATATAATTAGCCCATACTTGATTAGCGCGGGGTAGAGCAGTGGCAGCTCGTCAGGCTCATAACCTGGAGGTCGTCGGTTCGAATCCGACCCCCGCAACCAGAAATATCCTAAACCTGAATCTTCCTAATTATATCTCTCCCATTCCTGTACTTCCCGCCTTCATCTAATCCATATCCTAGTACCCAAGCATCTGGTATTTGGAAACCCAAGTAGTCTATAGGTACATATATTTCTCTTTTGCTCGGTTTTGATAGTAAGCTACAGACTTTTATAGAGTTAGGATTCCTAGCATATAGCATTTTTAAGAGAGTATCCATGGAGTATCCAGTATCAACGATATCCTCTATTATTATCACATCAGTATTCATGATAGATCTTTTAGTGTCAGAGAGAATTTTTGGTTCCCCATCAGTGTTCTGGTCTTTTGTATAACTAGATAACTTCATAAAATCTATGTATATATCTGGATGACTGATGCTTTTAGCGAGATCAGAGGTGAACATAAAGGCACCATTAAGAATCCCTATCAAAACAAGATCGTGATTACTGCTCTCATAGTCTTGTGTGATTTCTTCTCCTAGCTCATTAACCCTATCTAAAATTTCTTTTTCAGATAGAAGTGTCTCGAATAGCCCTTTTTCTTTTTCTACCATTCTCATTTAGATAATTTTATTCCTTACCAATATACCACGTTTTATGATAAAATTACGCTGTTTCAATTTTTAATAAGGATGAAGCGTATGCCATTAACAGATCAGCCAACAAGAGGTATGTATATTATAGAAGACGGAAGAGTGTTCCATATTATTGACAGGAAACTAAAAACTCAGGGGCGCCAAGGGGGCCTTATAATTATGAAAATAAAAGCCCTTGATAGTGGACAGCTACTAGAGAAAACTATTAAGGCTGGTGTTAAAGTGGAATATATAGAGCCAGAAACAATAGAAGTCCAGTATCTATACTCCGATGAAAACAGTTGTTATTTTATGGATAGTAAAACTTACGAATCCATTACAATTAATAGGGATATTTTTGGCAACTATGTGAACTTTCTTAAAGAAGGGGAGAAGTGCTTGATAATGAGGCATGAGGGTAAAGCGATTAACTTTAAAGGTAGTCCCACAGTTGATCTTAAGGTGATAGAATCCACTCCTGCCGTTAGGGGCAATACTGCCAACTCAGCTAGTAAATTGGTTACTGTTGAGACAGGGTATAGAGTGAATGTTCCTCTCTTTATTAAGAAAGGTGATCTAATTAAAGTTAGTACTGAAACAGGGGAGTATTCAGGAAAGGCTAGTTAATGCATGCGATAGGATCTTTTGGTATAATGGCTATAACACGGTGAGATAGCTCAGAAGGTTAGAGCATAGGATTCATAAACCTAAGGTCGGCGGTTCGATTCCGCCTCTCACCACTCTCATATTATTTGAAATTTTATAAAATGGCAGACAAAAAAAACGCAGAAAATGAGAAAAAGGCTAAAAAAATAGATATAAGGGTTGTGAGGAAAAGAAACAATATCCCTAGCATAATAGGAATATTAATAGGCTCCATCATCGTTACTTTCGCTATAAATCTTCTTGTTAATCTTTTCTCATATGCAGGAGAAGAGGTGGGTTTAAGTGAAATAGTTTCTGACATAGCTACTGAAGAGTATGACAGAATTATAATCAAAGATGATGTTATTACACTAGAATATGCTGCAGAGGATAAGGAAAAAGAGAAACTGGTTAAAAAGTATGCACTAATTTCTGATAACACAGACTTCTATAGTGTTGCTACTGATGCAGGCATAGATATCAAGGGCCTAAATAACGTTTATTATGAACCTAAACTTGCAATTACATTTGGTGATGTCCTTACTTTAATAATGATAATAGGTGCTTTTGTGTTAGGCTATTTCTTTATCAACAATATGAAGAAATCTGGAGGGCAGATATTTGATTTTGGTCAGAGTAAAGCAAGGCTTTTAATGGGAAAGAAAACAGGTATTAGTTTTGATGATGTTGCTGGTATTGATGAAGTTAAGGAAGAGTTAGAAGAGATTGTAGATTTCCTAAAATACCCTAAAAAATACTCCATTGCTGGTGCTAGAATACCTAAAGGTGTTCTGTTAACAGGTGCACCTGGTACTGGTAAAACGCTTTTAGCGAGGGCTGTTGCTGGCGAAGCTAGTGTACCATTCTTTCATTCTTCTGGTTCTGAATTTGAAGAGATGTTAGTCGGTGCAGGTGCTTCTAGGGTAAGAGATCTTTTTGAAAAGGCTAAGAAGGCTGCCCCATGTATTATCTTTATTGATGAAATTGATGCAGTAGCTAAAAAGAGGGGTACAGTTTTACACTCTGGTGCTGGCGAGCAGACTTTAAATCAAATTCTTGTAGAGATGGATGGTCTAGAGGCAAGGAACAACGTCATTATACTTGCTGCTACTAATAGGCCAGATGTATTAGACCCCGCAATTCTAAGGCCGGGGAGGTTTGATAGGACTGTCGCTGTCCCGATGCCTGACTTTAAGGGTAGGAGAGAGATATTGGAGGTGCATTCTAAGAATAAAAAATTTACAGATGAGGTGGATTTAGAGGCGATAGCTAAGAAAACGATAGGGTATTCTGGTGCCGATTTAGAGAATCTCTTAAATGAAGCAGCAATTATGGCGGCTATAGATGATCGTAAGGTAATTAGTCAAGAGGATTTGTCTGAGGCATACCTTAAGGTTCGACTTGGTAGAAAAAAAAGAGACCAAGAGAATGATGAAGAAGATGTTAAAACAACAGCTTTCCACGAAGCTGGTCATGCGATAGTATCTCATTTCACTCCTAAGTCTGATCCTGTAGAGCAGGTTTCAATAATATCCAGAGGTATGTCTGGTGGGGTTACAGTGTATCTCCCAGAGAAGGATACGAAGCATATGTACAAAGATCAGATGTTGGCTAGAATGAGGAGCGGTGTGGCTGGTAGGGCCTCAGAGGAGGTGTTTCTAGGTAGGATTTCTACTGGTGCTAGTTCTGATATTGAGCATGTTACAGAGATGGCTAGGGAGATGATTACTCAGTATGGGATGTCTGATAATCTAGGTATGGTTAAATATGGGGATGAGGAGCAAACAAAACATTTGGGCTATAACTATGGAGGTGGCAGAGCATATAGCGAAGAGTACGCTAAAAGAATAGATGACGAGGTTAAGAGCTTGCTGGATGAGGCATATAGTGATGCTAAGAAGGTATTGAAAGAGCATGAGGAGGAAGTTAAGAAGCTTGTCAAAATATTGATAGAGAAAGAAGTTGTTAGTGGAGATGAATTTGAAGAGATTTTCGAGAAGTAGATTCTCTAGTATAATCTATATATGACACTACCGACTTCTAAAGAGAAGAAAATATTCTTAGCCATAGATGCTAACGCAATAATACACAGGGCATTCCATGCATATCCACCGACCCTTCAGACAGAAGACGGCTTACAAGTAAATGCGGTATATGGATTTGCTACTATGCTCCTTAGTGCATTAAAAACATTCCACCCAGAATATGTAATGTGTGCAATGGATACTGCACAACCAACATTCCGACACGAAATGTATCCAGACTATAAAGGGACTAGGGCTCCAACAGACCAATCATTAATAGATCAAATGCCCATGGTAGAAGAGCTACTAAACTCATTCAGTATTCCTGTTATAAAGAAACCAGGCTATGAAGCAGATGATATCCTAGGCACCCTCTCTAAATACATCTCTACGGGCAAGTGGCAAGATGAAGGCATGGATATGTATATTTTAAGTGGTGACAAAGACCTCCTTCAGCTCGTACAGGAGGATGTATATGTCTGTCTGCCTAATGGTAGTTTCAAAAACATTGTTGTGTATGACAGTCAAAAAGTAAAAGAGAAATATGGATATCTGCCTGGCCAAGTAGTAGATTACAAAGCTATAGTGGGGGACAGTTCTGACAACATACCAGGGATTAAAGGGATAGGTGATAAGACAGCTACGATTCTCTTAGAGAAATATGAGACCCTAGATGAGGTATATAAGCACGTGGATGATCTGTCTACACGACATAAGAATCTCTTTACAGAGAGCATAGAGCAAGCAGAATTCAGTAGAAAACTCGCACAAATAGATACAGAAATGAACTTAGATATACACTTAGCAGATTGTCAGTTGGTGGATTTCGACAGGAATAAGTTAACCTATACTTTCAAAAGATACAATTTCAAATCACTGCTTCCTAAGTTAGATGAGCTTTTCGGTAAAACTAAGTTAGATATTAATCGTAATAGTTCTCAATTAGGAATTTTCACTTCAAATGAAGAGAAAGAGTATAGTTGGAGTGAGTTTGTTGATATAAAGGAAGAGCTTAAAGGATTCAGTAGAATATATATAGCATATATTTCTGAAGGAGAAGCTTTCGATTCAGTGCCCTTTGTAATAGTTGGAGCAGGGGATAAAAATTATCTTCTTAAGGAGTACGCATGGATTAAGGAGGTTAATTCGGACATTATTTTCTACAATTGGGAAGAATTTGTTTCGGGCATCGGCCTTTATAAATTTGATAATTCTAAAGTATTTGATATCTCTCTATTTGAACATTTGTTAAAGTCGGAAAGAAGGGGTTTTAAGCTAAAAGATCTCTCATTTGACTACAGCGATTATGTGTTAGGTGAGAAGATACCCCCCTATGATTATCTCAAAGTAATAGAGGTAATGAAATTGACATATGAGAAACAGGTTGAGAGAGCAAATAATTTGGAGCTATACGACTATACTAAAAAGAATATAAAAGGGTATCTAGATGTGAAAAACAACTACCTTATTAATTCCCTCAAACTAATAGAGCAACCGATTTCTTGTATATTGGCAAAAATGGAGGATAGGGGAATGAAATTGAATAAAGATAGGCTGCTAAAGTTAAAAGGGGAGGTTGATAAAAGCGTCGAAGAGTTAGAGAAAACGATATATGATTTCGTAGGGCATGAATTCAATATCAATTCACCTAAACAGCTAGCAGGCATTCTTTTTAATGAACTACAGCTACCTAAAAGCCGCAAACTGTCAACTAAAGAATCTGTACTTAGCAGTATGAAGGGTATGCATCCAGTAGTGGATGATCTGTTAAGTTACAGAGAGGTATCTAAAATTTCTACTACATATGTAGAGCCACTCTTAAGCATAGCTAACGAGTCGGGAGATGGTTCTGTTCATACAGATTTTAAACAAACAGGAACAAGCTCTGGGAGATTCTCTTCGGTTAACCCTAATATGCAAAATATCCCAATAGTTGGTAAGTGGGCCGATAAGGTAAGAAACTGCTTTGTCGCAAAAGAAGGGTTTGATCTTATGGCAATAGACTACTCGCAGATGGAACTTAGGATAATGGCAGACATATCTAAGGATAAGACCCTTTCACAAGACTTCTTGGAGGGAAGGGACGTTCATACTGCTACAGCTTCTAGAATACTTGGTAAAGAACTCGATGAAATAAGCAAAAAGGAGCGTAATTTAGGAAAAACAATCAATTTTGGGATGATATTTGGACAAACAGGTTACGGTCTATCTAATCTTTTAGGTATAGATGTGGCAGAAAGCACTCGATATATTAATGAGTATTTTCAGATATATTCAGGAGTAGAAGAGTATATGCGAGAAACTGAGGAGCAGGCTCGAGAAAAAGGCTATGTACAAAGTATGTTTGGTACTACACGCAATGTGGCTGGGCTCAGATCTAAAAATAGGAGGATATCCTCTGCCTCCGCTAGGGAAGCTATAAATATGCCTATACAGGGTACAGAAGCAGATATTATGAAATTTGTGATGATTAAACTTCAGGATTTAATTGACGAAAAATATAAAGATAAGGCATATATGTTACTACAGATACATGATGAAATTATATTTGAAATAGAAAAATCTGTGGTAGAAGATTTTAAAGCAGAGGCAAACGAGATTATGATAAATGCCGTAAAACTTGATGTGCCACTACAGACACACATTACTGTAGGGGATTCTTGGGACAAACTTAATTAATGTCCGAAATTCATATATAATAGAGTAGGGTTCATAAAGGGACTCTATAAGTGGATAAATTTAAATATCATATGTTATGCAAAAAGAGAATTGTAACAATAAAAGTTGTTTCCCAAATTTCTTTACTCTTTTAGCCTTCATCCTTGGCTTTGTTTTGTACATAATCATTAAACATGGGAAAAGCAATGAAGGTGGAATCTTAACAGGAGAGAAAATCTTAATGTTAAAAGGAGAAGCGCCACTTAAAAAAGTGAACAAAGTAAAAGTTACCGAAAGTAAAACAGAGGGTATAAGGCTTACAGATAGGCAAGAGAGGATAGTTGAAAGATTGATGCAAAAAGGAAAAATGTTTCCTTCGCAGTTACAAGATTTGCTTCCAGAGGTTTCTGCTAGAACAGTCAGGCGCGATATGACTAGCTTAGAAAAGCAAGGTTTAGTAAAACAAAAGGGTACAACAAAATCAACTTACTATGTATATATAGGAAGTTAATATGGCAAAAAGCTTTAAACAACTTTGTAAACTGTTCAATACTATCGAAGGTACCCCTGGAAGGATTGATATGACATCCTTAATGGGGGATTTTTTAAAACAGTGCTCTATAGGTGAAATACAAATGATTTCATATCTTGTACAAGGTAGGGTTGCGCCTATGTTTGTAAAGAGCGAGTTTAACTATTCTGAGAAGAGTTTAAGTAATCTCTTAAACCGGTACTTTGAGAACAAAGCCTTAGATATTAACGTATCTGAGATTAGGCAAGTAACGGGAGATATAGGGGATACAGTATTTCGCTTATCTGAGA
The DNA here is from genome assembly GCA_041678645.1 of Candidatus Dojkabacteria bacterium. Taxonomy (GTDB): domain Bacteria; phylum Patescibacteriota; class Dojkabacteria; order SC72; family SC72; genus WOZL01. Next base: position 38,305 of record JBAYNT010000002.1, read on the forward strand.
ACTTAATAGAAACCGAAAAACGAAGGAGTGTAGAAGATGTTTATGAGCTTCTTTGGAACATAATTAATATTTCGGGTACTGGTTCTGTAGAACGTAAAAACAATTTAATCATCAACTTTCTTACTACGGCAAGTGCTTTAGAATCTAGATATTTTGTAAGGATAGTGTGTGGGCAATTACGACTTGGCTTACATTCTAGAACAATGATGGATGTTTTTTCATATATTGTTACAGGGGACAAAGAGCTTAGTGATGAATTTAATAGAGCTTATGGAGTCTGTTCAGATATTGGGTACGTAGCTAGTAAACTTGATAGTTTCCAAAGAGGAAAAGTGGAGGAAGAATTAAAGAGTATAACTATCACGCCTGGTTTCCCTGTTCTCTCTAGATTAGTTGAGAGGGTAGGATCCTTTGAGGAAGCTGTGGAGCGTTTAGGAAATGATTTACTGGTACAGGGTAAGTTTGACGGTTTGAGATTACAGATACATAAATATAGAAAAGAGGACATAGACAAAAGAAGAGTAATATGGAAAAGATACCTTGCAGATAAGTCTCAAGACTTAAACTTATTCAAAGGTCCCGAGCAAGGAGGTAGCGTAATTAAACTGTTTACTAGAAACCTCGATGACGTTACAGATATGTTCCCAGAGGTGGTTGATGATGTAAGATCCTTGTCTGTGAATACCGTGATTTTTGATTCGGAAGTCCTAGGTTGGGATTATGAGAAAGACACCTTCCTGAGCTATCAAACTACTATGCAACGCAGAAGGAAGTATGGGATTGCCGCAATTAGGAAAGAGATACCTGTTAAAGCGATGATCTTCGATCTGCTATATTTAGATGG
>JBAYNT010000003.1:0-36973 GCA_041678645.1 Candidatus Dojkabacteria bacterium
GACAATTTTTTATCTTCTACATTCATAATAAGTAGGGCTTCATTATATTAATTATCTTCTCTACATCTTTGTCGTTTACATTTACGCCCGTTGGCAGATTTATAATGTGCTCCATTAAATACTCAGCATTAGGACAGCTACCTATCTCATATTTAATTTTATCTAAATCAATACCTCTAGGTATTACAGGAGAATTATACCAATTACCAGCTATTACTCTGATCTCCTGCAGTCTTGATTTAACTTCAGAGGGATCTCTAACCAAAACAGGATATCGAATAAGGGAGCCACCTAATTCTAATTCGAGTAATCTAGAGTACTTGTTGATGACTTCTTCCCTATGTTGAGTAAACCTATCTATCTTTTCTAACTGGTTTTTAAGTAAATGTTTCTGTTGAAAGGATAGTCTAGAAACATCCTCATTTGGATTCCCAAAATCCTCTTTACTAGCCTGCTGTTTAATTAAACCAAGAAGTCTAAACAGTAGAATTAAGAATTTCCCTACTGTAAATTTACTAAGTCTTTTACTACTGGCTAAAAACTCAGGAGTATAGTAAGCCTTTTTTATAATATTCCATAGCAGTGGATAGCGTAGATTGTATTTGATAGCCTCTTCTGACATCTCAGGGACTCCCTGATATATCTTAGTCAATTTCTTCTCAATATTCTCACTGTTGGCAATAGCACATCCACCCTGAGTAGTACTAACAACCTTGTCTTGGCCAAAACTAAAGAAGGACGCATCTCCAAAAGTCCCTAAATATTGATCTTCATGTCTATTATTTAAACAGTGGGCACAGTCTTCAATCAGGTATACTCTCTCATCTTCAGATCTTTCCATATTTAAACTATCAATATAGGTCTTGATTGCTAAGATGTCCGCTGGAATACCAAAGGTGTGTTGGACGATTACAGATCTAGTTTTTTCTGTAAGATTCTTTTTGATAGAGTCTAAAGAAATATTGTATGTATTAGGATCTATATCTGCATAGACAGGCTCTATTTCCAACCAGAGAAGAGGCACTATTAATGCCATACATGTAAACGACTGAACTATTACCTCATCATCTTTCTTAATTCCTAAAGATTGTAAGATTAGGTAGAGGGATGCTCGGCCCGTATTAGTAAAGAAGTGTTTTTGAGCAGAAAACCCTGGTAAGGTGATTTTTATATCCTCAATTTCTTTAGCCTTAAGAAGATTTCTTGACAATCTAAGATCGTCTTCTTCTATCGTTGGTGTTGAGGATATAAATATTGGCATATTAATCTATTTTTACAAAAACCCCCTGTGAATCATTTAATCTAACAGAATCACCAAATTCTTCTCCAGTAACATCGTAGATGTAGTAGCTGAATTTACCAAGTGACTTGTCCCAAAGACCCACTTGAGTGATATCTACCTCATCAAAGGTAAGTACTACAGATTTTGTATTATTGAAAGGATGTAAGGCTTTTGCAGGTACATATTGCCATCCCTTCATTGTATCCCAAGCAAACTCTGTAAATCTTTTGCCTGAATATCTTAAATCAAAATCAGTAGTTGTGGTAATTAGGTAGGCATTACCCCTAGTTAGTTCAAAATCAGCACCTTTAACTTCTCCTTGTTCTCTATACATAATTTTGTTCCACTGCCCATCTTTAAAAGTTGCCACTAAAAGGACAGCAGGGTTGTCTAAAAGACTAGATGCTAACAGTGGTGCTGTAAGGTCACTAGCATTCCAAGCGATGAAGTTATATCCCTTTTCAAGTTTCAAGTTTATATCGACTTGTTCACCATTGGCTTTAAGACAGGTATATTCTTTATCATATTTTTCTACTACATTTTTACATTTTTCTTTAAACTTCCACTCGTATTCCTGTTCATCTTTACAACAGACTTTCACATCAGGGATCTCACCCTTTAGGCACTTTTCATATGTTGTATATTCTGCACTCTTTTTTTTACAAACCCTTTCAGGAGTCCATTCGTTTTCAGCGGTATCATTACAACAAACTCCATCCCACCATTTCTCACAACTGGCTCGGTTGAGATTAGGTAATTCTTTAGAGTATTCTATTTTCCCTCCGTATACTTCTCGACCGACTTTCCATATCTGGTTACAGGTTTTATTTGTCGTATTCTCCCAGTCTCCTCTAAATTCGTCTTTCCCTGAAATTTTAAGAGCACAGCATATCCCTCTTTGTGGTACTGGAGTAGGCCCTGGATCCGGCTCTGGACTTGGACCTGGATTTGGACCTGGCCCTGGGGCTACCCCTTCGTACACCTTTATAGGGTCTGTAGGTCCGCAGTTTACATTCTTTCCTGAACCTTTTAATCGTGTAGGTAATCCTGCTAATCTAGCATCAAATGTTACTGGATCAAATGATCTAGAAGTCCAGTAGTAGTAGGCCATTACACCATTTAGATATGACTTTATAGAATCAGTAGCACATTCTTTACTTCTAACACCATCACGATAGTTATTAGCCCAACAGCAGTAATACTGCTCCTTACTACAGTTGGACCCACAATTACATGGATCATGACTTAGGCTTAGAAAGAATCCTAGTTGAGCTTGAAAGTTCTTCTTAGGTACACCACAACATTCGACACCGAAGTCTGCGTACAGTGAGGCTGCAGGATATTCATAGTCACTAGCATTTGATTCGTGTGCCCAGTTAGCTAATGTCCATTGTCCATTTACACCAACTTTTTCCGCTTCACAGTATGCATCTTGGTAACACCTTACATACTGAGGATTTCCTCCAGGCCCACCATTTAATTTAAGCGCATTCTCAAACGTAGAGGCCTTATCCCTTATTGTAGAGGGTACGCCAGGATAATTAATTTCATCACAATTAGCTAATTCCCTAGCATACAGGCTCTTTATGAAAAGCGATGAGAGAGGAGTGCTTTCCTTTATGAAAGTAGATGCGTATATGTCAACCTGGTAATCATCTCCTATTAAGTTCCTATCTAATGCCCAGCTACCGCTTGAGTCCGTAGGGATAATATATGTGTCAATATTATTAGTAATCTTTATCCAATCGAAACTAAACGAGCCACCAGATATTGGTTCGGGCACATCTATCTCTTCTTTGATTACCTTTGTAGTAAAAGTATCTTCAACTAATTTCATCTCTCCATTCCAAATTTCAAAAACATACTTACTTCTTGGATCAAGATCGTCGAGTATAATGTGGTACATATAGCCCTTAGGATAGGAGCTGTCCGAATATACATCCTTAGGAAAAATCTCTTTATATAATCCTGTACTATCTGCCTTTTTATAAAGCAGTTTAAAAGCATTACTATCACTGTAACCCTTCCAAAAGATATCTGCCTGCTGAATTGTAATATTTGCAACTTCTACCTGTTCAATATCAAATGATTTAACTGTGGAAGAGTTAAATGGGGAGATAAGTAGGATTGCTGTTATACTAAAGAATAAAGCTATACCTAGAGCAAGAGATAAATATATTTTCTGTTTCCTTTCTTTCATTACTTACCTATTATATATATTATTGGAACTTTTTCTAACACACTCTTTCTTTTCCTCCATTGAGAGATTGGGAATGTGTTAATTTTTTGACCATTACCACCTACCTCTATGCCTAAACAGAGATTAATATTCTCAGGAAGCTTTAATATGTCTTCAAATAAGACTTGATTACGATAGGGTGTCTCTATAAATATTTGTGAGATGCCTTTGTTTAAAGCTCTTTCTGCTAAAGCTCTTAATTCTCTTTGTCTATCAATTGGCTTCCTTGGTAAATACCCATTAAATGTAAACTGTTCTCCATTTAACCCACTAGCCATTAAAGTAAGGAGTATGGAAGACGGTCCTATCATTGGCACAACTTCTATTTCTAATCTATGGCACATTAGTACTATTTCTTCTCCAGGGTCTGCGATACAGGGAGTTCCTGCATCTGTCATAAGACCCATATCCTCTCCTTTTAGTATTGGTTGGATAAGCTCCTGTATGTTTTCTACAGAAGAGTGTTCATCAAAGACGTACATATCAATAGCTTGTATCGGCACTTTAAGTTTAATAGAGGCTAAAAAGCTTCTTGCAACTTTTGGAGTTTCAACAATAAAAGATTTTAGGCTAGAGAGAATTTCAATATCATCATGCACAAGAGTACTGTTAAAGTCGGTCCCACTTATAGGTGTTGGTATTAAGTAAAGCTTCCCTTTTTTCATTAATATGTCCTATCAAATTTACTATCTATTTCTTCTATACTCATCTTCCAAACTATTGGCCTGCCGTGTGGACAGGAGTATGGATTATCACAATCTAGTAGATTGTAATATAGATCCTTCATTAAAGGAATATCTAAACTCTGTCCTGCTCTAATACTTGTATGACAAGCCATTGTAGCTACAATGTCCTTCTTTAACCTATCAAGGTTGCTCTTTACCTCTTCCGTCTCTAGCTCTAGAACCTCTTGGATTAAAAGCTCTATGTCTGCTTTCACAAATTCTACTGGTACAGACATAAGAGATATACTACCTTTCTTTATTTCTAATTTAAAACCTAAGTTTTTAAACATCTCAACATATTCTTTAAGAAACTCTGCTCCTGCATCATCAACAGCTATTTCTTGGGGAACCAATAGGTTCTGTGTGTCACTATTTTCTATCTCTATCGATTTTGATAGTTTCTCAAATGTAATTCTCTCAGCTGCTGCATGTTGATCGATAACCCAGACGATATTTTCAAATTCTACTATAATATATTTATTAAATATCTGATGAAAAGAGATAACCTCTCCTTGGTCTTCTTTCCTTTCACCAATCCTCTCAAAAAAGGATGGTTGATTTAACCCCTCTAATGCTGCTTTGCTAAAATTAAGACTATCCCTTATAGAGCCCCCTTTATAGAAATTGATATCTTTACTTTCATGCCCGCTATTAGAAGAGCTTTTAACATACTCTGTATTTACGCCCTCAAAGCTCTCTTTTCCTGGGATGTTTTTGTAACTAACTAATTTCTCTATACTCTTCTGGACAGCCTGTTCGATGGCCGAATAAACTCGATATGGGTTTAGAAACCTTACCTCTTCTTTTCGTGGGTGGACATTTACATCTACTAAGTCTGGTTTGATATCAATACTAAGTATAAAGGGGACCTTCTGGCCGTGAGGTATATACCTATCATATGCCTGTATCACCCCTCTTGCCACTCCGTTGTCCCATACACTCCTTCCGTTAACAAAGATACTTTGGTACTTAGTTCTACTCACATGATCACTTGGATGACCAACCAATCCTGATATTTTCATCCCATTCCCTTCAAAAAATACCGTCTCCATTCTTTCAACAAAATCTTGATTGATAACTTGGACAACCCTCTGTTTATCAATCTTACCAGCCTTACTATCTGTAGCAACTAGGTCTATTACCTTTTTATCCTCTTTATATAGCTCCCAATGGATATTAGGAAAAATCAAGAAATATGGAGTAATTGTATTTAATATATTTCTATACTCGGTTTGCCCTGTTTTTAAATATTTTTTACGAACAGGTATTTTACCAAAAATATTTTCTACCCTAACAACGGTCCCACTCTCCCTAGCAGATTTTTTAATATCAAAATCTGAAGAGGAGCTAAATGTAATCTCATTTGCTATATCCTCCGTCTTAAATTTGGATACCATTTTTACATCTGAAACTGCCACTATAGTTGAGAGAGCTTCTCCTCTAAAGCCCATGCTCATCAATGTGTTAAGGTCTTCCATACTCTCTAACTTGGATGTTGTATGGGCAACAAATACATCAGACAGATTCTCTTTTGGTATTCCTACTCCATTATCCGAGACCTCTATTAGAGACATTCCCCCATCTCTTATCTTAATACTTATCTTGGAAGCCTTAGCATCTATGCTGTTATCAATTAACTCCTTAACTACAGAGGCTGGCCTTTCAATTACCTCTCCTGCCGCTATTTGATTAATTACCCCAGTAGGAAGCTTATGTAATTTAAATTTATTATTCATCTCTACATTTTATCACAATGAAATGTTAAGTATATGATAAAATTAGCAATGCTTAAAAAAGATTTTATATTACAATCTAAATATGAGCCTTCAGAAGATCAAAAAGCTGTTATAAAACAGCTTGAAGAAAATATAGTTAGTGATAAAGAAAAACAAACTTTACTAGGTGTAACAGGCTCAGGTAAAACGTTTGTTATGGCCAACCTAATTGAGAGATATAACAAACCAACATTAATTCTGTCCCACAACAAGACATTAGCAGCACAGCTCTACGAAGAGTTTACTGAGTTTTTCCCAGACAACGCTGTAAAATACTTTGTCTCTTACTACGATTACTACCAACCTGAGTCATATCTTCCAGCAAAAGATCTATATATCGAGAAAGAATCACAAGTGAATAAAGAGATTGAAGCTATGAGATCTAGTGCTATGAATTCTGTACTTAATCGTACTGATACAATCATAGTTGCTTCTGTGTCTTGCATATACAACATAGGTAATCCAGATAACTATCAAAATAAAGCAATGTATTTAAGACGAGGAGTAGAGTTAGATCTAAGTTCGCTATCTAGAGAGCTAGCCTTTATGCAGTATGAAAGAAATACATATGATCTAGAAAGAGGGCAGTTTAGAATATCAGGAGATACAGTCGAGATATATCTACCATATGATGAATTTCCTGTTAGAATTGAATTCTGGGGGAATGAAATAGATACAATATCTAAGATCCATCCAATTACAAGACAGAAAATTGAGGAACTCTCAGAATTAGATATATTCCCCGCTACTCCACTGGTCTATGAAAGAGACACCTTACTTAACGCTATAGTCCAAATCAAAAAGGACTTGAAAAAAAGAGTAGATTTCCTTAACAATATTGGGAAGATTGTTGAAGCTCAAAGGTTAGAGCAGAAAACCATGTATGACATAGAGATGATGAGCTCTGTAGGCTACTGCAAGAGTATGGAGAATTACTCAATATATTTTGATGGTAGAAGACCAGGAGAAGCGCCTTTTACTCTCCTAGACTACTTCCCAGATGATTACCTTCTGATAGTTGATGAGAGCCATATAACTCTACCTCAAGTAAGAGGAATGTATAACGGAGATAGGGCAAGAAAGACTAACTTAATCGAATACGGTTTTAGATTACCAACTGCATATGATAATAGACCTTTGAATTTTAAAGAGTTTAGAAAAAAACAGGGTAAAACTATATATACCTCCGCTACTCCAGATCAATGGGAAATTGTGGATAGTAATAATACTGTAGTCGAACTACTTACAAGACCAACGGGCCTACTTGATCCAGAAATTACTGTTCGGGAAAGCGAGGGCCAGATAGATGATGTAATTTCAGAAATTAGGGCAAATGTAGAGAGGAAACAGAGAGTTCTAGTCACTACCCTAACAAAAAAAATGGCAGAAGACCTTACAGAGTATCTGAAGGATTTAGATATTAAGGTACAGTATTTACACTCTGATGTTGATACAATTGAAAGGGTCGAAATATTAAGAGATTTAAGACTTGGTAAATATGACGTGATTGTAGGTATCAACCTTTTAAGAGAGGGAATTGATCTGCCAGAGGTTTCTCTTGTGATAATTTTGGATGCAGATAAGGAAGGGTTCCTTAGGTCCAAAACAAGCTTGGTACAAACCATTGGTCGTGCAGCAAGGCATGTAGAGGGTCGCGTGATTATGTATGCAGATAAAATTACAGATAGTATGAAGTTTGCAATCGAAGAAACAGATAGGAGAAGAGAGTATCAACTGGAATATAATAAGAAGCATAATATTACACCAAAGAGTATTGAGAAGGAAATAAGAGAATCTCTATCGAAAAAGGAAGATGAGAGAGATTTAACTACAGATATTGATATCGAAAAACTAGATAGTAAGCAGAAGAATTTGTTAATTAGAGATTTGGAAAGTAAGATGTTATTAGCAGCTGAGAACCTGCAGTTTGAGAAAGCAGCAAATCTAAGAGATGAGATTAAAGAGATTAAATTAAGTATATAACCCAATATGGTTGCGGGACATGGACTCGAACCATGATTGACGGCTTCAAAGGCCGGTGTCCTACCATTAGACTATCCCGCACTGAACAAATTATTATACTACAAATACATATATTGAAAAAACTTTACTAAACAAGTACTCTTTATGTATGAGAAAGAGAAGGAAGAAAGAGAAAAAGAGTAGCGATAAAAAAGTCTTATTCAAACATAATGATAAAGACCTTAAAAAAATAAGAAGGAAGAGGAAAACACAATCTCTGAAGCAGAATTTCTCCATTAGAAAAATATCTATGTGGGTTTTTCTTCTTGCCATATTTATAGCCCTACTCTCTCTTACCTCTAAAATATTTAATAGAGGCAGCAATGAGATAGTACAGGAAACAGAAACTGTGATTGGACTTGATGACATACCTACTTATCCCAACAGCACCTTCCTCTTTATTGATGATCTTGAGAACCAGAGTGTAAAGGACATGTTAGCAGGAGGACAGAGTGCATACTATATGAATAGCAAAAGTAATTTTAAGGATGTAAAAACTTTTTACGCAAATGAACTAATCAGTAGAGGATGGAATTTAGTATTAAATGTTGAAATAGGGGCTGAGGATAAAAGATATGGGCAGTATTGGGTAAAAGAAGATAAAGGATTGAGAATATATTCTAGATATAATGACATATGGTATGAGACAATTACCCCAGAAGAAGCGAAGAATGGCTTGAGCAATAGAGTAAGTGAAGAAATAGAAATAGATATGTTGCTTGCAGGAAGCGATTATCAAGACCTGTTGCCCGATTATCCTTGGCAGATTAAGATACCAAAAGATTACTTAATTAGTTATGAAGTGTCAGAATTTGAGGATTTCAGGGCAGTAAATTTCCAAAGGATATCAACTGGTCAGTTTATAACCATTTATCCCGTCGGATATTGGGGTTCTAAAGCATTGGATTATCAATTAGATGATTACACAAAGATTTTAAGTCAAGGTACTGAGGATTGGGACGTAGTAAATACAACGGTAACCTCTTGGAGGGGGAACTCTTCACTCAAAGGCACTATCGCGGCGTCTGGTAATCAGAAGGAGGTTTTAATATTAAAAAATGAAAGGAACAAAGTAACATACATATTAAACACAGCAGATAGCTCTGATCCCCTCTACGATTACATTATCGGAAATATTAAATATCTCGGTCAAGAAGATAATTCTTAATCTTTTCTGATACCTTCCTGTTTTTGATAACTTCATTAATTTTCTCAACAGGCGCATTTTTAATTGCTTTAATATCCTTAAACTCATTAAGTAAGGCTTTCCTCCTTTTATCCCCTACCCCCTCTATATTTTCAAGTTTTGATCTTTTCCCTTCTTTCAATGCTCTTTTCCTGTAGTGTGTAATTGCAAACCGATGAGCTTCATCTCGAAGATCTATGAGTAAGGCAGGGTTCTCTATATCTATTCTATAGACACGTCCATCTCTTACAATCCAGAATTCATCCATTTTTCCAAAACCTGCTCTCTTAAGGTGTTTACCTTTTGAAATAGCCATAAGGATTATGTCATTTGGAATATAGTTTTTTAACACACCCAGTTGAGATTTCCCACCATCTATAAGGATAATATCTGGTTTACTCCCAAAGCTCTCCTCCTCCTTACCAATATGCTTTATACGTCTCTGTATGACTTCCTTAAGCATTCCTGGGTCATCAGGGGTGTCTTTACCTTGTATTTTAAATATTCTGTACTGAGACCTAATTAGGGCACCGTTCTCAGATACCACCATTGAGCCGTAAGCATATTTCCCCTGAATATTAGAAATATCGTAGCACTCTATACGCTTAAGGTTATCGATATCTAATTCCATTTCTAATTCATCAAAGCTTTGGCTTCTAGAAATCACTCTTTTAGATTGATAGTCCGATGGCTCTTTGAGATAGCTAAACTCAATATTTTGCCCTAAATACTTAAGATCACTTATCCTATCTCGCAATGCTGCTGCCTTTTCATAGTCTTTTGAGCTAGCATATGCCTTCATTTCTCTTTCCATATCATTAATCTGCCCTTTTTTTCTTCCACTTAGAAATTTAACAATCTCATTAATGTTTTTTCTGTAATTCTCTTTACTTATATATCCATGATATGGCCCAGGACATAAGCCTAAGTAGAAATAGAGAGATGGCGTTTGTTCCTTTGGATTGCATGATGTACAGAATGGATAAAGTTTTCTAAGATAGGTAAACACTCGTTTAATTGCTAGCCCACTTGGATATGGCCCAAAGAGTCTTCCTTTTTTATATTCTTCATTATTTAAAGTTCTTACAATTTTCACGGTAGGAAATTCATCTTTAGTAGATACATATATCCATGCGTAAGATTTATCATCTTTCAAATCAGAGTTATATTTCGGCTTATGTTTTTTAATCAGTACCGATTCTAAAACTAATGCCTCTATCTCATTATCTGTTTCCGTTATTTCTAAGTCCACAACTTTAGGCATCATCTGCCTTATTCTAGGCCTATCATATATATCATTTCTAAAATATGAATTAACTCTAGATCTTAGATTTAAGGCCTTGCCTATGTAAAGGATATTCCCCTCTCTATCAAGGAATTTATATACCCCCGGTATTTGTGGTAATGATTCTAATTTGTTTTCTAATATTTGATTCATACCTACATTATACTAAATCCTAATTTGTAGTAATATTAAATATGGCTACATTACTTAAAAGCATACCAAAGCTCCCAGAACAGGACGGGTTTTTGTTGTATTTACAGAATAATGCATATAGTAAACAAACGATTTACAACTATGCTAGAGATTTGTGTATTTTAGCAGTATATCTTTACAGTAGTAAAATTGATTTCAAAAAAATGTCTAAGGAGGATATTAATAACTACAAAGGATATCTAATAGAGGGAAGACATTTGGATGCTTTAGACGAAGTGAGAGAAGAGTTTCTTACAAGGGAGAAGGAGGAAGTAGAAAAGTATAAGGAAGGATTCTTAGTAGATGTATATAGGAAAGTTTATGGAAGTTTAGGAATATTGGACAGACCACAAAATAGTAGAGCTAGGTCTACAGGAGGTTTAGACGGCAAAAGTATTAATAGGATGCTTTCTGCGTTCAGATCGTATCTGAGATATATGATTGAGATGGATAAGGATATTCCATTTCCCCCCGATGCAGTTAGAATGATAAAGACAGAGAAGAGAACAAAGAAAGTTGCATCTAAACATGACCTTATTTCTCTTATAGAATCCCCTATGGAATTTGAGAATGATGAGAAGTCTGCACTTAGAAATAGAGCTATGCTCGAAATGCTGTTTGCCTCTGGTATGCGTATCTCTGAATTAATTGGTTTAAATTTAGATCAGCTTAGCTCTGATGCCAGACTGTATATTGTCGGAAAGGGGAATAAGGAGAGGGCAGCCTTCTTAACGCCCAGAAGTATGGATTGGCTTAACAAGTATCTTAAGGTTAGATTAGAGCACGCCTTTACAGATAGAACTAAAGAGGAACAGCCTACAGAACTAGATAAATTAACTGCTGATTTAGAGGGTAATGGGGATACTGATAGAAGATATATTGCTCTAGTTGAAAGCTATAGGAGGAGTGGTTTTCTGGACAGGTTTGATTCTAAAGCCGTTTTCATACCTTTTAGTGGTACTAATGTAAATGATAGAGATTGTCGGTTATCTACTAATTATTTCCAAGAGAGAATAGCTGATTACAGAAAAAGATTGGGAATACAGATACCCACTTCTGCACATAGTTTAAGACATGGTTTTGCTACCTATATGGCCGAGAATGGCGCCAGTGCTACAGCGCTTCAAGTATTGCTTGGTCATGAGAGCTTAGATACAACTACAAGATATGTACATGGAGGTGAGAAGTTTGCTAGAGAAACTGTTGAAAAATATCATCCGCTAAGATAGTTTACTGTTGAGTTTCTAGCACTATTACAAAATCCTCTAACCCAAATTCCTCAACTCTCCTAGATTTACTTTCTGCAAAGTTCCCTCCACTTATCAATATCTTAGTTCCAAAATCAGGCTCCCCCTCTTCGACAAACTGTATCTCTTCTACAGGTAAATGATATCCATGGTAGTAAGATTTTTGAGTAAGTGACAATTTGAAATCTGGACAATCACGATTTAACTCACAATACCCAAAGGGTTGAGCTATATACTTTATTGTTGCAAAAATTCTAGCTAACTTAGAGTCACAGCTATCACCATTACAGCCATAATACTGCTCATCATTGATTCTACATTCATTATTCTTAAAATATCCTTTTAATTGGGATGCCTCATCTGGGTTATTCAAGGTTTCAATTATCTCTCCTCTAATTTCCCCCAGTGTTCCAAATTCTTTCTGCGTTGCTAGCTCTGTCATATTTACTGCAAGTTAAACTTAACTTCTCAATGGTAACAATTCCTTAAAATTTTCTCAACCACTTCTTAGTTTCACTATCCATGGATATTGTTTTATCTAAAACCTTTGTACTATTGTCCTCTCCGTTATTTATAATGATTTTGACAGGCATTTCTCCATTAGAATTAGCTATATATTCTTTCAACTCCTTTACCTCATCTGCTGTATGTGAAGGTTTTATCCTAAAAACTACACCCTCAAAATTAGAACCGTGCTTTGATTCGTCAATATACTTGGCCTTCTCTAAAATAATGCTTTTATCGTTATCCCTTACATTAATTCTACCTACTATCAAAATCGACTTCCCTATTTCTAAACTGTTTTTCATTTCCTTGTAGCTTCTTGGGAAAACCACCACATCTGTATTTCCGCTTTTATCTTCTACAGTTAAGAATGCCATCATATCACCCTTCTTAGTAGTAATTCTCCTAATCTTACTTACTAAAACACCTAGGACAACTAACTCATTATTCTTTTTCTCTAATGCACTCTTAATATTTATTACTCCCTTCCTTTCAAAAAACTCCTGCAGATTATCAAGCGGATGACTAGAGAAATAGACTCCTAGAAGTTCTTTCTCCCATTCTAAGATCTGATTAACTGGAGTCTTTTGAGTGTCTGGAAGTGGAGTAGATTGCACCAAATCTAAACTTGATTTATCATTTCCATCGCCTATCGCAAATATATCCATCTGACCTGCACTGAAAGCCTTATTTTCCTTTTTTGCATTCTCAAATACAGATTCTAGGACTAGGATCAAAGCATTCCTATCGCCAAACTCATCCATTGTACCGGCCATAATTAGATATTCAATTGCTTTTTTACCTAACTTTGTATCAACTAATCTGTAAATAAAGTCATCCAAACTTCTGTATAGGCCATTACTCTCTCTTTCCTTTACAATCCTTTTAACTATATCTTCACCAACGTTTTTAATAGCTCCCAAACCAAACCTAATATCTTTACCATTCTCTATACTAAAGTAGAACCCACTATTATTGATAGTAGGTGGCAAGAGGTCTATACCAAGTCTTTCGCATTCATTAAGGTCGATAATGACTCTATCAAAATTGTCTAAATCACCCTCAAGCAAGGCGGCCATGAACTCTAATGGGTAGTTAGCTTTAAGATATGCAGTCCAGTATGCTATCGTTGCGTACGAAGCGCTATGTGCTTTATTAAATCCGTAGTTAGCAAACTGTATTAATTTATTCCATAGTCTCTCAACATCCTTTTTCTTGTAGCCCTTTTCCTTTGCTCCTTCAATAAACTTAGGCTTCTCTGAATCCATAATTGCCATTATCTTTTTACCCATTGCCCTTCTTAGGATATCTGCAGCACCTAGTGTATATCCTCCAATAATTTGTGCAATTTTCATAACTTGCTCTTGGTATGTAATAACGCCATTTGTAACTTCAAGCACAGGTTTAAGTTCGTCAAATACATAATCTGGCTCCTGTTGGCCTTTTTTAACAGCAGCGTACTCAGAGATATACTGCATAGGGCCGGGACGATAAGCGGCTAAAATATAACAGATGTCTTCTTTAGTTTCAGGCTTAAGAGTTTTAATAGTCCTTTTCATCCCCTCACTTTCTAGTTGGAACACACCCACCGTATGACCACTACGGATAAGATCAAAACTCTTCTCGTCCTTTGGGTCTATCTCTCTTAGGTCTAGCTTTTTGCCAGTACTAACTTCTATTTTCTTTATAGCTGCTCCAATAACATTGAGGTTTCTAAGGCCTAGGAAATCGAATTTCATTAAACCAATTGGCTCGATATCTTTCATCTCATACTGCGTCATACCCATTCCTCCACCATGTGCATCTCTTTGTATTGGGCAGTACTCAATGACAGGCTTTGGAGTGATTATAATTCCACAAGCATGAGTACCTACATTTCTATGGAGTCCTTGAACCTTTCGTACAATTTCCGCTAATCTCTCATTATCCGAAGAGGAGCGAATCATTTCTGCAAATTCGGAGTTATGTTCAATCATATAATCTATGTCCCTTGATTTACCGAAGACAATTTCAACCATTTTCGATAGTTGGTCTGCGATACTTAAATCTATATTTATAACTCTAGCGACATCCCTTATAGCCTGTCTCGTTTGTAGCTTTCCAAATGTGATTATTTGTTTGACATTTTCTTCTCCGTATCTCTCTATTGCGTATTTTATAACTTCATCTCTACCCTTATCCGCTATATCAATATCAAAATCAGGAGGAGAGTTACGCTCTGGGTTTAGAAACCTCTCAAAGTAGAGTTCCCATTCGATTGGCTCAATATCAGTAATGTCTATACAGTAAGCGACTACAGAGCCACAACCAGAGCCCCTCATTCCTACTACGATATCATTATCCCTACAGAAAATTACAAAGTCACGAACAACAAGAAAGTAATCGTCGTACCCTTTATCATCGATTATCTCTAATTCACTCTCTACCCTATCCAATATCTCTTTCCCGTACTTTGGGTATTTCCTTTCTAGTCCCTCTAGGGTTAACTGTCTAAGATAGCTTTTAGAAGTTTGGTCCTCCGGAAGATCTAGGTAATGAGGTTCAACTCTACCAAAAGTTATATCGTACTCCTCTATTCTGTCTGCAATT
This sequence comes from Candidatus Dojkabacteria bacterium, assembly GCA_041678645.1. GTDB lineage: Bacteria > Patescibacteriota > Dojkabacteria > SC72 > SC72 > WOZL01. The sequence continues at coordinate 15,047 of JBAYNT010000003.1, forward strand.
TTCTGTGTATTCTCTATTGCTTCTGGGAGATCACTAAAAAGCTCTTCCATTTCTTCAGCTGTTTTAACATAGAATTCATTGGTGGGCATTGTTCTACGCCCTGGATCGTCCCAAGTTTTACCATCATTTATACACCAGAGTATTTCTTGGATTTCTGCGTCTTCCTTATTAAGATAGTGGCTGTCACATGTAGCAACTATTGGTAGTTTTAATTCTTTTGCGATTTTAAGTAGCCCTTCATTAACTATCTTCTGTTCTTCCATTCCGTTCCTTTGAATTTCAATATAGAAATTGTCTTTAAACAGCTTGGAGTATTCCTGAGCAATCTTAAGAGCCTTCTCGTTCTGGCCATTAAGTATCGGCCTAGATATTGGACCAGCAAGACAGGCTGAGAGAGCTATTAATCCCTCTGTATGCTTCCCAAGAGTTTCTAGATCAATACGAGGTTTGTAGTAGAAGCCGTCCATGTGGGCCTTTGAGACGATCTTTATTAAATTTCTATACCCTTCCTTGTTTTTTGCAAGTAATACTAAATGGAAATACTTATTATCTATTCCAAACTCCTTATCCTCCATAGTTCGTGGAGCAATATATATTTCACAACCAATTATAGGCTTCAAGCCAGCATCCCGCATACTCGAGCTAAATTTGTATGCTGCATACAAATTTCCATGATCAGTTATTGCACATGAGTGCATACCACTGCTCTTAATCTTCTCTACTAATTCGTCTATCCTAGTAGTAGCATCGAGCAATGAGAACTCTGTATGTAAATGTAGATGTGTAAACATATTTTGTACTAAAGTATATTTTTGTTATACTGAATTATGCCAAAGACCGTTGATAAGTTACAACCATATATTAAAAATACTGATAGAAAGGGTTTTGCAAAATGGTATTTTTTTTGCGTCCTCTTACTACTGGTATTTTACACCATTTTCATATCACCTACGATTGAGCCCTACATAGAGGAGAATCTTTTCTCTCTAATCAGAACTGTTAAAACTGAAAAGTTTAATTATCTTACTCCTGTATATGCTACTTCAAAAATAGATACTCAACATTCTCTCTCTGTTATAAGTGGTGGGACAGCTTTGGAGAAGATTAAGTCAAGGACTAAGTACTACGTTAAAGATCCTAGGATCTTGGCCATGTCAGAGTTCCTTGCTGATTACAACTCTCCAATGCAGCCTTATGCCGAGGTGTTCGTTTTAGAGGCTGATAAGCATGGGTTAGATTGGAGGCTTTTAGCTAGCATCTCTGGTGTTGAATCTGCATTTGGTAACCTTATACCCTCTGGGTCAAATAACGGGTGGGGATGGAGAGGAATAAATGGCAATGATAGGGGTTGGAGTATGTTTGATAGCTGGCCTGATGCCATATCACACATTACTGAAAGGATGGCAAGAGGATACGGTACAACACTTACTCCTTTTGATATAGAGCCAACATACTGTCCTCCATGTGGAAGAAACCCTGCGCATGTATGGGCTCATGGTGTAACAAGATACATGAATGAATTAAAATACTATGTAGATAATTTGTAGTAATTAAAAAAATGATAAGAGTACTATTAAAACTTGTTTATACTGTGAATATACTAATTGAAACTGTAATTGTAATTAAAATTCTTCTTTCTCTTTTTGCTCATAATAGAGCACATATGTTTATAGAATGGATTAATACAACTGCAGAGATCTTTATATCACCATTTAACGGTATTGCTCCATCAGCCTTAGTTATTGATAAAATCGAGATAGCTCTTACCCCTATAATTGCCTTGCTTTTCTACGCTATAGTTGGGTTTGTACTCTCAGAGCTGATAAAAACCTTTAGAGATGAATAAAAATGGCGGTTTTGGGGCCTAATATGGTATAATGTCGCCATGGCAAAGACAAATTTAAAACCTAGTAGTGGTCTGCCCATATACTTTAATGGAGGAGAACTTCAATCTGAAGAATTTAACTCTTACACTCTGTCCGTAATCGGACTTTCGGATATCAAACCTCAGCTGCTTAATCAGGAACTTGATTGTCCTGATATCTTCTATAGCAAATACAAAGATGTTGATAATTCATTTGGGTATTTCAAGAAACAGGACCTTAGGGTAAACATATATTTAATGAAGCCAAATCTTGCTGGTATAGAATTTGTTAAATCTAAGGCTACAAGATGCGCAAGTTATCCTAGACTTTTTGAAATAGTATATGGTGGAGGGAATGTGTTACTACAAAAACAGACTGGAAACAATGAGAATAAGGTCTATAGACTACAGGTTAAAAAAGGATCAAAATTTATAGTTCCTCCTGGATATTCAATATGTGTTGTTAATACAAGACAAGCATCTACTCTTATCGCTGTAGAGATTTCAACTAGAGATGCGTTAACGCGTGTAGTGCTTGAAGATAAAAGGGGCATGTCCTATTATGTTATTAGGAAGAATGCCAAAGTTGAGGTCGTAAGGAATCCCTATTACAAAATGGCAGATGAAATAGAGGCGTTAGATATGGAGCAAGTGCTTAAAGATAAGAAGATTACACCTGGGACACCTTTAATTAAACAAATCGAAAGAAAGAGTGAAAGATATAAGTGGATACACAAGAAAAACGATATGGATTTTTAGTGTCCTCCTTTTTGTCCTATTCTGCTCCCCAACAAAAACATTTGCACAAACCACATTAACCACAGACTCTACTTTTTCACACAACATTAAAGAGGGTGGCTTAATTGAAACAACATTAACTTTTACCATCTCTGCTCCCCAAAAAACCGTACTTACATACTATACGATTACTATTCCCCAAAAGGATATTGAACCTGAGATATACTCATTATCAAGAAACAGGAAACTTGAAGCAACAAAATATCATAGAACTAATTCAACAGATTTACTAATTGATTTTGAAAATACGGTGATAGAAGGAGATGGAAATACAAAAATTCGTATTTCCTATATACAGAAATATGACGACAAGAAGATTATAAATCTAATTTCTTCTGTAATTGATACTCCTACTTCAACGGTCTCTATTATTTATCCTAAAGAATGGGGAGAAACAAGCTGGGTTTCTGATCAAATAGAGGATATAAAGATAAATGATTCTAGCTACATATTAAGTATTGCAAATCCTGACTCTGATACTGTTAAGATAATATTTGGGGAGAATATCATATACAGTTTTAATATCTCTCGATCATTTAACAACCCAACAGATACAAGTAACCAGTATGAGGTAATTATCCCTCAGGACAATCAATTTCAGAAAATTATTATAGAGGATATTAACATACAGCCAACACAGGCATTTTTAGATGGTAATAGTAACTATATATTAATCTATACATTACAACCACAGAGTCAGATAGATCTGAAAATCTCTGGATACGTAATTATGGGAAATCATGAGTATTACGGAGATATTAACTCAACATATGACAGTAAAGATATATATTGGAGCCTTGAGGACAAACAAATGGAGAAGGTCGAAAAATATCTTACAGAAAAGGGAATTACCAAAGATTCAGAGAAAGCGTTATATCTAAAATACCTATACTCTTATGTAATCGAAGAGTTACAACCCTCTATTTCCGCTACAACCCTAGCGGGTGGCGTACGAAGAGGTGCAATTGAAACTCTTAAATCTACCTCTGAATCCACTCCTGAAGATTATGCCGACCTATTAAGAACGCTTCTCTCATATTATGAAATACCTGCGATTTACAGTATCGGTTATGTGTCTGATATTTCTAGCTATCAGCCCAATGGAATGTTTCATTACTGGGTACAGGCTTTTGATGGTAAAAATTGGTTTGTATTAGACCCATACTTAGAGGATTTCTCTAAGGTGTCTTTATATGGTAGAGAACAGTTAGATCATATTTCTATACTAAACAGGGTTACAGATTCCATTTCCCCTATACTAACCTACTACTCTGATAATGATATTAAATTTGAGTATGCAAAGGACAGCCAAATTGAATATAGACCAGATAGTAATAGCTCTATTAGCTTAGAGCCATACTCCATACTAAATAAGTACCTATATGCAAGGATAAGCATAGAGAATACAGGGAATACGATCTTTACTACCATAACCTTGCAGGACTCTAAACCCGATTTAAGTGAATATGTCGATTCTGTGACCAATTCAGTACACTCTATCTTGCTACCGCATATGAATAAGGATATCGATCTCCATATTCCTTTTAATACACTGGACGACGAGATCATACTCTCAACTATAAATATTAAAAATGGTACGCAAAGTGTAAGTTCAGAGCTGGTATCAACAGAGTATTCAATCTCTAAATCTACAGATTATGATGTGTTAATAAAATTTATTTCGATACTGCTGTTTTTAATTACGTTCGGAATATTATATATTCTAATAGATAAGTTTATGTATAAAAAATGAGTACCCCTCTACTAATCACAACTTTGATACTGTTAATTATAATGATGCTATTTCTGCTATCCAAATTTAATCTCTCCAAGAAAAGCGCAAGAAGTAAAGATAGGCTATTAGCGACTCTGGAAAGGCTGGGTGAGCGTGCGAGTAGTGAGAACGATTTCGAAAGGAGAGATACTATTATCAGATTAGATAATCTTCTTGCAAAAGCTCTAAATTACAAGTATAGCAACAGTGATACTTGTGGGGACAATCTTAAGAGGGCTAAGAAAGTATTTCGTAAAGACACGTACCAGAATCTTTGGGATGTTCATAAACTTAGGAACGAAGTTGTCCATAATAACAGATCTATTTCTATTGAGGAGTCTCAGAAGGCATATCATATATATAAACTTTGTATTAAAAAAATACTGAAATGAAGAAATTGATTTTGACTCTTACAATCTTTATAGCAACCCTTTTACCATATGCGGTATTAGCTCAAGAGCAAGAGCAAACAGCTTCTGCCACAACCAAATACTTCAATATTACAATGCTAAGGGGTGAACAGTCGGCATGGGATAAGTCTGTAACATATGAATTAATTGTTACTCCTAAGATAGATTCTCCAAGAACGCAAATTCTTTGGGACGCTCCTACAAATATAAAGATTAACCCAAAACATAAGGAATTTATAGACATGTATAATGGGGAAACCTATACATTTAAGTCCAAAGTTAAAACAGATCAATCTGGCAACTATGAAATTAATGTTAATCTAATAGCATGGCAACACGATACCAACTATGCAAACAGCGTAAGTGATATTATTACTTTCAATGAAGACTTATTAGCTATGCCTATCGCTGAGAACTACACATACAGTTTAATTGGGAAATACCTCGTAATCGCTCTCCTTCTAGGATTGGTAATTTGGGGAGGGGTTATACTAAGTAAAAAAGGGGTTGAATCTATGAAGAAATGGTTAACACCTCCTAATTAGATCTAATTAGATCATATATTTTATCAAGGAAAGTTCTCTTTGTTCTGTTTTCTGATGGGCTAATTGTTGTAAAGTGATTGTTTTCAGCATTATTTGTAGTCTCATTATCAACTTCTGTCCTCTTGTTTTCCGTTAAGCCTTTTATATACATAAGTGCTTGAGAATGAGTAAAATTATAGGGGTCTTGTTTTTCCCTTCTTAGGATAGCAATCTCTCTATTCTTTTGATCTAAAAGCTCCCTTGTCTGAACAATTTCATCTTTCATGTCCTCAGTTTGCTGTTTAAGCTGTAGGACTTTATGCTCTGCTTGTTTTGCCCTATCTTCTAGCTCTGGGGATTCCTTTGCTCTTTTGAGCAAATCAGTATGTTCTTTGTCATTAAGAATCTTCTCAATCATTTCCTCTCTTTCTTGGTTGCCGTATTTATAGAATGATAATTCTCTAGAGCTCGGTTCTCTATTGAGTGTGAGTTCAAACACCTCCTTTATCATTCCTATACGATCGGTTGAGGCAGATACTTTCTTATCTCCTTTATCAAAGTCTAAATCTGCTAATTTCATAAGGTAATTATACCATAACGGTAAGGTAAAGGGATATTTGGAGCAGGAGACGGGACTCGAACCCGCAACCCTCTGTTTGGAAAACAGATATTCTAACCAATTGAACTACTCCTGCAGTAGTAATTAAATATATAAGAACTACTCTTTCTTTTCAACTTCCTCAGTTGCTTCTTCTGCCTTTACTCCTTCTGACAAATCTTTCTCTATTATCTTCTCTTCCTCTTCATCTGTTAGGTATAAGTCCTGTGATGCACCAACCTTAAGAGCTCTTTTACCTACCCTCTCTCTAAGATAGTAAAGCTTAGATCTTCTCACAGTACCTCTTTTAATTACTTCAATCTTTTCTAATATCGTCGAATGTAGAGGGACTATCTTCTCAACACCTATACCGTAAGATATCTTTCTAACAACAAGATTCTTATTAATTCCCGATCCCTTTATAGAGATAACAACCCCTTCAAAAATCTGGGTTCTCTCTTTACCTGCCTCTTTAATTTTAAGGTGTAGTTTAACAGTATCTCCTACCCTTACATTAGGTCTCTTCTTATACTGTTCTCCTTCTATCTTAGTTAACATTGTAGTATCCATCTTTTCTTAATACTGATTTAATATATAGATAAGTGAAAGTTCTCACTCGCGGTGCTATTATAGAATAAAATCTGGAAATATGCCACAATGTATATATGATTGCTAAACAAAAAGTGCTCCTAGTAGTCATGGATGGACTTGGTGTGGCACCCAAAAGTGAGGGTAACGCAGTAGTTTTGGCAAACCCAGTACATCTATCTACACTATGGAATACAAACCCTCATACATATCTTTTAGCCTCAGGAGAGGCTGTAGGATTACCCAAGGATGTAAAAGGCAATAGTGAGGTAGGACATCAAAATCTAGGATCTGGGCAGATAATAAAGCAAACATTGCCTAGGATTAATAGCGCGATAGAAAGAGGATACTTCCTAAAAAGTTCTGTACTTTACAATAGCTTGGTTCATGCTAGTAGGAACAATGGGAATATCCATATAATGGGATTGCTAAGCGACGGCTCCGTTCATAGTCACATTAGTCATTTCTTTGCAATTCTTAGATACTTCTCTCAAAACAACTTTAAAAATCATGTGTACTTTCATATATTTACTGATGGTAGGGACACCGGCGTTAATCAAGCCAAAGACTTCATAGCTCAACTTGAAAGGCATATTGAAATGCAAGGCATTGGAGAGATTGCTACGATATGTGGAAGAAGCTATGCTATGGATAGAAACAACACATGGGAGAGAACTAAAACAGCATATGACCTTATCACTAAAGGTGTCGGAGAAAAATTTGAACATTGGCAAGAAGCAATTGATCAATCATATCAAAACGGAGTTACAGATGAATTTCTAAAGCCCATCGTTATCAAAGATGCCAAGGTAAAACCGGGAGACTCCGTAATACATGCTAACTTTAGAGCTGATAGGGCTCTACAGCTTACTTCCGCCTTTATCGATCAATCCTTCACTAACTTTCCAAGAGAAATAATTCCTAATCTGTTTTTTGCTAGTATGGTTGAGTATAGGAAAAACTTCCCTACCAATGTACTAGTCGCGAAGCAGTATATTACTATGCCGCTAGGGAGAGTTCTTAGTTCTAATTCATTTAAACAGCTTAGAATTGCAGAGTCTGAAAAATTCCCACATGTCACATACTTTTTCAACGGAGGAATGTCTATAAGGTATGACATGGAGGATAGGATTGAAATACCATCACCTTCGGTACCTCTTTACGACCAAAAACCTGAGATGTCTGCCGAGGAGATGACCGATATCCTTATCAATAGAATTGAGGCAGATATATATGATTTTATACTTGTCAATTTCGCAAATCCTGATATGGTTGGTCATACTGGAAATCTGGAGGCTTCAATTAAGGCTGTACAAACCGTAGATAAGTGCGTAGATGATTTAGTGAGGGTATTTACCAGCAAAGGAGGTTGCGTCATCCTTACAGCTGATCATGGCAACGCAGAAGAGCTCTTAAATATAGATACAGGAGAGATGGATACGGAGCATTCATTAAATCCTGTACCACTTATCCTAATTGGCTCTAAAATACCTCCTCGGGTATTACAGTACGGCGCACTTAAAGATGTTGCCCCAACAATCCTTCAGCTTATGGGAGCTCTCCAGCCTATGGAAATGACTGGCAAAAGTCTAATTGGGGATATAGAAATTTTTTAAATAGAGTTGATACTTTTTTTCTTTTTTCTCCTTAATACCTTTACAACTATGTATATAAGGACTACCAAAACTCCTGCAATAATAACAAAATTCTCATACTGAGCTAACCAGAAGATAATAACTTCCCACTTTGATCCTAAAAGATATCCGGCTACTGTTAACACTGTAGACCATACTGCACTACCCAAGATTGTATAGATTGAGAATTGCAAGAAAGGCATTTTAGCTACTCCTGCAGGAAAAGAGATTACGCTTCTTACAAGTGGAATTAATCTCCCTGTAAAAACAATACTAGATCCATATTTATCAAAAAATTCAAACCCCTTATCTACCTCATCCTGTTCCATAAATAGATACTTCCCATATTTTTTAAGGAATCTACTTACAGCTTTCTCTCCCCATCTTCCTAAAAAGTAAAATGGAAGAGAACCTAAATAGGCACCTAAAGTTGCAGCAAGTATTGAGATAATCAAACTCTGATCTGTTCTAGACGACACAAAACCTACAAAAGGTAGAATAAAGGGGCTTGGAATCGGAGCAAATACACTCTCTACAAAAACAGCTATAGCGACACCTATGTATCCTGTAGATTCGATTAGCTCGGTTAACCACTGTACAATATTTTCAATCATCTTTATTTAGCTAAAATTTACTGGAGATATTGTACCACACTATAGCCAACCTCTACATTGTTCTCACTGCAAAAGCCTCCGTTTACCTCTAAGACATACATAAATTGCTGGTTAGAATACACTAAGGGACAGGAGCTTGTAGTGCATGGATTTTGGTTTTCTTTAATATCAACAATATTACTCTGAGAATCTATAAATAGGATATCTAAAGGTATGAGAACATCCTTCATCCAAAAGGGGTTGTTAACCTCGCTATTAAAGATAAATAACATACCCTCATAATCCCCTAAATATTTCCTTCCGGAAAGACCTCGACTTCTTTGAGCATCACTATTTGCTATCTCAACATCCACCCTTACCAATAGGCCACTTGGAAGCTCTATCTCTACATACTCACCCTCTTTTATATCCTCTTCCTTAATTTCAGTACTATCCGTTTTCTCTTTTACAATCTCATCCTTCCAACTTACATCAAATATATCAAACCTATCTTGAACAAAAAGAAAGATGGCTGCAATCATTGCAATATATATTATTAATTTCAAATGATTGTTCATTTCTTCATGATATACTCTATCCTATGAAAAGAAAAGTCTATATTGGGTTCTCAGGAGGAGTAGATAGTTCAGTATCTGCACAGCTTCTTAGAGATAAATACGATGTAACTGCAGTAATGTTTAGGAATATTTCTAATCCTGAATGTAGTAAACCAATTGAGGAAAATGCTAAACGGGTAGCGGAATATTTAAATATTCCTTTTAAGGTTGTAGATTTTACCCAAGAGTTTAACGAGGTAGTCATTAAACCGTTCATAAAGTCTTACCAGGAGGGTAAAACCCCTAATCCATGTGTTACCTGTAATATTGAATTCAAATTTAATAAATTTGCCAAATGGTGTTTTGAAAACGGGGCAGATTTGATTGCTACTGGACATTACTGCCAAACAGAAAACGGTCATCTTTATAGGGGCAAAGATGGGCAGAAAGATCAATCATATTTCTTAAATGGTGTAAGTAGTGAGATCCTAAGTAAAACACTCTTTCCTGTTGGGAACTTAATGAAAAAAGATGTAAGGGAACTAGCGAATGAATTTGGGCTACCAAATAGTAGTCAAAGAGATAGCCAGGAAGTCTGCTTTATTAACACCTCCCTAGATGAGTATCTCAAAGAGAATATTACTCCTAATGCCGGGGATATTGTGGATATAGACAGCAAGGAGACAGTTGGGAAACATATCGGCATACACTCTCTTACTCTTGGTCAAAGGAAGGGCATACATATAGGGGGAACTGACCAGCCATACTTTGTTGCAGACAAAGATATTGCAAACAATATAATCTATGTAGCCAAAGGCAAATACAATCCTGCCTTGTGGAAGGATACCTTTCTCTTAGAGAATTTCAACGTAATACATCCAGACAACAGAGGAATGGAAGGCGAACTAACAGGGATGGTAAGGTACAGGAGTAAAGAGGTCGCCTGTAATGTAAATTGGGAGAAGGATACCGTTAAATTCTCAGAGAAACTATGGACCCCCTCTATCGGTCAAAGCCTTGCCTTGTACTCTAAAAACGAGTGTATAGGTGGAGGTGTAATCAAAGATATTTTACAATAGAAACAGATTATGTTAAAATCGCTTCGCCCTAAAATTAACACTCATATCCATGCAGGATTTCAAAAAGTATATTAATCCTTTCTACAAGGATATATCCCAGGTGGAAGATTTCTCAGATGTTATTTACGAAAATGAGCTTCAAGAGCAAGAGTATCCTCACTTAGAAAAAGTTACTAGAATTAATACCGGGAGTGTAAAAATCTTACTTCCTCGTTTAGAAATGCTACAGCAGGAATTGGAAGACCAAATTCGAACTATTGCGCAAGAAACAGGCGATGATGCTAAGGATGCTAGAAGTATATATAACAAAATCATCAAAGAAATTCAAAGTACTGTAGAGCGTATCAATATAGACTTAATTAAAGTCGATTCTCCATATTTTGGAAAGATTGTCTTTCATCCTTACGATTCTCAAAACGAAAAAGATTTAAGCCTGTATATTGGGAAATTCGCAATTACTGATAAGAATACACATATCCCATTAACCATAGACTGGAGAGCCCCAATTGCAAACCTATACTATCAAAATAGTGGGCCAACAGAGAATGTTGATTTTAAAGCCCCGGTTGGTGTAAGAAAAGGGGATCTTAAACAGAAGAGACAGTTCCAAATATCAAGAGCTCGAATACAGAATATCTATGATGCTAAATCTGGCAATGTTGCAGCAGACGAGTTCCTCCTATCTCAGCTTAAGGGAAGACTTGGAAAGAAGCTAACAGACATTGTCGCTACTATACAATCACAACAAAACGAAATCATTAGAGAGGAGATTAACAGGCCTGTTATAATACAAGGAGTTGCCGGTAGTGGTAAAACTACAATACTCCTTCATAGACTTGCATATCTATTCTTTAATTACAAAGAGAAAATTAGGCCAGAAGCCTCTCTAATTGTAGCCCCCAATCGTATGTTCCTCGACTATATCTCCGATGTCTTACCCAGCTTAGGGGTAAGTGGTGTTAGTACATTAACATACCTTTTTTGGGCAAAGAAGGTATTAAATTGGGGTGATAGATATACCGTCGCTATACAAAAGGAAAATCTTGAGTACAAAGAGTATAAGGGTTCCTTAGAATTTATTAATTTCTTAGATAAATACTTTGACGAATTTGAGGAGAGGCTTTTAGATGGAATACCCTACTCTAGAGGTGATCTTATTCAGAAAAGATACTTTGAACTTAAAAAACAGTTCTCCGAAATATCCGTAGAGGAGCGCATGAAGCTGTCTACCGATTTTGCTTTTGCTCAAAAACAGTTTAAAGGGAAGAAAACAGGTTCTTTTGATGACAGCTTTGATATAGAGGACAAAAAAAGAAGAGAAATTATTTCATATGTTAATAGAAACCTAGATCCATACAAAATCTATCAGAATATATTTAGAGGTAAAGTTTTGGATAAGGGAATCTGCAAATATACACTTGAAGGTTTAAAGTCACATAACTCTCATAGGTACTTTAGGATGGAGGACCTTGCTCCAATGGTATATTTAGAGCTTAAAATACGTGGTACGAAAGATTTTCTACAAGATTACATCGTCGTAGATGAGGCTCAGGACCTATCACATGTAGAGCTTGCTACCTTAGCTCAGGTGGCTAGAAATGGTAATATCACACTGGCTGGAGATCTAGCCCAATCAATTATCCCTCCTTTCTATATTAAAGATTGGGCGGATGTAAAAGAGTTAATTGAAAATTTAGGTCATAAGGAGGTGAGTTATCATCAACTTAACAAATGCTACAGAACTACCGTAGAAATTATAACCTTCGCTAACAAAATATTTAAAGATAGGTTTCCTAAATCATATAAATTACCTGAGGCTGTACTGAGACATGGGGAGGAGATTAAAAAAATCATATACCAAAATGAAATTAAGAATTTAAAGGAAGAGGAAACAGAAGATTTTATTAACTTGATAAAAGGTGAGTTCGAAAAAGGCGCCGTTACTTGTGCCCTAATATGTAGGGATAAGAAACATGCAAATGAGGTATATGAAAAAATTAAAGATTCCGAAGAGGAAATTGGTAGAGATGTTGTCACCTACTCCCAGAGTGATTATAAAAATGGTGTACTTGTACTACCAGTATCACATGCGAAGGGTTTAGAATTTGATGCTGTGATTATCTTAGACTTAAACCAAGAAAGATATCCAGATAATGAGTACAGTACTCGCTTACTCTACGTTGCTATTACAAGGGCTCTACATAGGCTTACCATTATCACAAATGAAAATATCCCCGATTCCCCATTGCTAGATTCTTAACCCTTTGTTAAACTGTAAGACGATGAAAATACTTAAAAAGAATGATGGGAGATTTCTAAAAACTTTAATACAATTACCCTCTATTTTATTTAGTGCTCCTGTTGTAACAGCTGTTTGTACAATAGCTATAACAAAATTTGTTGATAATTTAGGTTTAATTGTCTCCTCAGTCTTTTTCTATATACTTACACCAATTCTTGCTTATGTTTACCTTTACAAGAAAGGGTTAATAACTGATAAAGGACTCGATTTTAATATAAGGAAGAGAGAAGAGAGACCTTTATACAACATAATTATCACCCTTGGGTTCCTTACTAACTACATCCTCTTCTTTATCTACAAAGTTCCAGGTGCAGATAAAATCGCACTGTTTCTACTACTCTCCTTTCTTCTGTTTACCATTGTTACATTCTTTTGGAAAATCAGTGGACATATGACACAGACAGTTTTATGTATACTAACTCTTGCCTACGTATTTCCTGATGTCCGAATCTACATTCTTCTCGCTGGCTATTTAATATGCGTTCCTTTAGTTGCTCTATCAAGAATAAAGCTTAAGCATCATAATATATGGCAGGTAATTGCAGGGACTTTAGCTACATCTGCTGTTGGGTTGTTAGTTTTCACAATTCTTTGAAGTTTTGGTAGAATACCTGTTAGTTAGATTTATAATGCCATATGAAAAACCTAAGTATTACAGAAGTTCGTAAAAAGCTACTACGAAAAGAATTAAGCGCAACAGAGATTGTGCAGTACTATCTTGATCAAATTGAAAGAAAGAATGGTGATCTTAATGCATATATTACTGTATTAGAAGAGGAGGCTTTAACAAAGGCTAAACAGTTTGATGTGAACTTCGAGATTGAGAGTAAAAAGAAGATGTCTGGGATACCGATAGCCGTAAAGGATGTTTTTAGTACAAAAGGCATTCTTACAACTGCTGCTTCTCATATTCTGGATGGATACAAGCCTGTATATGAATCAACTGTTACAAAAAAACTCCTAGATGAAGGGATGATAATACTGGGTAAAAGTAATCTTGATGAGTTCTGTCATGGTTCTGGTACTGTCACTTCATATTACGGACCTACCAGGAATCCATATGATTTAAGTAAACTACCTGGTGGTAGTAGTGGAGGTAGTGCTGCCGCTACAGCTGCAGATATGTGTGCAGGATCATTGGGTACTGAGACGGCTGGTTCCATTAGATTACCTGCATCTTGGTGTGGTGTAGTTGGCCTTAAACCTACGTTCGGTAGGGTCTCAAGGTATGGTGTATTAGCAATGGGCTCATCCTTAGATTCTCCAGGTCCTCTTGTAAAGAGTGTGGAGGATGCTGCCTATATCCTCTCCATAATAGCTGGCTATGACAAGAATGATTTTACAACCTACAAAGAGGATGTTCCTAACTACTACGAGAACTTAGATCCAAGTAAGATAAAAGATATGCGATTTGCAATCCCTAAAGAGTATTTAGAATTAGATCTAACAGAGGGTGTTAGGAAGAACTTTGAAGAGTCTGTAGATGCACTAAAATCTTTGGGAGCAAAGATTGATGAAGTAAGTATAATGGATCCTAAATTCTCAATGGCCGTATATACTATTACTTGTAGAAGTGAAGTTTCCTCCAATCTAGCGAGATATGATGGTACGAGGTTTGGTTTAGAAGGTAAAGAGAAAGATACGATTAAGGACTACTTTGAATCTACAAGGGGTGAAGGGTTTGGAGAGGAGACTAAGAGACGTATTATGACTGGGACATTCTCTCTTTCTGCAGGTCATGCTGATGAGTATTTCAAGAAGTCTGAAGAGGTTAGACAGTTAATTAAAGAGAGTTTTGATAAAGTTTTTGAAAAATATGATGTAATTATAGCCCCCTCTACTCCATCTACAGCTCTTACTGATAAGGATGCAGAGGATCCACTATTTGGAGAAATGGCAGATATATTAGCAGAGGGTAGTTCACTTGCAGGATTACCGGGTCTAACTATACCAAATGGTTTAGAAAATGGTATGCCAACAGGTATTCAGTTTATTAGTAATCATCTAAAGGAACAGAAGATATTGGATGTAGGGTATGGTTTAGAATCAGTCCTCATCCCCTATTAATGGTACAAAGGATACATACCCATGAGTATGTATTTCAAAACCGTCTTCAGTTTTAATAGCCTCAACTAACACCTCCGCACCATTTATTCTTTGAGGATACACAATCTTTCCTCCTACCCTTAGTTGCTTTTGCCAAGCCTCAGTAATCTCTCCAGTAGCTGCTGCTACTACGACACCGTCATATGGTGCCTCTCTTTCATATCCTTTTGAACCATCACCGTAGATTACTTCAACATTTTTATAACCAAGCTTTGATAGTCTATCTCTTGAGCTATTAGCTAGCTCCTCTATTCGCTCTATAGAGATAACTTGTTTGCATATAAGTGAAAGTATTGCTGCTTGGTATCCTGAGCCTGTACCTATATCCAACACCTTACTATCACTATCTAAATCTAGTAGCTCACACATAAGGGCAACAATATATGGCTGAGATATTGTTACATCATATCCTATGGGTAGTGGACGATCTAAATATGCCATTTCTTTAAAACTATCTGGGACAAATTCTTCACGATCTACTTTAGAGAATGCCTTGATTACCTTCTTATCACTTATCCCTCTTGGAAGCAGATGATTTCTAATCATCTCCTCTCTTTCCTTTTTATAATTAGGTTCCATGTTAGGTTAAGTACATTATAACTAAAACAGGAGGAGATGATAAATAGAGATCTGCGCATAGACTTATAGTGTGATATAATTCTAACCGGATATGACAGACAAAACAGAACTAACAAAATATACTGAAATTAAAATTACTCCAGAGTATCTTTGCTCTTTACCCGAAAGCGAAAGAAAAACTCTGAGAAATGAACTTTACCAATATCCTGAAGAAGGTTTAAACTATGAGTTTTGTGAGAAAGTAAAAGAATATAAACTGTTACACTTTGATTTAAACTCAAATGAAGAAGGTTCTAAAAGATACAAAGGAACATTACAGTGGGATACTGAAGAACTAGATGACCTAGACTTAGGATCTGAGATTAATATTTCTCAATTAAAAGAAATTCTCAAACATAACAAAGATATTTCATATGAAGAAGCAGAATCCCTCTTTAATGCAGATCCCAATCTTTTACTAACCTCTATGTCTTTAATTGCAAATAATTACAACCGCATTTTGACTGAAGTAGAAGGGAAATATATGTACAACAAAGAGGTTAACGATATAGATTTCTTTAGATCTGATTTCCTTTTTACAAATTCCGAAGAGAAAATATTTTTAACAGGTAGAACATTACTTAAAGAACTATCTCAAAATTCTCCAGGGAGCTGTAATGGATATATTGAACAGCTAACCCGTGATATTGATACAGTAATACTGAAACTTAACATCGGTTTAATTCGTAGCTATGCAAAAAGATATGAGGATTTCGTAGATAAGGAGACTCTCTTTCAGGAAGGCGCTGGAGGAATTCTTAGAGCCTTAACCAAATTTGATATCGATAAGGGTTACAGATTCTCCACTTACGCTATGTGGTGGATACAGCAAGCTATAAAGCTAGAAGTTAAGAAAAACGCATCTTTAATTAGAAGGCCAACCCACATAATGAATGGGATTATTGGTTTTAATAAAATTCAAGAATTCCTTAAAAAAATAAATGGCGAGGATCCGACGTTTGATGAGACATGGGAGTACTGTTGCAAGAATGATATAAAATTGCCTAAAGACAAGGAGGTATTCAGGAATGCTATGAAATACAACACTCTTTCCTCTCTTGATGAGGAATTTTCAAATGCCCAAAGCACACACACTGGAAGCTCTAATAATCTTTACGATCATATTGAAAGTACTCAGGATAACATGGATGAGTTTAAAAAAGATTTGGAGGATAGACAGTATTTAGATCTGCTTTTTGAAAAGGCAAATTTAAGTGAGGATGAAAAGACTGTAATAATGATGAGACATGGATTAATACCTAATTTTAAGACTGATGTTGTTAAACATACCTTTAAAGAGATTGCTGAGATACTTGGGATACCAAGACACAGAATTTCACAGATAGAGAGTTCAGCAGAAGACAAATTAAGGTTTGCCGTTGCAAAACTATATTCTCGTTAATATACAGTATAATGGTACATGATAAGTAAAACTGACTTTCTAATTTACTTGGATGCTCCTAGACATCTTTGGGCAGTAAAGAATAATCAGATAGATGATAGGGAAAGGGATTTGTACCTTCAGCATCTACTTAATCAAGGTTATGAGGTAGAGGGTTTAGCTATGGAGTATCTTAGAGAGTATCTAATGCCCAAATATGGTGCAAGTAAGGATGATGTCTTAATACAGCCTACACAGATAGCTGGTGTGTATGAGGCTAGGACGGATATTTTAATAAAGAATAGAAGTGGTAAATGGGACATGTACGAGGTCAAGTCTTCTACTAAGGTTGATAAGGAGAATATATATGATGCTACTTTTCAATATTTAGTGTTTAGTAAGCACTATGATATTGAGAATGTGTATATATTACATCTAAACAAGGAGTATGTAAGAGATGGGGATATATATTTGCCTGATCTTTTTGTAGCAGAAGATATAAATGAGGGTGTAGAGAAACTCAAGGAGGAGGTCATACGGTTAAGGGAGGATGCTTATAATATTTCAGAGTTAGATGATTACCATAAGAGTATTGCTTGTATACGTCCTAAGGAGTGTCCCTGTCTCTGCGTATGTCATCCTAAGCTTCCTGATTACTCAATATATGATATTAATCGTATTACAGGTAATGAGGGTAGTGTGAGGATGCTAGAGGGTATGGGTATCATAGATGTTATGGATGTTCCTAAGAATTTTAAGTTGTCTGAAAAACAAAGATTCCAGGTAGATGTAGCTCAGTCTGGAGAGGTGTATATCGATAAAGATGAGATAGAGAGTATGTTTGGGGAGTTAGAGTATCCTTTGTATTTCTTAGATTATGAGACTTTTAATCCAGCTATTCCCCTTTTTGATGGTTACAAGCCTTTTGATCATATTACTTTTCAGTATTCACTTCATGTTTTAGAGCAGAATGGTAAGTTAGAGCATTATGAGTATTTGCATACAGAGAAGTCTGATCCTATACCTTCCCTACTACGCTCTCTTAAGAAGGTTATTGGAAATAGTGGGAGTATAGTGGTATGGAATAAAGGATTTGAGGGTAGTAGGAATAAGGGTATGGGAGAGATATATGCAGAGTATAGAGATTTTTGTGAGGATATGAATAGTAGGTTGTTTGATTTAATGGATGTGTTTAGGAATCAACTTTATGATGATCCTAAGTTTAAGGGTAGTTATTCCATTAAGAGTGTTTTGCCTGTGTTAGTTCCAGAGTTGAGTTATACTGATTTAGATATTAGTAATGGTTCTATGGCTATGGCTAGTTGGTATGATTATGTTTTTGGTAAGGAAAAGGATGAAAAAATTATTAGTGATTTGTTAAAGTATTGTGAGTTAGATACATTAGCTATGGTTAGGGTTTATGAGGAATTAACCTATATTATTTAACACCCTTAAAAAAGAGTGAACCACATATTCAGAGTCTTTTTTTATTAATCCTCTGTAAAAAATCGGAACATGAATATAGCCAGTTGATTCTCTAGAATCTAACATTTTATTGATCTTCTCTTTTAGCTCGACTTTACCCGAACCGTAAATATTTGTTAATTCTTCGACCCTAATAGTGCACGCCTGTATAAAGCATTCTTCAAAATAGTTGTGCTTATAGGCATTAAATATCTCGTTTTTTAACTCTACGCATTTAAGCTTTTCCTTTGAAGTTTTTTCAATTTCATTATCCAAATCCAATTCTTTTATCTGTTCCTTGAAAAACTGATGAGAGAATTCATGAATTGCATTGGAGTAAACATGTATAGGTGAATATTCTGACAAATTCGTTTCTTTATTAATCTTCCCTGAAGATATTGAATAGAAGGAATTCGCCCTTCTCAAACCAAAACAATCTCCTAGCGAAGTAATATTTGGTATAAAGAATAGTGAGGGTTTTATAGAAATTTTCCAGAAAACTCTTAACTCTTTTTCAATCTCAGGTTTTTGTTTAAAAAGTAACTCAAGCTTTTTACATAGGGTACCATATTCGTACTTAATTTCGTTGTTATAAAACTCATCGAAATTTATATCTTCGAATATTTCTTTTACAGTAGTTCCAATAATTTCTACATGCTTTTTATGCTGCTCAGATTTATCTATTAATTTCTTTTCATACTCGTCAAAGGAGAACTCAAAATCCTTATTCAAATAGAGGCTTAATTGCATATATTCAAAATAAAGTTTAAGAGGGATATCTGTTTTATAATTTTCCATTAATTTTCCAACTAAAAGGGTTTTCTCGAAGGCATCAAAATGTTGGATGATTTTTACACCTAAGGGTAAAAGGTGTTTTTCATAATCTTTTTTTATAAAGAGTTTGTTAATAAGTGCAGAAAGGAAAACAGTGTTTTTATTTTGTTGTACATTTATCATAGTGTATTTTAAGCAAAATTGTTGTTTTTGTAAAAGAAACACCTAGGGGTTGAATTTGCAAATTCCCATATCTAAGTAATAATATAATATACTTAATCATATATGGATTCTAAGCAGTGGTATTTAAAAACTAAAAGGCCTTCATGGGCACCTCCTTCTTGGTTGTTTGGTCCTGTATGGTCTGTGTTGTATATATTAATAATTATTTCTTTTGGTTTTGTATTTACTAAGGTATTTAAAGGGGATATTGGTTTTATTATTGTTTTACCTTTTATATTAAATATTATCTTTAATATATTATTTTCTCCTATACAGTGGGTATTAAGGAGTAATCTATTAGCTAGTATAGATATATTATTTATGATAATAACTTTAGTATGGTTAATGGTAGTAATATATCCCTACTATACATGGATATCTTATATACAGATTCCTTATCTATTATGGATATTGTTTGCAGGTATATTACAGACAGTTATTACTGTTTTGAATTGGGGTACAGAAAGATTGAGGGCAAGGTAAATAATTTAAGTTTTTAAAATTCTAGTTTAGCGATTCTCTCGTTTCTAGCTCCAATCAACTCTTCAGTATGCTCCATATACTGAATATATTCATCAAAGGTTTTGGGAACTGGTATTGACTCAAAATTATTAAAGGGAGGTGCTATCTTTACAGAAGTATAATCATTTGTTACAAAATCTTGGAAGAGGAAGAAATCAATATAACCTTTAAAATCTCCAAACAGCTTAAAGAATTTGTCATACCTCTTTAGGGTTTCATATAAAGGACTCCCTTGATTTAAATAGTATCTACGGATACATTCTAAGGTAAGATCCAAACGATCACTAATCTTACTGTTAAAACCTCTTGCTCCATTAATGGTTTGATTATCCCCTATTCTATTACTTGGCCAGATTGTTATAGCACCTATTGTCTCGGTAAGATTAATAAATTTGTCTAACCTATCTTTTGGTATCTCTTTAATAATATGTTTGGTTCTCTGCCATGTAGAGAATGTACTAACAGCCCTATCGCTAGAGAGAAAAAACTCTTCAAGTTTCGACTTATAATAAAGTTGATTTCTTGAGATTGACTCCAATTGGAAGAAATCACCATTAGGCAGAGGTTTACTCCAGAGAATTCTGTGATATTCTCGAAGCCTTCGACTGTATCTATCAGCATCACGAGGTTCTGTTTCTGCTTGAAAATTGTATCTTGTATCAATACTTACATGCACCTCCACATTTCTCTCTTTACATATTATTTCTAATGCGGGGTCTCCTCTTTCACACAACATTAATCCTTTTACACTTTTTGACTCATATTGTTTTTCAAACATATCTACACCTGCCACTACTTGACCATATCCGTAGCGACACAGCGTTTCCTTAGCTTCTATTAATTCTACATCCTTATCCTTGATAACCTCCTTAAATGTTTCTGTATCAAAAGGTTTATATACTTTGTTACTTCCACCTATTACTCTAATAGCATCAATTCTTCTTACTTTAGATCCTCTAGGCCATATATCTTGATCATTACCAATGGGAACTTCTAAAAATAGACTACCTCCTTTTTTCTTCCAATAGTTATATATTAAGTTGTCTTCGAAGGTTTTTGGAAAAGCCATAACAAAAAATATAAATTATACTTTCTCTCCTACAAATTTCTTATAAACTTGTTTTACTAACATCAATGCATATTCAATATCTTCTTCCTCCCTTACTTCGAATTCTGTGACATGTTTACCATAAAATTTGTAACTATTTTTCTGGTAAGAAGTCCTCTCTTCTGGATCGTTTAAATCATTTGGCTTAACTCTATAAAGTTCTATCTTGACTTTTGATTTATAAGAAACGAGACTAAAAAGTACGGAATTATCTATCTTGTAACCAATATATACCTTCTGAGGGCTTCTTTTTATATTAGGATCTAACTCTAAGATTCTTTCATCTAAAATCTCAAATAGCTCTAAAGATCTTTCCCAACCTTTTTTAAAGTGATCTTCAACAGAATAGGTCTTAATTTCCCTACTCACTTTTTCTATTTCACCACCTGCGGTAATAGAATCTATACTCTCCGAGGGGTTATTAGCCTCTATCTTGTCGTATGCTACCGTGTCGTTCTCATACATATTAAATTCATATAGATCAAATGGCATATCTCTGAAATTAATAGAGTTAATTTGATAAGAGGTAAAAAATGGTGCTATGAATACTACTCTAGATTGAGACCAATCAATATCTTCTTTATTCAATTGTTTGTTAGGGAATTTTGAATTGTATTCTAATATAAAATCTGCTTTTCTGTTCAGTAATACACTTAGATATGCAAAGCCCTGGTCTACTACACTGAAGCTTCTATCCTTTTTATATTCAATAATTACAAATGAGCTACTCTCATCATCCCATGCTAATGTGTCAAATCTAAAGGTATCTATTCTTAATTCAGTAGATACAAATTTATATCCAAATATATTTTCAAGGTTTGTCTCTGTTAATGATTGCATGTCTTTTTCTAATAAGACTTTCTTTTCTTTAATGGGAAACAGCTTGTTATTTGAGAGTTTGAATAGGGACATAGGGTTTGATTTAAAATTAAATTATTACAATCCTTCAATAAATGTATTTATAAATTCCAGTATCTTATCAGTTGCTTTATTTATAATATTTCTTCTCTC
>JBAYNT010000004.1:0-24728 GCA_041678645.1 Candidatus Dojkabacteria bacterium
AATATAAGGAAAACTTTGAACAGAGAGGTTTCTACCAAAACGATTTCACTTATGCATATGACTTAATCAGAAACAACAGATTTGACCATGAAGAGTTCTTAGATGAAGTGTTAAATATTAATAACTATCTGTTGTGCTTAATAGAAAATAGCAATGGGGACAATGGTAATAATCATGGGCTTAGATCTTGGCAATTCGGAGATGTCCCTAAAAGATTCATTAAAGAACAAAGGGTGTTTCTGCAATGTCTTTCAGATATTTTATAGAAAATATATTCCAACCTCTTGACAACTATTAGCACTCAATGGTATCATTTGCTAGGTATATAAATTGTAAGTACAAAATATATATGAAAATAGTAAAAAGAGAAAGCTTGGGTGCTAATAGGAACTACTACCCTATTAGAGAAGTCTTCGACGACTTCTTCACGCCAGCTATATGGGAGGACTTCCCTATACAAAGTCCATCAGCTAATGTGTGGGAGGAAGAGGATGCTGTGCATATAGAAATGGCAGTTCCTGGTCTTAAAAAAGAAGACTTAAATATTAATATCACTTCAGACAGTGTAAGAATTAGTGGGACTATCAAAGAAGAGGAGAAAGAAGACAGTAAAAAGAAATACTATTACAGAAGTATGGAGTCTTCTTTTGAACAAAGCTTTAACCTACCGACCAAGGTTGATAGCGAAAAATCTAAGGCTAAGTTAGAAAATGGTGTAATCCATCTAACACTGCCCAAGGCGGATGAAGTAAAGCCAAAGAAGATTGAAATAGAATAATCTATTAGGTTATAAATATGAGAAGGGAGGGCTCGTCTCTCCCTTTATCTTTTTATGCTTAAACATACACCATCCCCATAGCCTCTTCCATCTCTCTTAATACCTCTCTTGCATTGGCCCTAGCCTTCTGCGCACCTTTCTTAGTAAGATCTAATACATACTCATCTGAAATCTCTGCCTTTTTGCTTTGAAAATCTTTAATAAATCTCTCCATACTAGTCATAAGTAAATCCTTAAACTCTCCCATAATCTGCTTACCTTCCATATGCTCCTTTATCAATCTATCAAACTCTACATTCTCTTCTTTTGTAGCAATATAATCTGCGATATGTTTCAAACTCCTAAGATCATCATTCATCTCACCAGCAAAAGCACTCTTTGCCTTCTTAAGTTTCTTTAGGCTAACATTAATGTCATCAGAAAGTATAATTGCACCATTTGGCTCTGTTTTACTCATCTTGCTACCATTACCTGTAAGAGAGAGAATCGTTTTTGGCTCACCTTGATCTAAAGGTTTAGGCTCAAGCAAGACATTTCCATATTTCTTGTTAAACCTTCTTACCATATAGCAAGTCATCTCTAAATGAGGATACTGATCCTTGCCAACAGGAACATACTGTGAACCTTGAAGCAGTATATCGGCTGCCATTAAGACAGGATATAGGGAAAGGAAAGATTTCGCCGTCATTTCGGTTTGTCCTTTTCTTATTTTCTCCTTAAGTGTCGGAATCCTCAAAAGTTCTGATACTGTAACTAACCTAGAGAGATACATAGTCATCTTGCTAATCTCATCCATTATTTGGCTCTGAATAAACAGGTCTAAATTCTCTGGATCTAAACCTGCAGCAATATAGTCCTTAAGTACAGGAAGCACATTTTTCTGTGTTTCGCTAGGTTCGGCTGTTGTTAAGCTGTGCAGATCAGCAACAAAAAGCATTGGTCTACCTAGACTCTTATCATTAACTATTTCAAGTATAGGCTTAACAGCACCTATCAAATTCCCAATACTCATACCTGAAGTAGGTCTCATACCTGTAAATATGTCTGTTTTATAATTTTTCATTTGTCATGTATTAAAGTAATTTATATATTGTACAAAATATCCCATTAAAACAAAAACCCCTCAAAGAAGGGTAAAAAGATATAACAAAACTTCTACCCCTAAAGGCTACACCACCAGAATCTCTTAACACCCAAAGTTTTGTTCTTCATACTCGATTATACATCATTGGAGGCTCATAGAAAATAATGTACAATATAGTATAGATAACTTTAACATTTTTAATATGACACACTTAAAAGAAATATACAGATGCGAAGTATGTGGAAACATCGTAGAAGTTGTACATAGTGGTAATGGGACATTGGTATGTTGCGACAAACCAATGATACTAGAGAAAGAGCATAATGAAGATAAAGGATTAGAAAAGCACGTACCCGTAATTGAAGAGAACGGAAATTATGTTAACGTAAAGATTGGGACTGTAGAACACCCTATGGAAGAAACCCACTATATAGAATGGATAGAACTAATTGTGGATGGCTCGGTATATAGAAGATACCTAACTCCCTCAGACAAGCCAGAGGCTTCTTTTGTAATACCGGAAAGGCATATAGAGATATCAGCAAGAGCATATTGCAACATACATGGACTTTGGAAAAATTAAAGAGATTCCCTAGCAGTGCTTAACAATTCTAGGAGTAACTGTGAATCCTTCTCATTAGCTACCTCCACCTGCAAACTCCTGTCATATATGGTTGGAGTTATTTTTGTTTGTATTAACGCGCCTTCCTTAAAATAGTGAGTGAGCACCATACCCTGCCTAGTACCAATCCACATACTCTGATCAAAAAACAGGTTTCCTAATCCATAAAAGATTACTCCGTCTTTGTAAAGTTCGTATGTCTGTGGCTGATGGGCTTGTGTTCCCACTACTATGTCTGCGCCGTAATCTATAGCTTTGCGAAATACTGAAGTCTGATTATTTATAGGTTTATAACAGACAGGATATATTACATCACCAGATGGATAGCTATAGCATTCTTGGAATTGGAAATCTACAATTATGATATCTGTACTCTCTCTCAGGCCTTCAATGTCCTTTTCCATTTTCTCTTCTGAGTACGCATTGGCTCCTGCACTATTTTCTCTTGCCAAAGCATTACTACCACCTGCAACTATAGCATCGTAGTAGTTATAACCAAGAAAAGATATTGTTGTACCATCTACTTCTGTTATGTAAGGCTTACTTGCATCCTCTATATTTAGACCTCCTCCAAAATATGCGATCCCTTCTTCCTTATACTTCTCTATTGTCTGGGTATTATACTTACTCCCAAAATCATTATTATGATTTCCAGTCAGTTCAATTACATCTACCCCTATTGCTTTTAACGTTTCTATTGATTGAGGAGGAGAACAGAATCTCATGCCTGTATAAGCATTACATCCATCTACGAAGGACACTTCATTGGATGTATGTGTAAGATCCGCATCGGAAAGGAAAGCGGCTATCTTCTCAGCAGGATAGGTGTAATTTTTCCTCATATCCATAGCTAGGGCTACTCTTCTAGCCATAGCAGTAACTCCTGTCATATTTACTTTCGCTACATTCTCCTCGTTAAATTCGATATCCTTTACTCCCATATTTCTTTTGATAATATTGCTAACAAATCCCATATTAATATCCTTTCTCTGAGAGTAAGCTTCTAGAGAAATTTCAATAGCACCCTCAAATGTATCAAGATAGTATTTGTCATCCATTTTCAACAATTTGAACTCTTTAGTCAGTTCATTATCCTCGATTAATCCAATACAATTACATTCCTCATTTCCCAAATCTGTAAGTAGCGATTTAGACTTCTCAACATTTATATTTGGATATTTACTCTTCAAAAATTCGGAGTATTTACCATAGCTCTGCTCGTTGAGAAGTACTTTGTACTCTCCCTCAAGTAGATCTGTACTTAATATCCTGTCCTTTATCCAATACATATGGCCAACAGGGAGTAAAAACTCTGTAAACAGAGCACCTTCCCCAGTACCGTACTTTAATATGATATCTGCCCTCTTTTTCTTTTCAGTAAATCTAAATCGTGGTTTTTCTTGAAACTGAATCTTCTCTAAGTTCTCTTTAATCTTTGATGAGTACTCTTCATCTATATCCTCTAAATAGATGTCAAAAGTTTCATACTCTACGGCCGCTGTTTTACTGGAAAACAGGAAGTTAATTGCACTTACTGTAGATGTCCTGTCAGAGACAAGGAAGTAGGTTGTAATTCCTAGGAAAACGAATAGGAGGAGTAGAAGATATGATTTCAATTTGCTTTTTCTCTTGTTATTGTTTATATTTGCTCTCCCCATCCTGCCTATATAGTAGCACATACCAGTATGCTTGTGATGAATAAATTTAGTGAAATATGGTATAATATTACTATGGGATACACAGATAGTGTAAACATACGAAACAACCAAAGAATCCTTGCTGCAATAGCATTCTTCATGATGTTGTCTCTTTTTGCCAATATCTACTACTATACAGGTGGCAAGGACATTTTAAGTCAAAGTACATCAAGAGATGTATCAATTGTCTATGCTAATGAGATTAACAGTATAGAACAGATAAATGTTGAAGATATAACAATTACAGAGGACAAGGTGTCTCAAGCACAGGCAGATTTTGATAGTAAGGTTGCAAAGGTCCATAAGTATCTATCTTTAAGAGGTGCTCCTCTTGCCCAATATTCGCAAGAGCTTGTTAAAGCTGCAGAGCATTACGGTATTGATTACAGATTAGTAGCCGCTATCTCTATCATTGAATCTAGTGGTGGTAAGCACAACTTTAGAACTTACAATGCTTGGGGTTGGGGTAAATCAGGTTTTGAATCTTGGGAAGATGGTATATGGACTGTATCCAAGGGGTTATCAACATATTATGCTAAAGGTATGACTACACCTAAAGCAATCTCTTATAGCTACTGTCCTCCTAATGCTAACTCATGGGCAAACAAGGTATCATATGTAATGAATATGATATCTAATCAGTAACCCAATGCAAGGCAAAATCTCTAAGTACAAGGTAAGTTATTTCAATAAACAGGAGTTCTATGCTCTCAAGAAAGAGATCTTTACAAATGATTGCTATTACTTTGAGAGTAAAAATCCTAAACCAACTATTATAGATGTTGGTTCATATATTGGCCTTTCTGTTCTTTACTTCAAGAGTATCTATCCAAATTGTAAGATTATAGCTTTCGAGCCAATACCAGAAAGTTTCAAGAAGCTAGAAGAAAATATCTACAACAACGACATACAGGATGTAGAACTACATAACAGGGCAATATGGGATGGTGAGGGTAAAAAAAATATGTACTTGGATATTACCGATATGCAGAGATACTCAGTAGCATCTTTTCAAAGAGATGCTTGGAATGGAGAGGTCCCTACTGCTAATAGGGAGGTTAAAACAGAAAGCTTGTCTAAGTACCTAAATGAGGAGATAGGGCTCCTTAAATTGGATGTAGAGGGCTCAGAACAGAGGGTTTTGAAGAGTATAACTGCTTACTTTAGAAACATTAAAAATATCATACTAGAGTATCACCCAACAGATAGTCAGGATATTAACAAGATTCTTGATATTCTAAAAAAGAAATACGATATACAAATTTTCTATGAAGGTAAAGCTGTCGGGAAAAAAATACCAAAAGATAAATTACTCACAGTAAAAGCTACCTATAGATATTGATAAGCCAACTCCAGAATCGATCTATTTTTTTACTCTTAAATATCTTATAAAGTTCCCTACCTAATTTCTCTGGATCGTGTCTAACAAGGCTTCTGACCAATTCATCACCCTTTTCCTTTTTTATCAAAGAGTTCGCTATTAAATCAGTTCGGATTATCATTCTCCCCTCTTTCACTAAATCATCTTCAAAAATATGTTCGCCTTTTTCTAGATACCTCTTTAAGGCTTTCTCAGGTATTTCCCCATTATTAACTAATAGGCAATCTACCTTTCTACCTATATATCTTTCTATCAAATCAAGCATGGTCTTCTGTGTTAACCCTCTAGTTTGACCAATCTTAGACATAAGGTTAGGTATAAAGATTATATGTGCCTTACTCCTCTGCAGGGCCTGGGC
Organism: Candidatus Dojkabacteria bacterium; assembly: GCA_041678645.1. Taxonomy (GTDB): domain Bacteria; phylum Patescibacteriota; class Dojkabacteria; order SC72; family SC72; genus WOZL01. Next base: position 5,921 of record JBAYNT010000004.1, read on the forward strand.
AATGCCTGGGACTATTATCGAAGCTAAAGTGGTCGTATATAAATCTCCTGGACCAATAACTATAAAGTCTGCATTCTCTATTGATTTAACAGCTCCTTGATACGCATGAGTTTTAGAACTAAGCGTAAATTTCAAAATGTTTTTATGAATTTTAGGCTCATCGATAAGGTGCTCACCCTTTACTATGCTCCCATCATCATACTGTGCAATAAGACTTGCATCATCTAAGGTGACTGGTATTATCTGCCCTCTAATTTCAAATAGATATTTGAAGGTCTCAATTGCCCCAATTTCGGAGCCTGTAATATCCGTCATTGCAGCCATAAGTAGGTTACCAAGCGTGTGGCCTTTTAGACCTTTACCTTCAGGAAACCTATAGGTGAAAAGCTCTCGGATTAGCCCTTTATCACTATCCTCTGCTAAAGCTATTACTGATTTTCTAATATCACTAAGTGGTAGTAATCCTAATTCGTCTCTAATTACTGCATTACTCCCCCCATCGTCCATAGTTCCCACAATCACAGAAAGATTGAGATCTCTATAGCCTTTTAGGCCCATTAAGACATTGGATGTTCCTGTCCCACCACCAATTACTGTTATGTTCATATATGTCATTATACCGTAAGATTTATGTAAGGCAATATGGTATAATAGAGGCATCTAATATTAAATTATCGCGTTATGTCATTAAAAGTTGGTTCAAAGGTCTTCTACCCAACACATGGAGCTGGATGGATAAGAGAACGAAAAGAAATTGAATTTGATGGGCAAAAAAAAGAGTATTATCAGTTTGAGTTAATTAATAGTCCACTTGAAATTTCAACACCTGTAGGAAATCTTGAACAGCTCGGTATTCGACCTGTTCTTAAGTCTACTGCTATAAAGAAAAAGATAGAGATTCTCAAAAAGAAACCTATGGGTGATCCTAAAAATAAGGACTTTAACGAGCTTGTAGCATTATTCGATGAATTGCATGAGCATGCTGATATTGAGTCTAAGATCACAATTATCCAATACTGTAATTTTGTTAAGAAAAAGAGAGAAGAAGATGGACGGTTAATTCCTGTAACAATAGAGAAAGAGCTTGATAAGGCAATTATGGATATTGTCGGAGAGTTGGCAGTGTCTGCAAATATTAAGCTATCTACTGCTGCAAGACAGTTTATAGAAGTAACGGGAATTAACGATATAGACTTAAAAGAGATTGAAGAATTGGAGAGTTAGATCTTCTCAACTTCCACACTTACCTCGGTTTCGCCAAGTTTAAAAGAGTTCTCCTTTTCTCCAGATTGAAATTCAATTTCCGCTATATTTAACTCTTCTTTATTTCTTTCTAAATACTTTTCTAAGATTTTCTCTGTTAAAGGATCTTCTATTAATATAGTAAGCTTAACTTTATCTCCATAGGCTATATCTTTAGCCTTTTTCCTTGCATTTTGATACTGTCTTGCAAAATCGTTGATATACCCTTCAGACAATAGGTCCTCTGTTAGTTCTATATCTACTGTCACATATCTCCCATGTTGGCCTTCTGTTATTAAGTTTTCACTCTCTACAGGCTTTTCACTAAACTCAATATCTTTCACATTTAGTTCGGCTTTTATAATCTCTTGAAGGACTTTATCTTCTACGGCTGTATACGCTTTAGATAGAGGTTGTCTTAATTTCAACCTGTTCTCGTCACGAATCTTTAATCCTAAAGATGAAATCTCTCTAACTTTTTTCATTTCTTCAAGTAGCTTTTCGTCAAATAGCTCCTTATTAAATTCAGGATAATCTTGTAAATGTACCGACTCTAAGGAGTCTTCGAAGCGTAGTGTACGATAGACAGACTCGGACAGAAATGGAGCAAATGGTGCGATTATCTTAGCAACTTCTAGCAAAACATAATTTAATGTCTCTAATGCGTTTGTATCACCAGAAACAAATCTCGTCCTTGATCTTCTTATATACCACTTAGAAATATCATCTATGAGTTCAAATGTTGTATTAGTTGCTTTCTGTATCTTATATTCATCAAGATTCTCTGTCACAATCTTTACTGTTTCCTGGAGCCTGGATAGTAACCACTTATCCAAAATATCCTCAGAGGATAAACTGCCTGTTGGTAACCAATTAAACTGTTCTTTATAATTCAAAAGGTATTTAACAGAGTTCCAATAAAGTAGCATTACTGATGTGACGACCTCTTTTACTAAATTCTTATCAAATATAACTTCTTGGCCAGCAACAATTGGCGAACTTAAGAAATATAACCTAATAGCATCAGCACCAAGGTCGTCCATTATAATATCAACATCGGTATAGTTCTTTTTGCTTTTAGATAGTTTAGAGCCATCAGATGCTAAAACTAAGCCATTTACAATAACATTTTTGAAGGCTTTAGAGTCAAATAAAGCTGCCCCCAATACATGCAATGTGTAAAACCAACCCCTTGTTTGATCGACACCTTCTGCTATAAATTCTGCTGGGAATTTCTCCTTAAAAAGCTCTTTGTTTTCAAAGGGATAATGGAACCTAGCAAAGGGCATAGAGCCCGAATCGTACCAAACATCTATTACATCATTTACTCTGGACATAGTTCCTTCACATTTAGGACATGGATATCTCACATCGTCCACAAAAGGTTTATGTGGATCTTCTAGTTTCATCCCTGACTTCCGTTCTATCTCATCAAAAGACCCAAGAATTTCTGTCTCTCCACATTTATCACACACCCAAGCGGGCAGTGGTGTCCCCCAATATCTATTCCTACTCAAAGCCCAATCTCTTGCTTCTGATAGCCAATTTCCGAATCTTCCCTGTTTAATGTGTTCTGGTATCCAGTTAATTCCGTCATTTTCTTTAACTAATTTATCCTTTATCTCTGTTACTTTTACATACCAACTCTTAATTGGTTTGTAAATTAATGGGGTATGAGTTCTCCAACACATAGGCATTTGATGCTCGTATGGTTCTTGATGAAAAAGCAAATTTCTTTTTTCCAAATCCTCTATAATGTACTTATTGGCTTTTTTATAGAACATCCCTTCAAATTGTTTTACCTCTTCTGTCATATTGCCCTGGTCATCCAAATAATCAAACATACTTATACCCATTCCTTTCATAAGAATAAAGTCTTCTTCACCGTATGGTGCCTGATGTACTACTCCAGTACCATCTTCAAAAGTGACGTGGTCTGCATGAACAACTCTAAAAGCTCCCTCTTTTTCTCTATCCAGGTAATAAGGATAAAAAGGCTCATACTCTAAACCTATTAAGTCCTCTCCTTTATGCTCATTAATTATCAAGTACTCTCCTTCAAAAATATTGTCTGCCAAATCTTTTGCTACAATATATTTTTCGCCCCTATATTCCACCTCTAAGTAATTAAAATCCTTACCAACAGCAGCAAGTAGATTCCCTGGTAAAGTCCAAGGTGTTGTTGTCCAGATTAACAAATATGTGTCTCTATTTTTAAGTTTTAATTTAACAGTAACAGCTGTATCTGTAATAGTTTCGTAACCTCCCAAAGCAACTTCCGAGTTAGAAAGTGTTGTTCCTGCCCTTGTTGAGTATGGGACTACTTTATAGCCCTGATACAGTAAGCCTTTTTCGTAGAGCTCTTTTAACGACCACCAAACACTTTCGATATATTTTGAGTCCATTGTTGCATATTCTTCATCAGAATTAACCCATCTTCCCATACGTTTGGTTACAGCTAATATATCAGACTGGTATTTCAGAACAGATTCTCTACATTTTTGATTGAATTTTTCGATACCAAACTCCTCAATGTCGCTCTTCTCTTTAAATCCTAAAGCTTTCTCAACCTCATACTCGACAGGTATCCCTTGGCAATCCCAACCAAGACTTCTATCAACATGAAATCCTTTCATTGTCTTATACCTGGGCATAATATCTTTAATAATCATAGTTAAGACATGACCATAGTGAGGTTTATTGTTTGAGGTTATCGGGCCATCGTAAAAGGTAAACGTCTCCCCTTTTCCTCTGTCCTTTTTTAGTGATTTCTCAAAGATTCTCTCTCTATCCCAGAATCCTAGTATCTCTTTTTCAGTTGTTGGAAAATCTGCTTTAAAATCTGTTGATTTTATTATAAATTCCTCTGGTTTGTCCTTTCCCATATAAACAGTATTCAAATTATTAAAACAAAAGCCCCTCATTAGAAACTAATATACTTTAACATATTAATCTCTAACAAGGGGCGTATATACATATATCGCGGTACCACCCTTTTTTAAAATTACACCTTCGTAATTTACTCATCTTGGTCTATGATCTCGGAGACCTACCGTCGGATTCTACTTGCTTCCTAGCTTTCTTTCCGCCACTTGCTAGTGATATCTAGCTCAATGTGTTAACGTCATTATATCAAAACCATGTCCTCCCTGTCTAACTGTAAAGAGGACTGTGATATACTATCTCCATGAATTGGAACCTAGAACTTCTTTACAAAAGCCTTCAAGATACCCAGATTGAAAAAGATGTAAAACTCTCAGAGAGCGCTGTAAAGGGATTTGTTGAAAAGTGGCAAAAAGATAGCGGGTACCTTAAAGATTCTAAAATCTTAAGAATCGCTTTATATGAGTATGAGAAATTAAATAGCGAATATGGAATTTTAACAAAGCCTTACTACTACACGTTACTTCGTAAAGAGATTGATCTTAACAACAAAGAGCTTAAAGCAAGATTAAACAAGTTAAATCACAAAGCTACCAAGCTCGCAAACGAGATACAGTTTTTTGAAATAAATCTCTCGAAGATTCCCAAAGCGAAGCAGAAGGAGTTTATCAACTCTTCAGACTTAAAAGATTACAAGCACTATCTAGAAATGCTTTTTGCTAATGCAAAATACATTCTTACTGATAAGGAGGAAAGGATATTTAATCTAACCTCTAAGACCTCTTTTGGCAATTGGGTAAATATGATTGAGGAATTGCTTTCTAAGCAAAGTGCAACCATTATAGATGAGGATTCAAAAGAGAAGACAGTTTCATATAATGAAATCTCAAAATACCTTAACTCAACAAATAAGAAGGTTAGAGACTCTGCCGCGAAGAAGTTTAATGAGATAAACAAGAAATATATTGAGATCGCCGAGTATGAAATTAATTCCATACTTGAAAGCAAGCAGGTTAGCGATGACTACAGAGGTATTAAGAGGGTTGATCTCCCAAGACATCTTGGGGATGATATGGATAGCGAAGTTGTTGATTCTTTGGTTGATGTCGTTAGCAAAAATTTTAATATATCAAAAGAATATTACAAAAAGAAGGCTAAAATGCTTGGGCAAGAGACATTAGGTTACCACGAGAGAAATGTACCTGTTGGGGAGATTGATAATAAGTATGATTTTAGAAAAGGGTTAGATTTAGTAAAAAGAGTTTTTTCTAATTTAGATAATGAGTTCGGTGATATCGTAGAAAAATTTGACAGGAATGGTCAATACGATGTCTTTCCTAAGGCTAACAAAACAGGAGGGGCATACTGTATCAGTGTTAACAGGAACCTTCCTACATATATACTGCTAAATCATAATGATAAATTAAACGATGTACTTACCATTGCTCATGAGTCCGGTCATGGTATTCATTCTGAATTAGTTAAGTGTCAGAATTCTCTTAACGATAGCTACTCTACAGCTATTGCAGAGGTAGCTAGTACATTTTTCGAAGATTTCGTATTAGAAGAGGTTCTTAAAGATGTTAAGGACAAAAAATTAAGAGAAGTAATCTTAATGGAGAAAAGAGATGAAGGAATTAGTACTATTTTTAGACAGATTGCCTTTTACAATTTTGAGATGGAATTACATACAACATTTAGAAAGGAGGGTTATCTTTCACATAGCGAAATTTCCGACATCTTTATCAAACATATGCGTGCATATTTGGGCGATAGTGTAGATGTTGATGATGGGATGAGATATGGTTGGTTGTATGTTTCTCATTTTAGAAGACCTTTTTATGTTTATACCTATGCTAGTGGATTATTAATATCTAAGTATTTGCAAAAGAAGGTAAGAGAAGACAAGGAATTCATAAAGATGATAAAGGGGCTGTTAAGGGCTGGTAGCTCTAAATCAGTTAAGAGCATATTTATGGATATGGGTATAGATATCTCTAAGAAGGATTTTTGGGTAGAAGGGATTCAAGGATTAAGGTAAATGCTACCCATTGATTAAACTAGGAAGTTCTGGATAAGAGGAATTCTGATGTCTCCTATCCATCAATTCAAGTAAGTCAAGCTGGGGGGGCGTTGGTTCATTTGTGAGAAGAGTGCTCGTATAGTTCCAATTCACCTTTCTTTTTATCGCTAGCCTCTGTCTTGGTTTAGCTTGAGACCAGTCCTTAATTAATCTTAAGACATTTACCCTATTTCGTCCCCTCCTATACAACTCTTTGGAGACTATATACGTTGGGACATACTGCGTTTCTCCATTATCGCCGACTTTTTCATCTATCCTATAAAGTCCAATTCCATCTGTATTTTTTGATTTTGATACTGAGACATCGATTAAGAAATATTTCTGACCAACTCTTGCGATTATCCTCATACCTGTGTCTCCTTTTCCAACCCAAGTTGTAAATTCAGCTTTCCTAACATTTCCTTTCGTTAGAAAAGGGTCTTCCCAGATTATATTAGGTGTTAATTGATCCCAATCCGTTGGAGCATATTCAAATTTTTCGTATAACCTCACTCCACCCCCTGGTCTATCATATCGTTTGTTCACAGTGTCTATAAATGATTCCCCACAGAGATCTAATATCTCTCTATGTAACCTTAGCTCTTCTTCTGAGAAGGGTTGCTGTTGTTCTCCAACTAGCTGTTGGTCAACAAACACTAAGGTTTTTCTATTCCCATCACCAACCTCGACAGGACCATTAAGTCTCTCGGTATATCCTAGGTCTCCTCGGACTGATAGAGGGGTCTCCGCATTCTCTTCATCGCTATGATCAGGGTAGGACTCTCCCATTTATAACTTGACTTTATAATTTAGATCTTTCAAACCCGACATCAATCCTTTAAGCCTCTTGACAATATCAGGCTCCTCCTCGTTTTCATCATCATCAAAGAGATAAGTTCTTACACCATTTTCTGTTCGCTCATATATGTTAGAAATACGCCCACTCATATCGTCATAAAAGATATAAAACTCCTCTATTTCTAATGAACCGTCCTTATTAGTACCAGACCTTCTAAAAATAGCCCGTACACTAGGATGGTCTATCCCCAAATTCCTAATAGGTTGGAAGTCGAATAGTAAAAGGCTCTCCTTAGGTCCTCTTTCGTAGCTAACCTCTGTTACATGGAATGCCCCCCCTTTCCAAGGTTCAATTTCTTCTTCGATAAAGGACTGGGCACGCAGCTCAAGATCCTTTATAACAGACCCTATTGGCCCTTCAACCTTCCTTTCAGAATCTGTTTTTTCACTCATATGTTACAATTATATACCATGTATCCATCTTATAACAACATAGAAATACCTAAACAACACTATCCCTCCAATAGCGACATCTTCAAAGCTATAGAGTTAACGCCTTTTGAGAAAATCAAAGTGGTAATAATTGGTCAAGATCCATACCATGGAGAAAAACAGGCCAATGGCTTAGCATTCTCTGTATATAAAGATATTAAAATCCCTCCATCTCTTAAAAATATCTATAGAGAATTAAATAGTGACTTAGGTATACCTATACCAACACATGGAGATCTAACAAAATGGGCTTTGCAAGGAGTGCTATTACTAAACAGCATATTAACAGTAGAACCGCACAAACCAGCCTCACATAGGAACATAGGTTGGGAAGAATATACTGATGGAATTGTAAAAAGAATAAATGATGAGAAAGAGAATATTGTATTTATACTTTGGGGAAAATATGCACAAGAGAAAGGAGAACATATAGATAGAAAGAAACATTTAATTATTAAATCATCACATCCATCACCGTTTTCCGCAAGAAGAGGTTTTCTTGGAAGTAAACCTTTCAGTAAATGTAATAGTTACCTAAAAGAGAAAGGCATAGAAGAGATAGATTGGGGAATAGAATAATATGGTTGCCGGACCTAGATTCGAACTAGGATTAGCGGTTCCAGAGACCGCCGTCCTACCATTAGACGATCCGGCATTAAACTGGGCTAATTATATCACAAAAGCTTTTAACCTCTCCTCTACCCTCTCCTTACCCATTACCTGCATCGTCTGGTATAAATCGGGTGTCTTAGCTTTTTTGGTTAAAGCAATTCTCAAAACCATAGCGACATCTCCGACCTTACCCTTAAATTTCTCTGGATTATCTTTATAAGCCTTGTAGTCAGAGGTATAACCTAATTCATTGCCTATTCCCTTTATTTTATTGAACCATTCCTCACTTTTGTCATTAATGTCATATGTTTCTAAAAACTTCCCTATGATTTTCTTCGCGTCCCCAACTTCGACATTAGCCGGAAGCTTATCTGTGTCCAGCTCCTCAGACATATCATCAAAGAATATAGAGAATTGGTCATAAGCATCTCTCCACTTTACAATATCTTTCCTAATTTGAGCTCCCTCTCTTTCTATATTTAATATCTTAATACAGTACTCCCTGTTCTCTTCCATCCTCTTAACCAATTTGTCATCATTCTTCTGGGCCCATTTAAATATCTCATCATACACCTCTGTCGCCAAAAGCCTTGCTATATAATCTCTGCATACCGCCTCAAGTTTAACCATATCAAACAAAGCTCCTGCCCTATTAAACTTTTCTAACTTTAATTGAAAATCAGAATATGGAAGATTAGGATTCTCTCGTCTCCAATCAGAGAAATTAGAATTCATAATGTTTAAGAAATATTCAGCTATCCCCGCCACAGGGTAACCCTTCTCTAAAAAGAATTTTACATCTGCCTCAGGATCCTTACGTTTGCTTAACTTCCTCTTGTTTCCACCCTCCATCTTCATCAAAGGAGATGGATGTGCATAGGCGATCTTCTTGAAATTTAATTTCTCAAATATCTCTAAGTGTATAGGTACTGAAGGGAACCATTCTGTAGTTCTAATAACCAGATTAATTCCCATCAAAGTGTCATCTATTGGATGAGCAAAGTGATAAGTAGGATAGCCATCAGATTTAAGCAGAACAATATCCATATCATTTTCTGAGAAGGTACATCTACCCTTTATCTCATCATCAAATTCAAATTTCTTTTCAAAGGTACCAGTGGAATACAATCTGATTGCAAACTTACTTCCCTTCTCTAATTCCTTTTTAATATCATCAAATGATACGTCTCTCCATTTTGCAAAAGAGCCATAGTAACCTGTCCTTACTCCTAACTCCTCTTGCTTTTTTCTAACTTCACTGAGCTCCTCTTCTGTTGCAAAACATGGATAGGCTACACCCCTACGAACCATATCTTTTGCAAATGTTTTGTAGATATCCAATCTCTCGCTTTGTATATATGGGCCGTAATCTCCACGGTGCACACTCTCATCAAACTGTATTCCAAATTCTGAAAGTCTATTAATTAGAAAGTCTGTCCCACCTTCAACCTCCCTTTCCTTATCTGTGTCTTCTATTCTTAAAATACACAAGCCGTTTGTTTGATCAGCAAGCTTTCGGTCAATTAAAGAGGTATAGATATTCCCTACGTGTACAAAACCTGTCGGACTAGGCGCAAATCTAAGTACTAAACTCTCTTGCTCTAAATTCCTATTTGGATATTTCGAAATAATATCTTCAGAGGTTTCCTCTATACTAGGAAAAAGTAAGTCCGCCAACTTAACATTTTCTTCTTCTGTTCTCATTATGGTGTTGTATATAAATATCTTAGCTGATAATATTATTATATCATGACATTAACAGAAGCATCATTCTGGACAAAAAGATTAGGAGTCATATTGGGTGTATTAGTAGGGATATTCTCTATTGTGGCTATAATAATTACCTCTGTCTCAACGCCTCCGCCTCCACCAGAGTACCTGACAGCTAATTATGCTTGTACAGAGAGGAAGGAAGAGTTCTTAGCAAGTAAGTTAGTTATTCCTTCTTTGGAGGTAAATAGTAATTCCGAGGGTCTATTTGAAATACAGACTGAGACAGGAAAAGTTAATACCTTATCCAACTTGAAGATAATAAATGTACATAAGTATAAAGAAAAGTTACAACAGCTAGACAATCAAATAAAGGCCAAAACAATAGCCTCTGCTCTTGGCTTTGACCCTGATGCCATATATAGAAAAGGAACTACCGACTATATCTGGACAGACTCGACTAACTCTAGGAGCCTTGATATAGATGCAAGCACACTAAACTTTGTTATGACTACCAATGCTTCATACATCCGGGAGGTTGCAAAGAAAAGCACTTTGCCAACTGAAAACGAGGCAATAGCAATAGCAAAAAATGGTATACAAAAATTAAGAATATTGGGATCTGACTTCAATTACCACGAACCTAAAAATATTACTACACATTTAATTGATATTAATCCGGATGGATCATATTCAGAAGCTGCATCTCTGGCTGAGGCTGAGTTAATAAAAGTTGATTTGCACAAAACAAAGCCAATGGTCTCGATAAAGGACAACATCACTAATTCCTCAGTTATTATAAACACTCTTAACAGTAAAATCGGTCAAGCTCAGGAGGAAGAGATAATTATTAATGATCAAAGAATAAAGGTGTATAACTACTCAACATTTGTTACCTATCAAAATCCAAGCTCCAGCAATATCTCAATTTATGTAGGACCAAAAGATCCGGGGAGTAAACAATTCGAAAATATATATCAGATAAATTTCACCTACTGGCCTATCGAGGTTGAAAGCTGTGGAACTTACGAATTAGTCTCTCCAACCTATGCTTTAGAAAAGGTGCAAAGCGGAGGAGGAAGCCTCATGTATTTAAATGAGAAAAATGGTGACGAGATACGGGATTATCAACCAAAAACAGTAAATAAATATATTATTTATGATATTGCCCTAGCTTACTACGAGCCAATACAACAGCCAAATTTTTTGCAACCCATATATATAATTAGTGGAGAGGCAGTATTTGCGAATGACACAAGAGGAGACTTCCACATATTCTATCCCGCTATAAACTACGATATCGTACAAGATAAAATTAAGCTGCCGGATGCACCAACAGAGAAAAACTCAGGTGGTATGCTAGGTTTATAGCTCTCTTAAGAACTTTTCTGTATCTTCAAACCTCTCATTAGAATCAAGTACTATACTCACATATCCATCTTTGGTAATCCCCACAAAACATTTCCCTGCCAACTTCGTGCTTCCTGTTTTCCCAGCAATATTACCGAATTGCCCAAGAAGGGCATTCGTAGTATATATACGCTCCTTACCAATGTCCCAAGTTAAATCAGCATATCCTCTGCCCAGAGTATCCATCATGAAATCATTTCTATAAACAACTGTAATTAGCCTGTAAAGATCTCTAGCAGTAGAGATATTCCCTCCAGCTATATCCAATCCTGAGGGATTGTTAAACTTAGTATCATTTAATCCCAAAGAATTAGCATACCCATTCATTTTTTCAACAAAGGCATCTACTCCACCATCCATATGGTCTGCAAGTACATAGGCAGGGTCGTTATAAGAGCTAATTAGCATTCCTTCTAGAAGAGCTTTTACTGTTACACTATCTCCCTTATCAAAACCTAAACTCCATTCCATATCCTCCCCCCTATACCAATCCTGTTTGACCTCTACAGTATCAGACAATTCAAATTCTTTAGTAGCGACCAGTGCCGTCATAAGTTTTGTAATGCTAGCTATATATAACGGTTCATCTATATTTTTCTGGTAAAGAATTTCCCCATTGTTTAAATTCGCATATAATGCTGATTTTGAGATTACCAGATCAGTATCAAAAACTGTAGATGATAAAGGAGCAACTCCAAAATCAGTATTTACGTCAACAAATTTCCCCTCTATCTCATATGTTTTAATGTATTTTGTTTTTTTGAAGAGAGAAAATTGTGAAAGTAGAAAAGATAAGACGAAAATTAAAATAACGGAAACTGAAATAGCGATAATTTTAAAAATCCTCTTTTTCTTTAGCTCTTGTTCCATCTCCTTAGCTTTAAGATCCGCTCGATATGCTTGCTTAAGTAGCTTTGGATCATAACGGAAATCTTCAAGTTGTTTTTGAGAACCTTTTTGGGGCATTAGATTTTCAATTAGTTTTTCTTTGCTATTAACTTCCCTATTCTATTAGGAGTATTAGGTACAAAGGTAGCTAGCAAGACGGTATCTAAGTTTAAAAGCTTCATCAGAAATCGCTCTGTTCCAATAGCAAATCCACCATGAGGAGGACAACCGTATCGAAAATATTCAAAGTAATCTTCTAATTCCGCCTCTTTGATACCCCTCTCTCTTGCGTTCTCTACTAGTTGGTCTTCTCTATGCTCCCTTTGAGCTCCTGTAGTTACCTCTAGCCCTTTCCAAAACAGGTCATATCCTAATGCTAGACTTGCGTCATTTGGACTTTTCATATGATAGAATGCTCGGATAGCGTGAGGGTAATCTGTCATAAAGAAAAATTCACAACCAGTTTCCTTCTCCAAAATCTCTCCAAGGGCTTTCTCCTCCTCAGGAGAGAAGTCACCTGTTGCTTTACTTTTAATACCTTCTCTTGCGAGTTTCTCTTTAGCCTCTTTTACAGTAATCATAGGAATATCTTCTGGGATATTTACATCCACATCAAATCTCTGCTTAATTTCATCTCCATATTCCTCTTTTACCTCTTTAAGAACTTTTTTAATCATATCACTCTCGAACTTTATAACATCTTTATAGTCATCAATATAACCTAGCTCTACATCAAAGCTTGTGTACTCGGTAAGATGCCTAGTCGTAAATGATTTTTCCGCTCTAAATACTGGCCCCATATTAAATACACCCTCTAAGTCAGCAGCAATACCCATCTGCTTATGGAATTGCGGTGATTGTGCTAAGTAGGCTTTCTTATCAAAGTATTTAATTTCAAAAACATTAGCACCTCCCTCACTTGCAACACTAATTATTCTTGGCCCATGTATCTCTTTAAGCCCATGTTCTATACAGTATGTCCTCATAACCTGACCTATCAAGGTAGATACTTCCATCATTAACTGGTTCTTCTGAGTCCTAAGATCTATCCATCGATAATCTAGTCTTTTATCTAGAGAAGTTACGTTGTTCACATGCTCATCTTCTGGAGTGATTGGTAGAGGAGTTTTAGCTAGAGAGTCGACAATGAGATTTTCTATAGCAAGCTCATAGCCTTGTTCTACCTGCTGGGCAATTTTTACTTCACCCTGTATGTCAATTACCGACTCTTGAGTTAATGACTTAGCCTGTTTAAAAACTTCGTCATCGCCATGCCAAGCCACGGTCTGTACATTGCCAGTTTTATCTCTTATGACCAGAAACATTATCTTTCCTTGGTCCCTAATTGTGTCAACCCTTCCTCTGATTCTGACTTTTTCCCCAACGTTCTCCTTTAACTCTGATATATATGTTCTTTGCATTTTGCAGATTTTGATAAGTAAAATAAAAATCCCCTCTTCCCTTAGATCTATTATGATCTAAAGAAAAAGGGGACGATATACGTTACCGTGGTGCCACCCCAATTGCATTTACAAATGCCACTTGTTTAGTTTTGCACTGTCAATTAAGATTATACACTATACTTCCATTCGTTGGCTATAACTTGTAACTGTTCACTACCATTCCAACTGTTAACGTTAACATTTCCTACAATATCTATAGCATCGTCCACTTTCAGATTTTCTACATCTTCATCACACCAAAAGAGTAGTACTGTAACTAGCTCTACTCCATCCCCTTTGCAGAGCAGTTTGAGATGATTCTGAACTTTACCAATAGGCTGCTTTTGGACAACAACTAAATCCCTAAAGCCAACAATTGGTTTACGATTACCATATCCAAATGGCTCTAACTCTTTTAATATCTCCAAGAACCTAAACGTTATATCAGTGGTAGATAGCTCTAGGTCTATATTAAGTACTGGTGTCAACATTCCTTTAGTAATTTCTTTATCTGCAATCTTTTTTAAACATTTTGTGAAATCTTTCCACTTCCCTTCTTTTACAGTAAATCCTCCGGCCTGTTCATGACCTCCAAATCTTTCTAGATGTTGACTGCATTTCTCAAGTGCTGTTGTAATATTAAATCCTGGTATACTCCTAGCAGAGCCCCTTATCTCTCCATTGTTATCAGTAGCAACTATAGTTGGCCTATTAAACTCTTCATTTAATTTGCCTGCAACAAGTCCTACAATGCCCTCATGCCAGTTGTCACCTAATATCATAAGAATCTTTTCTTCTGTATCTACCATTTCCTTTGCTTCTGAAAGGGCCTCCCCTGTCATTTTCTGTCTTTCAAAATTAAGGTAGTCTAATTTAGAGGCAAGCTCCATACAGAGTTTAGGATCATTACTAACCAGAAGTTTGACTGCATCTATCGCAGAATCTATACGCCCTGAAGCGTTAAGTCGGGGACCTATTATAAAGCCAATATGATATGTGTCTAATTGACTAATCTCAACCTCAGCCTTTTCTATTAAACTCTTTAGCCCTAGCCTCCTCTGTTTTTTTATTTGCTGTAATCCATATTTAACGATGGTGCGATTAACAGATTTCAGTTCCATAATATCAGTGATAGTAGCTAGAGCTACAAGGTCTAGGCCAGGAGTATCTTCGTTTATCTCAAAATTCATTCCTATTTCTGCTTTTATCGCTTGGATTAATAGAAATGCTACGAAAGCCCCACAGATTTCGACTTCAGCATACTCATGCTTAGGGAATCTCTGATGAACTAAAGGATACTTTAAGTCCTCTGAAATATCATCTGGTACTTGATGATGATCGGTAATTATGAAATCAACTTTCTTCTCCTTAAGATATTTATTAATTATCTCCTTATCTCTTACGCCACAATCTACTGTAAGTATTAAATCTGCTCCCATCTCTATGCATTCATCGATAGATGACTCAGTTAGCCCATATCCCTGATCGGTACGACTTGGTATAAATGGTAGGGCATCAACCTTCTTTTCTAAATGCTTTGACAAATCTCTGTATAGGAATTCCCACAGTATACTTGTTGCAGATATTCCATCTGCATCATAGTCTCCATGGATTACTATTTTTTTATCATTTTTAACTGCTTTAACAATAGCTTTAGCAGCATCTTTAGCACCATACAGCTTCTCAAAAGTTGGAAGGTCGTCTAATTGAGGATTTAAAAAACTTTTAACATTCTCTATCCCTCTTAACTTTAAGATTGTTTTAGAGACCTCATCTAATGAGATTACATTTTTAGGCCATACCCATTTCTTTTTACTCTCTAGGCTCATCTTCTATAAATTGTTTAATTAAATCATATGAGAAACCTTTCCTTTGTAGATATGCAACCTTTTTCCTATCAGCTATATCTAGTTTGTAACTTTTATACTTCTTGTAGAAAGCCCTTTTCAATATATCATACTCATCTTCTATTAACTCATCACAAACTTTATTTGCAATATCTTTGTTAACGCCTTTACTCATTAGCTCGGATATTAATACAAATTTCCCTCTAGGTTTGTTTTTTATTCTACTTTCTATAAACATCCTTGCGTAGCTTTCATCATCTAACAGGAGCAACTCCTCTAATTTCTCAATTATTTCATCGAATATCTCATCGAAATTAATATCTACACCCTCATCAAACCAATTCCCTTTCTTCTTAAATCTTAAGTCATTAAGATATCTCCTTATCTGGAATACGGTCTTAGGAGCACGTGTTAAGTAGTTAACTGCTCTATCAGTAAAACGTTGTTTAAGATCTTGATAGAGGACATCTTGAAGGATCTCTTCTGAGATTTTTTTATCTTTATACAGATTAAACTTAGCCAGAGTATTAGTTGATATCCCAGCAAAGAACTGTTCATCTATGTATAGATTGACCCTAGATGTGTTCTTTTTTTGTTGCTCTAGTTTTGTAATTATCACCTATTTAATAGTTGCTCTCACTTCCTTCTCTATCTTTTCCTTTAGCTTGCTATCATCTTTAAGCATCTGTATGGAAGCATCTCGACCTTGTGCCATTTGGGCATCACCATGTTTGTACCATGCTCCAGACTTTTGGACTATACCTAAATCAACTGCAGCATCTAATATACTACTTTCTTTATCTATACCCATAGGATAAATCATATCAAATGTAGCTTCTTTAAATGGAGGGGCCATCTTATTTTTAACAATTTTAACCTTCCTAATATGCCCAATTAATTCTCCATCTTTAAGAATTTTATCTTTTTGTCTAATATCCATACGTACAGAAGAATAGAATTTCAATGCATTACCACCTGTTGTTGTTTCAGGATTACCAAACATAATACCTATTTTCATCCTAAGTTGGTTTAGAAAAATAATGGTAGTCCCTGTTTTGCCCGTAATTGCTGTTAGTTTTCTTAAAGCTTGAGACATAAGTCTAGCCTGAAGACCCATATGACTATCACCCATCTCTCCTTCTATTTCTGCTCTTGGAGTTAATGCGGCAACGGAATCTACAACTATGACACCAAAGGCTGCTGATCGAACTAATGTTTCCAGAATCTCTAATGCTTGCTCTCCAAAATCAGGTTGGGAGATGTATAGATCATCTACATTTAAACCAATATTTTTTGCGTACTTTGGATCTAGTGCATGCTCGGCGTCTATAAAGGCTACAGCATCTCCCTGCTTTTGTGCCTCTGCAAGGATATGGATAGCTAGCGTAGTTTTACCCGATGATTCAGGTCCATAGATCTCAATAACCCTTCCTTTGGGGACTCCACCTATACCCAGAGCGATATCTAGTGAGAGCGCTCCTGTAGGTATTACGTCAACATCTCTCTTTTCTTTACTACCCAATTTCATTATTGAACCTTTACCAAACTGCTTCTCAATCTGTGCCACTGCAACATCTATAGCTTTTCTCTTACCTACGTTTTCCTTGCTTTCTGATTTGTCTACTGCTTTACTGGGACTCTTTTTGGTTGTTTCTGCCATATTGCGAAAATGAAAATTAAAATATATTAGAGGATAGAACAGAGGGGATAGAAAGTCAAAGTTTTGGAGTATCCTATTAATGAATTGTTAACTTACTATCTCTGTAAGATTTCTAACTATTTCCTTTCTCAACTCTTTATCATCCCTTAGATATTTAGCTATCTCCACCTGAACAGAAGGAATTCTTAAATTAGAAACTACAAACTCAGTTAAGGTTTCTCTACCATCTTCCGGGAGTCTTAGAATTTGAATATTTAGTCCCCTTAATCCCCCTCTATTTAGTTTTTCCGATATCTCGCCAGCTAGTTTAATTGAGTTAGAAAATCTTGTTTTATAAAAGATAACCACATCTACTAAACGCTCCTCACTAAGACCGTGGATATCTACAAATTTCTCAATTTTATTTTCTGTAATTAACCTCTCTATTTCTTTCTTGTATGGATTATCCCTTCTGTTGAAATTAGGGTCGTAATCTACTTGATCTTTAATGTATATGCCAAAGCAGCCAGTTTCTTTGCACAGAGCTCTTACTATGTCATCTGTATATCTCTCATGCTCTTTATATATCTTTGCTAAGCTAGGTCTTCTATGAAGATGAGGATGGGGAGCCGAGAAAAGATATTTTATTTTGCCCTCTATTATTTCATAATCTTTCATAATAATAAGTTAACATATGTAAAAAATTTTGTCATTTTTAATTAACGCATTGTTGACAAATTCTGGATGTTAATGAGAGTATGTAGGGAACTATATAATTTTTTATAATTTATTTATGCTTAGGAATAAGATATTAGCAATACTACTGGGAGTCTTCTCCATAGTATTACTACCCTCAATGGCATTTGCTCAAACAACTGAGGAGGATATGCTCTATGAGGAGGATATGCCCTATGAGGAGGATATGCCCTATGAGGATACTTCCATAGATTGGGACTATGACTGGGATGATTGGGATGACCTGGAAGAGTACGACAGTACAGATCTTTTTAGGAGTTTAGATCCTGAAGAGGCAGTTGGTCTTGCCGCATTAGCAACGATATTTTCAGGTTTCGCTATAGTTGGGGTCATAATAGGCGCATGTATTGGAATAGCTATGTATATTTACACTGCTTTAGCATATATGAATATTGCAAAGAAGCTTAATAGCCCTAACGCTTGGTTTGCATGGGTACCCGTACTTAACATAGTGTTGCACTTTCAGCTTGCTCAGATGAGTGGTTGGTATGCTTTACTTATGCTCATACCTGTTGCAAATATCATAGTCTATATAATGGCCTTGATGAAGATTTGTGAAAGGAGAGGAATGGATAAGTTACTTGCTTTACTTACATTAATCCCAATAGCAAATCTAATACTTCTTGGTATACTTGCCTGGAAAAAGGATGAGGTAGCGACAAAGAAGTAAAACTTCTACAGTATAGAGTCTAAAAGACAGGTCGAGTGGCCTGTCTTTTTGTTATTTTTGTTAAATGTCCAATAGCGTAGGCTCTTCCTTTTCATCTAAGCTTCCTTCTAATCTCACCTTATCTACCCTTCTGGTTAATTGGTTAAATCTTGTATTACTAACTTCTTTGTACTGTTTATCTAAGGAGTCAATTCTATCCCCTATCTTGTAGAAAGAATCCGAGAACTTATCAAATTCCTTTTCAAAAGCCTTAACATGAGAAACAATATTTTGGATGTTTTTTTGAACCCTAAAACTCTCATACGACTGCCTTACCATACGCAAGATAGCAGTGAAACTAAATGGCCCTGCAAATAC
>JBAYNT010000005.1:0-22727 GCA_041678645.1 Candidatus Dojkabacteria bacterium
CCTTTCTTTATAACATTTTTCTTAGCTGTTTTGTCAAGTACTTTGTAAACTTGTTCGAGAGCTTTCTCGGCCTCATTAAATTTCTCTTCTTTTAGTAAGTCCTCAAACCTCTTGGTTGCCCGTTTAACACGATTTCTTAGTCTGTCATTATAGACAGTCCTTTTCTTAGTTTGTCTTAAATCTTTGATTGAAGTTTGTAAATTTGGCATTCAACTTTTATGTAAATATGTTAATTTGACTGCGGTTATTATATCTATATTTAAAATATTTGTAAACAATAGCTTTTCTGTTACACTATAACATATGAAGGAGGGTTTTAAAAACTGGTTATTAATATCTTCTATAATCCTGGTTACAGGTATCGTTACCTACTTTGCTTTACCTAGTAGAGAATTAGATAAGGCTGAAGAAATATTGGGAGTAAGTGATGGGAATTATAAGTATGCACCTTTTATAACTTCTGTATCCCCAACCTTTATAAGTGTAGGAGAAGATTTTAGATATGAAATTGAGGCTAGTGATTTGGATTCATCTTACGAACAATTATCTTACTACTTAGTTGAAAAGCCGATATGGATATATATACAAGGTAATGTGGTCGTTGGTAAACCAACAGAGGCGGGTACCTATAAGTTTGTTGTATCTGTTTCAGATGGGACAAATTCCTCTTCTCAAGTTAATTATATATTAGTTGAAGAGAATGAATAAGAGAAATTTAATAATCATACTTTCTTCGATATTGGTAGTTTTAGTATTACTTACAGTTTTTGTTTTTAAAGCTAGAGGCTCAAATCAGATTGAATTGGTTACAGGTTGTGTACCTTATAATGTTTCAATTAAAAGGGAAGGGGAGTACAAGGGTGTAGTAGAGTGGTATACCACAGATGAGTGTTTGGGTTATATTAACTATGGAAATGATAGAGGTTCTCTTAGTTTCATAGCATTAGATAGTGAGAATATCTCAGCAAAGCAGCATAGTGTAGTTATTGAAAATCTCCTACCAAGCAGAAACTATTTCTTTGTTATAAATTCGGGTGATAAAGCGTATGGGAATAAAGGCGTGCCTTTATCTTTTTCTCTCTCGTCTCTCTAATATCTTTTCTTCAAAATATCTCTTAGGGTTAAATACTCTATATGAAGTCATTTCAACATCTCTGTAAGCTTCTGAATTAACTATAACGTGTGCCAATTGACTCCCTTGGTGTGTGTTATAAATAATGGCACCCAGTAGAATTATACCTATACCCACGCCTATTCTGCCTAGTGTACTATCAAAGATACCTGTTTGAGGAATGCTCTTCTCTTCTGGATTATCGCAATTCTGTGCAACGGTAAGAGAGGCTGATGCTCTCAGGGTAGAAGGATCGTTAGGAATTTCTGAAGGTGTAATTATGACTTCGTTAAGGTTCTCTCCACTTAATGCATAAGTGCCAGCGGCGGCTTCGAAGGAAATGGTTAAGGTACCAGAAGCCGTTATACTCCATGGGCTTTGAGGCTCCCAGATTATTTCTTGTGAATTTCCTATATTGTTGGTTGTAACAAATATGGAGTCAGCTATATTGTTTCCATTCAGTTTAGATGAGCCAGAAACATATGCGAATCCTAGAGGTAATTTGTCTTTAATTGATTCAATGGTATCTGCATTTTGAGAATTATTGCTAACAGTAATTGTAAATGTGGTTGTATTAGTAGGTGAGACCCTTTCCACACAGGTAGCGGAAGTTGTTTTAGATACAGAGAAGGAGGATTCAGCAACTTCTGTATTGTCAGGAATTTCTTCAGTAGGAATCTTCTCTTCTTGAGGCTCCTGGCTCTCCTTACCAGTTTCATCTGCAATCTTTTGGATAAGATCTACAGAGGCAGTTGCGAAGCCTAAGCTATTGCTCCCTTGTATTATCTCTGCTGTAATCTCTATATTCCCTTCATATTTATCAAGTAGAGAAAATGAGTTTGAATCTGAGAAGTTCTCGCTATTGTATAGGTCTTTTTCGGTAATAGAGATTCTTCCTCTTTCAGCCTCTATCTCAAAACCATCTATCATGTTTAATGTTTCCTTTTCGAAGGTAAACTTGATTATTGTATTAATATCTTCAAGGCCTCCAGCACTGATAATTGCAGACTTAATTTTGGTGTTGTTGTTTTCTATATAAGGATCTAATGTTAGTTCATTTACACCAGCCCGTGCTGTAGTCGTTATCTCAAGTAACCTATTACACACTAATGAAGTTACTGTATCCCCTCTACTGTTCACAGCCTGTGCAGAGACTTGTAATATGCTCTCTTCACCAAATTCTGAGATTGTTTTTGTTATCTCGTTGCCATCAACAGTATCAGGTTCTGTAGAGACATTGTTTATCAAAAACGTATGTCCCGTATATTGATCAGAGTCAAATTTGGCAGTAATTTTGATACTTTCGTTTGGCTGAATTCTACCAGTTACAAGTAACCCGTTTGCTGTAGTAACTTCCATTGCCATACATTGAGTCGTAGGTACGATTTTAGTTTTACAAACTTTGTAAGAGTCTTGTGGAGTAGTACTGTAGAGCATATTTGTAGAGAGATCAGAGAGGGGACATGACGCAGAGCAATCCTTAAGGGTACCCTTTGCAGTATTAAACTTGAAAGCTCGCTTAGTTTCTCCACAATCATTAACTACCTGCGGGTCTATGTAGTAACATCCACATGTTATTGTTTCTTCTCCCTCCTCTTTGAAAAAATCTCCAGTCAGGGAGAAATAGATTATAGCACCAACTAATGCCAGAACAAGTATTGCTAGAACAACAAAAAGTATTTTTATTACGGTTTTAGATTTTTTCTTTTGTTGGTTCATATCTAGGCAGCAAAATTACACTATTTATACAGTTTAAGTTAATCCACTATGTAATGTCAACTAAAGTACTAGTGTGAAAAGAGATAAGCCAAGCACGGGATCAATCCTCCCAGTTTTGATTTCATAGTCCAAATTAGCTAATTTTCTGTACTGTAAAAGAATTCTATTTTTATCTATATCTTTAACAGCTTTGAGTACTGGGAATATTGCAAATGGAGGGAGTTTAAGTATAGATGCCATTTCTTTACTGCTTGCATTTTTATTTAATAAATATTTGATTTGTACGGAGATCCGTAGATTCCTTGCTATCATTGCTAGAATGTAGTTAGGATCAACCTTATATTCAAGCAATTTTTCTAAAGTTCTATTTATGTTGCTTTGATCAGAAACATTTATATAATCCATCAACTTCCAGATATCAGTTTCAAGGGTGTCGGCAACTACTTCATCTAGTATGTCTTCATCTACGATGTCTGCATTTAGTAGTTTTAATTTCTCAACATTATTAACAAAGCTTTCGGGTTCATAGTTAGATCTTTCTGCTAGGAGCCTGAGAATAGAGGGTTCAGTTTTGATTGGATATTTTGAGATTTCCTCTTTCGCCCATGACATGAATGTCCTTTTGTTAAGATTTGCAAATTCTTCTATAGAATTACTGTTTTTAAAAAATTTGTAATATTTTGTATTGCTTCTAATTTTCTGGTCTTCCCATATGATAATACTGATTGGTTTACCATCTATTATCTCCATAAGCTTCTCTATCAGAGTACTTTTCTCTTTGTTCCTATAAAGCCGTTTAATAAAATAGATCTTAGGTGTAGAAAAGAGAGAGGGAGAGTATATTAAATCGACAATATCTTCTGCACTGGTAGATTCTGCATTTATTTTTATTATCTCGTTGTCCGAATGCTCTGCATTAAGAGCGTCATGGACTGCTCTTAGTGAGAGGAATCTGTTTTGTCCATGATATAGTTTTTGCATTATTCTGTTCCCTGAATATTTTCTTCTAAGACAATTTCTTTACCGTAGAGTATTGTTATATCTTCAGCGTTAAGGCTATTTTGAATATATTCTGGCTTCTGTGTACTGTCTGGTTTAATAAAGTCATTTATTGGTCGCAAGGAATGTGCAAAACCTTTCTCTTTGTTTATATATGATACTGTACTTTCCTTGTCGTTATATAGTGTCCCTGTATAGATGAATTTTATATAAGGGAAATTCTCTACGAGTTTTAAGTATTGCGCGTGTGTTTCTGTATAGCCAAGTCCTGTATTGTAGACTCTTACCACAGGGTCATCTTCATAAAGGGCTGGGTTTTTCCAGACGTTCTGTAAATATTTTTTAATATTTCCATACTTTCCTAATCCTTCAACAGGACCAATAGCATAGGATTGGTCTTCCTTTAGCAATTTCCCTGACCCAGCACTAGGATCAAGTACAAAGGAATAGGTCTCTCCTTCATCTTTAAATTTCTTCAGTACTTCTATACCAGCCTCAATATCGTTAATAGTAAACTCTGAGATTTTTATATTATCTTGTACGACATTGAATAGGTTCATCAAAGATTTTGGGTCAAGTAAGGAGCTTAAGCTAACCCGCTCTGTTACTGCCGAAAGGACAATCTGCTGCCTTCTAGCTCTGGCAAAATCGGAGCCTTCACTGTTTTGTAAGGAATGCCTTGATCTAGCATATTCTAGTGCAGTTTTCCCATCCATATGCTGGGGCCCTTGCTGGAAACTTACTTTCTTATATGAATTTCCTTCAGGATATTGATAGTCTGTAAATGAATTCTCAACATTAACATCTATTCCACCTATGCTGTCAATTAGTTGCTCAAACCCCTTAAAATCAACCATGGCGTGGTATTGTATTTCGTATCCTGTTATTTCTTCCACAACCTCTCTTAGTCTAGGTAAGCCCTTTCCCTCACCCTTGCCTTCATAAGTGACATAGATAGAATTGATCCTCTGAAACCAAAAGACATCGGGGTTAATTTGTACATGTAGGTCTCTAGGAATAGAGAGGAGTATTACATCTTGAGTTTTGTGGTTGTAAGATGCAAGTATGATGGTGTCTGTATTAAGTAGGTTACCTCTTTCCCTTGTATCAATACCAACTAGTAATATGTTTGTATATTCTCCAGAGCTGTCTTTCTTTAATGTAGGAACTTCTTGAGATATTATGTCTGAGGGTTTCAGATTAAGGCCCATTAACTCTCCAGCTTTATAAGCTTTATATACTATGTAGCCTGAGTAAGAAAGGAAAACCGTAAGCAGAATTGCCGCTATTATAAGAATAATTTTTGTAGCTTTCTTAACCTTAGATGGGCTATCTTGTTTTAATAGATTAGTCGATTTGAGGGTAGACAACTTCTTACCACTGTGTGTTTTTATAGTAGGCTCTTTTATATCAGAATCGTCTAGAGTAATCCTCATGGCAGTAAACTTTTATCTTAAATACTTATTTATGTTTGCATTATGATCACTCAATGTTGCAGCATAATGCGCAGTACCATTCTTCTCATGGATGTAGAAGTAGTAGTTGTTAGGCTGAGGGTTTCTTACAGCTTTGATTGACTCAAGTCCTGGGTTACAAATAGGTGTAGGGGTTAAGCCAAGATATCGATATGTATTGTATTCGTTTTCATTATCTTTGTCGGCTTTAGTAATTTCATGCTTCCAGTCCTTTATAGGATAGAGTAGTGTAGCATCAACTTGTAGTAACCAGCCTTCCTCTAGCCTTCTCTGTAAGATATCTGCAATCATTGCTCTATCAGTAGCGTTGTATCCCTCTCGCTCTACCATAGAGGCTAAAATAACGGTTTCGTAGGAATCACCTTTACCAACCTTCGCTATAAAGGTCTCGATCATCTTAGTTAAGGCTGACTCTGTAGTACTCTCTATTGAAAAAGCGTATTTATCTGGGAAAATATATCCTTCTAAATTAGTAACCTCAACAGGTAATCCAAACTTAGAGATATAGGTTTGATCAACTGTTAGGTTAAGAAACTTACTTATTGAAAAATCGACTGAATCGTGTTGAGAGAATTCATCAGACAGTCTTTGAGCTATTTCATCTTTTCTTAACCCCTCTGGTAATGTTATCCAAATATCTTGACTCTGGGCATGTTGTAGGGTTTCTACAATCTCTTTTATGCTAAGATTTTTAGGGATATTATATGTGCCAGCTTGAATTAAAGATCCTAAGTCATTAAATTTTAGATAAGCTCTAAGATATGTTCCCCATCTCTCTTTTAATATGTCTCTCTCAATCAATTCGTTGATAATGGAATCAACAGCTTGACCTTCGTTTATTGTTACAACAACTTTATCACTCGAGTCATTATTGGGTGTTTCTATAATTTTATTGTATCTCAGTTTTATAAACACTCCAGCAACGATAACTGTTACCAGTGCGAAGAGGAAAATTCTTGTAATACTCCGGATGTTTTTAAACATATTTTTACTTATTTGAATTTAAGAATTCTTGTAGAAAGACCGCAGCGGCAACACTATCTATCTTATTTCTACTGCTTTTTACTGTTTGCCTTGTGTATAGTAGCATATCTTGAGCTGTAACTGTAGAGTAGCTTTCGTCATAATTTATTATGGGTAGAGTTACTCCTTTTTTTAATAGTTTTTCAAAATCTTCAATCTTTTTTAAGGTCCGTTTATGAGAAATCTCAAATATTTGGGGCTTACCCAGAAGAATTGTCTGAACTTTGTTCCTTTCGCAAATATCTGCAATCTCTTCTACAACTTGTTCAAAATTATGCTTAGAGGTAACCCTGAGCACCTCTAGAGGTGTAGCGATTATGCCCTTAAAGTCAGAGATAGCTATCCCTATATTTCTAGTTCCATAATCAATTGCGAGGATTGGATATTGAATCATATTACTATTCTAATACAGCTTTAATTCTTTTAATACCTGCACTGACGCTTTCTTGCTTCACTATCCTAAATTTGCCTAGCTCAGAAGTGTTTTTGACATGTGGGCCTCTACATATTTCTACAGAGAAAGGGTCTTCAAATGGTCCTATATAGTAGAGTTTTACCATATCTCCATATTTTTCAGTGAAAGCAGAGGTGGGTACGAGTTTAAGGGCTTCTTCTTTTTTTATCTCTTTAAAAGTTATGTTGTAACTGGCATCTATTGCGCTGTTTACAATATCTTCAACCTCTCTAACTTGTTCAGGGGTTAGTTTCTCATTAGAAGGGTAATCTAGTCTTAATCTTTCCGATGTAATATTGCTACCCTTTTGGTCTACTTGATCTCCTAAAACTTTTTGTAAAGCAGCAAGAAGTAGGTGAGTAGCAGTATGATATCTAGTGGACATCTCGGATGTGTCTGCAAGGCCACCCTTAAACATCCCGGCAGAAGTAGTTCTTGAATTTTCTTTATGCTCATTCTTTGCTATTGTAAACTCTTCTGCATTTTGTAATTCTAATCCTTTCTCTTCAAGGATCTCCTCTGTAATTTCTATGGGGAAACCATAGGTCTCATAAAGGGTGAAAGCATCTTTACCTGTAATATTGCCTCTTTCATCTATCATTCTCTGAAAAACCTTTAATCCTTTTCTAATAGTTTGATTGAACTTCCTCTCTTCCTCTTCTATTATTTTAAGAATTTCTTCTTTCTGTTGTTCTAATCGAGGATAGATAGTCGCAAACTGTTCAATTGCCACCTTGGCTATTTCTTTAGTAAAAAGGTTCTCAATGTTAAGTTTTCTACCATGTCTTACTGCCCTTCTAATCAATCTTCTTAATACATATCCCTGCTTTGATTTCCCAGGTACTATTCCATCTGCAATTATCCAAGTTGCAGCTTTAAGATGATCAACTATTATCCTCTCAGACTGTACGATATGGGTATCATTTAAGCTTTCTACTTTCTCTAAAATCGGTTTATATATATCTGTGTCATAGACAGAGTCTACATCTTGTATTAGTGCGCAGAGTCTATCTAATCCTCCTCCAAAATCGACATTATGTTTACCTAGGGGAGAGTATATCCCATCTTTTAAAAAATATTCCATAAAAACGTTATTTCCTATTTCTACTAAACCGTTCTTCGTTTTATAGAATATTTCGCTATCTGGCCCACACGGCCCACCAGATTCTAATCCCCAAAAATTATCTTCCTTGCCTTTTGGTTCTATTCTTTCTCCTTGCCCGACTTTTGCATCAATACCGTATGATTTAAAAATATCCTTCCATATCTCTATGGACGCATCATCCCTAGGGATTTGTTCATCTCCTTGATACACAGTCGCAAAAATTTTATTAATATCCAACCCTAACTCTTGTACAAAGAATTTAATGGTTAAATTTATTGCTTCTTTCTTAAAGTAATCATTCAGGGACCAGTTTCCAAGCATTTCGAAGGCCGTACAGTGATATGGGTCTCCCACTAGGTCTATATCTTGAGTTCTCAAGCATCGTTGAGAGCTAACCAATCTCGCTCCTTCCGGATGTTTTGCTCCCATTAAGTATGGAATCAATGGAAACATACCAGCATTTACAAAAAGTACAGAAGGATCATCTTCTGGTACTAGGGATGCAGAAGGGATTTCCTTATGATTTTGCTGCACAAAAAAGTGAATATATTTATCTCTTATATCGTTGTAGCCCAACTTTTTCATATGGAATGATTATACCAGAAATCTATATTTTTAGTTCATTGTTGTCTTCTTGATCGTCTTTTTCTTGTTTGTTAATCATCTTGTAAAGTGCATTTAAATCGTCACCGGGATCAGGCATATCATTTTGTCCTACAGTAGTGGTGGGGACAGTGTCATCACTACTGCTTTGAACGGAGATTTCTTGCTCATGCGCTTTCTTTTCTTTAGCCTCAATTATTTTCTTTTTAATTTCTCCACCAGCTTTCTCCTTTACACCAATTGCAACAGGAGGTTCTATAGTGGAGAATTTCATCTCTTCTTTGGGAACTTGATTTACTATTTTCTGTACAGTGTTAGTTGACAGGGGAGGTGGGGAGAGGCTGTCGTCTACCTCTACGGTCTCCTTATCCTCTTTCCATACCTTGACAAGGATTAAAGGTACCACAAGGGCTAAGAGGAGCAAAAGTAACCCTCCTGCTATTACATAGGCTATTATTTTACTAACGCCATAGCCAAATATGTAAAACTTGTTTGGATCTTTTTGTTCAGTTACAATATTAAAAGTCCAACTCTTGTCAGCTTCCAATCCCTTAGAATCTGTAAACGATACATCAATTTTGTGCAACCCTCCCTCGTATTTCTCCTCTGTCTGATAGATGAGGGTATATTCGGAGTCAGAGATCTTGTTGAATTTTGCAAATGAAGTCAAATCTCTATCATCAACTTTTATAACTACGCTGTCTTCGTTGATAATTGCATTACTGCTTGCCAATAGGGATGCTCTGATAGTGACTAATTGGTTACTGATATCATCCCCTGTTTTTGGGGACACATTTATTATCTGTGGTTCAGGTAACTGTACACTATCATCGGGCATATCAAAAGCCTTCCCTAAAATTTCTATTAATGGTGAGACCCCCTTACCAATTAATGGAGGCGTTTGATTGTCGGGTGCTTTTATTATAGCTTTATAACTGCCAGCAGAGATGTCTTTTGTATCAATGGTATATTGTTCAACATTGTAAGCGATATCTTTGTTAACAGTGTACCAACTATCTTCGTTTTGTAGGCTTTCTGCTAAGTAAAGTTCATAGTGAGTAATTGCATTCCTATCTGTCGCTGCCCATTTTATTGTTAAAGGCTCCCCTTGTGACAGGGTTAGGGCCTGCCAAGGTGAAAGGATTGTAACTCTAGGGATATCGTTTTCCTCTGGGTTAACACTAACTATCCAAGATTGGGACCTTAGATGTTTACTGTAACCATCGTGTATGAATACGTTTGCAAGATAGCTGGCAGGTTTAGTAGTGCTTCCCTTAAATTGAATTTTTAATTTACCTTTGCTTCCATCATTAATTACAGTATATTTCATCCACTTATTGTTAGGGGTGGATGAGAAGACATAGTTAATGAAGTCTTCCTCAGGGTCTGTTGCAGTCAAAGTATATTCATAGCTTGTCCCTGTATCAATATCTTGAGAGGGTTTTGAATCAAGAGGATTGGAGGTAAACTCTGGAGCACTATTGTTTGTTACTGCTCTTACACCTAATACGTCATATGGACTACTTATTTCGCATGCGGATGTATATGAGCCCTCCGAGAGTGTGCCAAGAAGTTCATAAGGCTTTGCCTCTGTTGGTGTAAACTCAAAAGTTTCCCCAATCTCTTTTGGAGTATCCTCGTATTCCTTTCCAAAGAGCTTGTTACCTGCTGCATCTGTTATTAATACCGATGTGATACCCGAGCCCTGTGCTATACCCTCAATCTGCATCCTCACAGTTTTTCCAACTTCAAGAGTGTATGGGTTTACATTTGGGAACGATATGACGCACGGATTCTCCTCACTAACCTCGACTTCATTAAAGGCCATGTTTCTTAAATCGAAATTCCCATCAAGCACTTGCCATACTATTAATGGCAGGCACAAAACCAAAAAGAGTGAAAGAATCAGGAAACTCCTTTTTTCAGATTGTGGGGCATTCCTATTTTCCATTCCTATATATTAATATTACTTATTACTTTCTGCAAGCTGATCGTTTATATCCCTTTGGGCGTTCTCCATTGCAGACTTTATGCTCTTGTTATCCTCCACAATCTCCGTTACCGCCTGCCTCAAGGATCTTTCTACAAAGCCTTGATCTCCCATTGACCAAGATTGCATATATGGTGCCATGGTAGCGTAGGCCTTAATGTAGGGGTTAGATTCTAATTTGCTACTTAGAGAAACTAATGAGTAAGGTTCTCCAAACGCTCTAATCTGTGATGAATTAGAAAAGATTTTTTCTTGATTATCTACTAGGTATTTTATAAATTTCCATGCAATATCTGGATTCTTACAGCTGCTACTTACTCCATCCCCCCAATACATGGGGTAGTACACAGGGTTATTATTGAGTTGAGGAAGTACAGTTATACCGAATTCAATGCTCGGGGCGGCCTTGATAATATCAAAGGCTCTCCAACTAGGCGCAAACATCATAGCTAGTTTCCCAGCATAGAACATCTCTAAGTCGTTTCTTAAATCACTTGTCCAAATAGCATCTTCGCCTTGGGAGAACTCTGTATATATTGTAGTCGCAGTTATCACAGAATCACTAGTAAGGTTCGCTACTGTATATGTAGAGTCCATAATATCGGCTCCATTTAGCAGCATCAAATATGACAAGATATCTGCAGAGTGAGAAATGTTTTCAGCAGTACCCATAGCTAAACCAGACGTTAATATCTGACCGGCTTCATTTCGAGTAGTCATTTTTTTTGCAGCTTCGATAAAGGAGTCCCAATTGGTTGGAGGCTCTTGATATCCAGAGCTACTAAGGAGTTGCTTGTTGTAAAATACTGCTAGACCGTCTATTTCCCATGGCATAGCGTATATATTCCCATCTTTGGCGGTAAAATCTTTTATAGCGATAGGGTAAAATCTTTCTGCGTATGTAGTTGAATCCATGATGGTGGTTGGTAGTGGGGTAAGATAGTTGTAATACCTTGGAGTCCAAGTATTGTTAATCCTAAAAATATCAGGGGCGGGTTCAGATGATGCCTGGGCCTGCTGTAATCTAGTATAAAGGCGTCCTTCATAGTTGGTAAAAGCTTGCTGAGAATAAAGGATTGTTACTCCAGGGTTCTCCGCTTCAAACTCATCAATTATTGGCTGCATCACACTTGCCGGTTCCCATAGCCCCCAATATGTGAGTTCTACATTAGATACTGGCTGGGTAGTGCTTCCACCTCCATTGTTAGGAGGCGGAGGGTTACCATTCCCACGACCTGAGAGGAGGACAATAGCTAAGACAAATATTAAAAAGATTAAAATGCCAACAAGTGTCATTAACAATTTCTTCGTTTTAGGATTCATATTACATTGTACATAAACTAGTATCTTTCTGCCACTACCACAAGTCTCTTTGTTCCAATCCCCAGGGGCCAACAGGTCATTAAGGTTACCGTCTCCTTATCCCCTTGCGTGCCAAGTATAGAGAAATCAGTGGCTTCTACGATTTTCTTCTTCCTAACTATATAGTGTATTCTCTCTTGCTCCTTCTCTATATATACATCATCTCCTACATCTACATTCTCTAATCTTGTAAAGATAGTCTCAGGCAAATTTTGATGTCTAGAGAAAAAACTCTCAACAGAGCTGTGGCCATATATAAAAGAGTTCCCCCCATCTCCTGGAAGAGGAGTACCTTTGAAGTGAGCAACACCTCTTTTTAGAAATTGATCATAAACTTTTTCCTCAGCACTTTCAACATTTGAATTGATAATTATGCCTTTGATCCCAACACTCTCTATGTCTATATACATATCTTTACTGTACTCCTTATCTATAGCAATCTCTTTGGAAGAATTAGTTGTTGGATCATAAGTAAATCTCCCTTCAAGTGTTAAGCCTTCAATACTGTTTTCAAGGTTTGCAAAATAGCTCTTACTAGGGTCATAGTATGCGAACTCCTCTGCAATGTATGTACGGTATGCCTCTGGTACTGGATTCTTCATTAGTCTAACTCTGGCCTGCCCAATCCATCCGTCTATATATGAATTGGTAATAGGTACTGCCTGTGAGAGTATTATCAACACTCCGATTGCAGATAGTACAGCTGACATTACAATCTTCGTTTTCTTGATTTTTTTAGATTGTTCTTCTGGTATGTTCCATTCTTTTGACATAATAGCTATGATAGCATGAATAAAAGTAGGTTGACTATATTTAAAAAGCTTGGCAATGTTGCTAATGTTCTGCTAGAATAGGAATCGTATGAGTGAAAAAAAAGATTACTATGAAGTTCTTGGAGTAAGCAAAGATGCAGGTCAGGATGAGATAAAGAAAGCATATCGTAAGCTTGTAAAGAAATATCATCCGGATGTTAATGATGCCAAGGACTCAGAACAAAAATTTAAAGAGGTTCAAGAGGCCTATGAGATTCTCTCAGATGAATCAAAGCGTAAAGCATATGATCAGTACGGTCACGCTGCAACAGCAGGCTTTGGGGGCCAAGGAGATCCATATGACTTTAGTGGATTTAATCAGGGAACGCCATTTGATATGGGAGATATTTTTAGTACTTTTTTTGGTGGGAATACTTCAGGTTTTGACTTTGGATTTGGGGGCAATAGCAGGGCTCAGGCTCAGGTTAGAGGCTCAGATGTAAGGTATAAGGTAAGACTTGGTTTCCAGGAAGCTGTCAAAGGTGGAAATTACAGCATTAATATAGAAAGAGATGTAACCTGCTCTCATTGTGAGGGAACAGGAAGTGAAACTAAAAAGAGTAAAACTTGCCCTACCTGTGGAGGTTCTGGAAGAGTTCAAAGGACCCAGCGGACAATACTTGGCTCTATAGCAGTAAACGCCGTATGTGAAGAGTGTCAGGGTACAGGAGAAATTCCAGAAGAGAAATGCTCAGTATGTGGTGGCTTGGGTACAGTGGTTGAAAGGAAATCTGAAAAAATTAAAGTCCCAGCAGGCGCATATGATGGCATGGTGTTAAGGTTTAAGGGTGGTGGAAATGCGGGTCCAAAAGGTACTCCATCAGGTGATTTATACATTGAGGTTGAAGTGGAGCCATCAGAAGAGTTTGAGAGAAGAGGAAACGATATATATTCAGAGATAGATATACCTATATATATAGCAGTATTGGGAGGAGAGGTGGCTGTTAATACTCCATATGGTGAAGTTACTTTAAAGATTCCTAAATCAACAGAGGGTGGATCGATATTTAGGATTCGCGAGAAGGGTATGCCAATTTTAGGTAGACAGGAAGAGAAGGGAGACCTATATGTTAAGGTTAACTTAGATGTTCCTAAGAGGCTCTCCAGAAAAGAGAAGAAATTATGGGAGGAGTTGGGAGAGACATCTTAATTACATTTGCTTTACAAATACCTATTTGATATACTTCTACTGAAAGTTATATGGAGAGAGGTGAGGAATTTAAAAACTCACCTTTTTTTTCGAAACTTTAATTTTAATTTTTAAATAATTGTTAATATGGCAATGACATCAGATTTCCTCTCGGCAGTTACACAGATATCGGCTGAAAGAGGCTTTGACAAGGAGAGAGTCTTTGAAGCTCTTGAAGAAGCTATCCTTACAGCTTACCGTAAGGAGCAGTTTGGTTCGACTAGAGATGAGGAAGGAAACAAGCTAGGAGACAATCTTTCTGCAGAGGTTGATAGAGAGACAGGAGAATTTAAACTTTTTGCAAACAAATTAGTTGTAAAGAAGATAAAGGATGAAGAAAGTGAGATTTCCCTTTCTGAGGCAGAATATATCTCTCCCAATGTAGAGGCTGGAGATACTGTGCAGATAGAGATACCATCAGAAGAGTTGGGAAGAATCGCTGCTCAAGCAGCCAAGCAGGTTGTATTACAAAAGATGAGTGAGTTTGAGAAGGATGCAATATTGGAAGAGTATAGTGATAAGGTTGGTGAGGTTTTTACTGCACTAATGCAGAGGATGCAGAGAGGGGAAGTAATATTTGAAGTAGGTAAGGCAACAGCTATCATGCCACAGGAGGAGCAGATAGCTAACGAATTTTACAAGATTGGACAAAGATATAAGGTTTTACTTAAGAGTATAGAAGATGGAGAAATAGTTGTTTCTAGATCTGACCCAAATTTCTTAAATGAGCTTTTTAAGTTAGAGGTCCCTGAAATAGAGTCTGGCGTAGTTGAGATTAAGGCTGTTGCTAGAGAAGCAGGAATGAGAAGTAAGATTGCTGTTGTTTCTAATCAGGATGGAGTGGACCCTATTGGTTCTTGCGTAGGACAAAGAGGTATTAGAATTGCCAATATAATGAACGAACTTGGACAAGAAAAGATAGATATAATTGAGTGGGATGAGGAGCTAGAGCAATTTGTAGCCAATGCATTAAGTCCTGCTAAGGTTAATAATGTTTCAATAGAGGGGGAAACAGCAACTGTTGAAGTAGATGCAGATCAGTTGTCCCTAGCCATTGGAAGAGAGGGGCAGAATGTAAGGCTTGCCTGGAAACTAACAGGTGTGAAGATAAATATTGAAGGTCCTGAAGGAGAAACTGTCGCCGAAGTCGGAGACGGTATTCAAGAGTATGCAGAACAAACAGATGATGAGGTTTTAGATGAATCTAAAGTAAAAGAAGAAGAGAAAGTTGAAGAGAAAGTTGAAGAGAAAGTCGAAGGAAAGGTTGAGAAAAAGAAAGAAGATAAAGAGAAGAAAAAGTAATTTATGAGTCTTTGCTAATGACGAAAGGAAACAAAGGAAAAATTGAATGTAGAAGAATTCCCATAGTGACCATATTGGGTCATGTTGATCATGGGAAGACAACTATTCTTGATAGGATAAGGGAGGCAGATGTCCAATCTCATGAAGTTGGTGGTATTACTCAAAAGATTTCTGTTTTCACTATTAAAACAGACCTTAAGAAGGATTCGAGAATCACCTTTATAGACACCCCTGGTCACGAAGCATTTGATCTTATGAGACTCCGAGGTGGGAACATCGCTGATATTACTCTACTTGTAGTAGCTGCAAACGATGGCGTACAACCACAAACTAAAGAGTCTATAAACATTATAAAGAATTCAACAACTAAACCAATTGTAGTTATCAATAAAACAGATTTACCGGATATAGATATTAAAAAAATCAAAAGAGATTTAGCTAACGAAGGCATCCAATTAGATGATATGGGAGGTGATATCCCATCTGTAGAGGTGTCAGGTAAAACAGGTAAGGGGATACCAGAGCTTCTAGAGATGATAAGCCTGGTAATTGAAATGGAGGGATTCCAGGAGAGAGAACCACTTATCGAAAAAGTGCTAGCAAGGGCAATAGTTTTGGAGTCTATTAAAGAAAAGACACGAGGAAATATCTCCACAGTTGTAGTAACACAGGGCTGTTTCTCAAAAGGTGAATTTATTGGATATTTCATTAATGATCAACCTCATGTAGAAAAAGTGAAAGCTTTGATATCAGAAGACGATGCGAGTATAGCAGAATTTGATGTTGGATCTGGGGGTAAAATTATCGGTCTTTCGAATTTACTAGACTTAGGATCTGAAATATATATATTGGAGGAGAATGATAAAAAGATATTGGCCAATATGATAGCTCCTAAAGAAGTTGAGGAAACTAAAGAAGTAGTGGAAATAGAAGAAGAGGGAGAAATAGACCCAGGATTAGCCTCTTTCTTTGATACAGAAGAAGAAAAAGAGCAGGAGGAAATAAAGGAGTTCTGTATAATTCTAAAAAGTTCTTCGGAAGGATCGCTAGAGGCTCTAAAAGGTTGTCTTACTAGGTTAGATATACAGGGTGCAGAGCTTAGAATCATAGACTTAGGAGTTGGGGACATAAGTATAAAAGATATAGAGAGAGCTCAGATTGCTAAAGCAGTAGTTCTTGGCTTTGAAGTAAGTATTCAAAAAGGAGTACCAGATTTGGCCAAAAGAAAGAAAGTACTGGTAAGAACATATGACATTATCTATAAATTGGTTGAGGAGATGTCTGATGCTCTTAACTTACTTGCTATGCCAGAAGAAAGTGAGGAAGAGATCGGAAAGGCTGTAATAAAGGCAATATTTACCTTAACAAATGGCCAAACTGTTCTTGGTAATAGAGTCCAAGAAGGTAAGTTAAAAAGAGATTGTAAAGTCTATATTGTTAGAGATGATGAAATCCTAACAGAAGCTAGGATAAAATCCCTTAAGATAAACAAAAACGACGTTAAAGAGGCTACAAAAGGTATGGATTCTGGTATAATTCTAGATACAAAAGTCGATGCTCAGGAAGGAGATGAGATTTATTGCTATAAAGTAGTAAGATAAGAGCCTTTTGTTGACAGACGTCCTATAATAAAGTAAAATGTCTAAGTTACTAACAATGCCCCATTTCATGGTCCATTGTAAATTGTTTAATATAGTGTTAACCTATTACTAATCATGGCTTTAACAACATCAGAAAAGCAAAATTTAATAGAAGAATTCGGACTTCACAAGGGTGATACAGGTTCTCCAGAGGTACAAGTGGCTATTTTGAGTGAGGAGATCACAAAATTATCTGAACATCTCAAAGGACACAAGAAGGACAATCACTCTAGAAGAGGCTTGTTACAAAAAGTTGGAAAAAGGAGAAGGCTTCTTCAATATCTTGAGGCGAATGAATCAGATAGATATAGTGCATTAAAGAAGAAGTTGGATATTTAACTTTCTTTTTCTCATCTTTCTTGATATAACTTTCAGAAAATATATGACCTTATTTGGGTCGCCTATTTTTGTAAATAAATTTTTTAATATTTAATATGCTTTTTGAAGAAAAAATACACGAGTTTGAGATAGATGGGAGAAAATGTAAGTTCTCTACTGGGAAATTAGCTTTAAGATCCCAAACCTCTATATTAGCTCAAATGGGTAATACAGTTATAACAGTGAATGTTAATAGTATGCCCGCATCTGGCGAAATGGACTATTTCCCACTCTCTATTGAATATATAGAGAGATTTTATGCTGCTGGTAAGATTAGTGGCTCTAGATTTGTTAAAAGGGAGAGATATCCATCTGACGAAGCTGTGCTTAAGTCTAGGATGATTGATAGAGCTATACGCTCAAGATTTCCTTCTGACTATATGGACGAAATAAGTGTTATCGTTACTGTTTTGTCATATGATCAGGATAATGATCCTGTAATACTTGCAATCAATGCAGTATCTGTGGCCTTAGTTATTGCTGATATACCTTTTGAGGGTCCGATTGCTGGATTAAATATGGGTTTGGAAAAACCTATCTATAAGAGCATGGATCAAGTTTCTGATGAGGATCCAATGAACTATATGATTACTGGAGACGGTAAAGTTTTCACAATGATTGATGGTGGTTGTAATGATGTGGGAGATGACATGGTGGTAGAAGCAATGAGAAAAGGACTTGAAGAGATGAAGCCTTGGTTGGACGCACAAAATGAATTTGTAAAAATTGCTGGTGGAGCTAAGAGTGGGGAGTACGATCCTCACGTTCTTCCAGAGGGATTACTATCAGATGTTGAAAAGTTCTTGGGAAAAAGAATTGAGGAGAATCTTAAAGCGGGTGAGAGTAAACAGCATGAAGATAGTAAGGAAGAGATGTTTGTCAAGTTTGAAGGTAAGTATTCTAAAAAGGATTTATCGGATGGATATGATAAGTTACTCAAGAAAGCTCTTAGAAGGTTAGTAAAAGAAGAGAAGATTAGAGTAGATGGAAGAAAATTGGATGAAATTCGAGAGATGGAAGCAGAAATAGATCTTTTACCTAACGTTCACGGTTCAGCCCTTTTCACTAGAGGAGTAACTCAGGTACTATCAGTTTTGACTCTAGGTACTGTGGATGATGCACAGTTAGTAGATGATATGTTAAATGAAAAGAGTAAAAGATATATGCACTTCTATAATGATCTCCCATATGCATATGGTGATGTTGATAGGGTTAGGTTTAATCCTAGTAGAAGAGCAGTAGGTCATGGAATGTTAGCTGAGAAATCGTTAATACCAGTACTTCCTTCTCGAGAGGAGTTCCCATATACAATAATAGTAGCGTCTGAGGTACAGGGTGAGAATGGTTCTAGCTCTATGGCTTCAGCATGTGGTTCCACTTTAGCTTTAATGGCGGGTGGAGTTCCAATCAAAAAGGTAGTTGGAGGTATAGCTTGTGGATTGGTTGTAGAAGATGATGGTTCTTTTAATATCCTTACAGATATGCAGGGTGTAGAGGACTTCTATGGTGATATGGATTTTAAGGTAGTTGGAACTAAGGATGGTATTACTGCTGTACAGATGGACAACAAGATTGGTGGACTTAATATGGCAATTGTAGAAGAGACATTTAAGAGAGCAAAGGAGGCAAGGCTTAAGGTTATTGGAACAATAGAAAAAGCCATTAAAGAGCCAAGAAAAGAGCTTTCAGCTACAGCACCTCAAGTTACAAGCACAAAGATTCCAGAAGACAAAATTGGCGAGCTAATCGGTCCAGGTGGTAAGAACATTAAGGAGATTACAGAGAAGAGTGGAGCAGAGATTAGTATAGAGGATGATGGTACTGTAAATATCTATGCAGATGATAAGGAGAAATTAGATAAAGCTATGTCCTTTCTTGAGAGATTTACATTTGCACCAAAAGAGGGTGAAACATATCAGGGTAAAGTTGCTTCAGTTATGCCTTACGGTGCGTTTGTAGATATCAGACCGGGTGTTTCTGGTTTAGTACATGTCTCAGAGATGGCAGATGATTTTGTAAAGGATGTAAGCACAATAGTCTCAGAGGGTGATGAGGTTAAAGTAAAACTTATAGGTATAGATAAAGATGGTAAGTTAAAGCTTAGTATGAAGCAGGCCTAAACTTTTGTAATCTTCGCAATATAGAATCCCATCATCTCTGGTGATGGGACTATCCTTATACTCTTAGCTACTTCCTGATGGTATGTATTACCACTCCATTTAGTAATTCCACCCTTAATCTTATCCTTAAGAAGTGGTTCTAAAGTATTAACAAACTCAATATCTTCTATTCTCGCGTCACTGTATTTATTTAGTAGGTGTGTAATAACGCCCTCATTTTCATCTGGTTCTAATGTACATGTAGAATATATTAAAGTTCCACCAACTTTTAAGGACTTAAATGCAGACTCTATCAAACCCTTTTGAATCTTAACCATAGCATTGACCATCTTTATACTCCAAAACCTAAGAGACTTTTTACCTCCGAAATATACCCTTCCTTCTCCACTACAAGGAGCATCTAATATGACTCTATCAAAGTGATTAGGATATATATTGCCCAATACCTTACCGTCCTCCTTAGTTACCTCAACATATTTACTCCCAAACTGACGCAATACATTTAGAAGTTTCATTATTCTGTGCTCATCTACATCATTTGCAACTACCCTTGCCTTATTATCTGTTAAAGAGGAAATAAGGGTAGTTTTGCTACCTGGTGCAGCAGCAACATCTAGAATATCTTCATCTGGTTGTGGATCTAGAATATATATAGATAGGATGCTAGATAGATCTTGTATGTAGAATTTTCCATCTTCATACTCCTCACTCTCTCCGACTTCACTCTTATCCTTATTATTTACGAAGTATGTATCTTTTAAGTTCTTAATCTCTTGTAGCTCCCATCCTCTCGTCTTGGTTAAGACCTTATAAATATCTTTAGGGTTATCTACAAGATTATTCAGCCTGATAGTTGTCCTGGCTCTTTGAAAGAATAGGTGTTTAACTTCTCCCTTAGATATTTGTAATATGCTTGCTATTCTAGAAAGGAAGATATCTTCCTTAGTGTAATATTTCTTCTCTTGAGATTTGTTCCTGTTCTTTTTATAGTTACTTCTCAATCTCCTTTTTTTCATTATATTTCCCCTTTTAGATATTTAATTATACCTGTTATTACTAATCCAGCCGTTTCTGTTCTTAATATATTTCCTCTTAGTTTAACAAAATCAAAACCTAAATCTCCAAAGGTTTTTATATCAGAAGACGACCATCCTTTCTCTGGGCCGATTGCTACTGTAAAGTTCTTATTTATATTTACATCCTCTAGATATTTGTTTAGGTATACATTTTCTACATTCTCGGTAGCTAAACATACCTTAATACTATCTCCTAGTTCTTCATTCTTTAGATCTTTAATTTTCTTTGGTTTTTCTAATACGGGAGGATAGGGTGTCCTGGATTGTTCTGTAGCGTCTTTTATTATTTTATTCCAAAGGCCAAAAGATTTAATAGCCTTATTCCTACTCTTTAGGGAGTATTTGCTCTCTATTGGTATTATTTTATCTACTCCAATCTCTACGCTTTTTTCTAAGAAATAATTGAACTTAGAGTCATTAGATAGTGATTGTATTATCGTTATACTTGGTTGTATTTTGTTTATTCTTTCTCCTTTATCTTCTACTATTTCTATCTCTACACTAGATTTAGTTATATCGGTTATTTGTGCTAGGAATACCTTTTCATATGTCTCTATTTCTACGAGGTCTTCAATATCTAATGAATTATGTTTTATAGCTATCTCACTATCGCTGTCTGATAGGTGAGTTATGTCTGTTACCTTTAATTTGTGTGGTATGAAGAATTTTTGCATATGGGATTATATCATCTTTATTGACATGGTAATGATTTAACGGTAATTTATAGTAATTAATATTATTTAGATTATTCATGGGGAAAAATGGTAAAAAGATATTAATTTTACTATCCGTTGTTCTTTCACTTTTATTTCTGTCATTAGTAGGGCTATCTATATATGAGTATGTTCGTATTAAGCCTAATAATGTACATTTTACAAATGTAACATCTAATTCGGTTACTGTTAGTTGGAATACAGAAAAAGAGGTTGTAGGAACGGTAAAAGTATATGAGGGGGACTCTATGTTGCCGATATCTGTTTTGGGTATGAATAAGAGGTTTTTTGATACTAGGGATGTAAAAGAGGCTGAACTATTGGCAGTAGAAAAAACATCTGAGAATATAATGGCAAATGAGGAGTTGACTTTGTCAGTTGATAATTTTGATACAGAAGTAGTTGTTGATAATATGGGTGAGTACTACACTCATCATGTTACTGTTGTTGGGTTAGATCCTGAGGTGGAGTACAGCTTTATGGTAGGTGATGAGTATCTTTTTAGAAAGGTAAAGGATAATAATGAGAGTGTTTTAGTTAAGACTTTGCCAGTAGTAGAAGAGATTAAGAGTCCTTTGCCTGCATATGGATCGGTTAAGGATGCTGAGAATGAGACAGAGTTACCGGTAGATGAATTAGCGATAATTAGTGATGGTATAGTCTATTTTAATTACTATGAAGAAACTACTGAGGCTAGAAGTAGTGTGTTTTCAAGTACGCTTAGTGATTCTGGTGCTTGGTACGTTGATGTTGCTACTGCAACTGACCAAAGTGGGAAGCCATTTTTTGATACTTACAGTAGTGTTGAGCATGAGTTTAAAATTGAATTAACTTTGGATGCAGGTCCATTTGGCGTTTGGAAGATAAGAGAAATTAATGGGAGTAATTCACCAACTCCTCCGATTATTATTAATTTCCCAAGTCCATTAGAGGATGAAGATATAGAGGGTTCTGTTATCAAGATAAGTTCTGTCCTGGATCCATTTGTTCAGGGAGTATCTGCAAGAGACATCATTAAGAATCCCCCTAAAGAACAAGAACCAGTCCAACCGCATTGTGATGAAGGTAATGTTCTATTTATTGGTTATTGTGGTGGGTGTCGGGTAAAATGTGATGACGGACTTTATAGAGACCGATCTTGTCCGCAGAAGACATTGTGCGCTAGGGGCTGCATTGATTGTGATGATTCCAAGACCCCTCCCGCAGAAAACCCTATTAAGTGCGGAGGGCATGATTTAGGAACAGTAACTAAATATGGGTCCAGTTGCCTGATCTGTTCGAAGCGTCCTAGTAATGGTTATTATATCGGGGCATGGGAGGATGGTAATGATAGGTATGATCCCAACAATAATTGTAACCCGAAGTGTAAACCGCAATCTTGTGCTGTATTGTCTGAATCTCTCTACCCTTTCTCCGCTTGTCCAGGAGCTTCCAATACTTGTTCATCTCAAATATATAAGGATTGTGGGGGTGAGATAACTTGTTATAAGAGAATAATACCTACTGCTCCAGAAAGTGAAGAAGGTGGTCCTACAAAAGATGAAAATGCTTCTTGCATACCCAAATCTTGTACAGCTTTAAGCGAAGACTCAGATGACAAATATTATTTTGGAGAATGCAAAACGGCTAATGATAGTTTCATTTGTACATCTCACA
>JBAYNT010000006.1:0-20142 GCA_041678645.1 Candidatus Dojkabacteria bacterium
ATATGTACATTATACATATATTTAAGAGTCAAAAGAGGAAGGTGGGCTTTTGAAGTTAGAGATGATAGCATATTTAGAGGTTTTTTGTAAGGCAGACGTTTTAACTGATATAATAATCTTAATATTTCATTGTTAAGCATATAAATATGAAAGAATTACCAAAAGCGTACGAAAGCAATATAGAAAAAGAAACATATAGAAGATGGGAGGAAGCGGGCCTGTTTAATCCAGACAATATGCAGACATATCTAGAAGAGAGTGGCTATACAGTTAAAAAACCATTCACAATTGCCTTGCCACCACCAAATGCCAACGGGAACTTACACCTAGGACATATGTGTGGATATTCATTCCATGATGCAATTGGAAGATATATGAGAATGACAGGGCATCCTACTCTACTTCTACCAGGTAAAGATCATGCTGGGATACAAACAGAAACAGCATTTAGTAAAAAATTACAAAAAGAGGGTAAGAGTAAATGGGATTTAGGGAGGGAAGAATTTTACAAACAGTGCTATGACTTCTCTATGGTAAATGCAGAAAATGCTAGAGCACAAGAAAAGAATATTGGCTTAAGTGCAGATTACAGTAGAGAACTTTTTACACTAGATCCTAAGCTCACAGAAATAGTATATGAGACCTTCTACAAGATGCATGAAGACGGGTTAGTATATAGGGATAAGAGAATAATAAATTACTGTCCAGAAT
The DNA here is from genome assembly GCA_041678645.1 of Candidatus Dojkabacteria bacterium. Lineage (GTDB taxonomy): Bacteria > Patescibacteriota > Dojkabacteria > SC72 > SC72 > WOZL01. The sequence goes on from JBAYNT010000006.1 coordinate 712, forward strand.
GTAAAACGGCGTTAGCAGATATAGATACGGAGCACGAGGAAAGGAGAGGAATATTTGCGTATATTAAGTACCCATTAGTAGATAGTAAGGAATATATAACAGTAGCAACTACTAGGCCAGAGACAATGTTGGGGGATACTGCAGTAGCAGTAAACCCAGAAGATAAAAGGTACAAAGGATATGTTGGTAAAAAGGTTTTATTACCAATTGCCAATAGGGAAATACCAATAATCGCTGATGAGGAAGTAGATATGGAAAAAGGTACAGGTGCCGTTAAAGTAACTCCAGCTCACTCCCCTATAGATTTTGACCTAGCCCAAAAGCATAATTTAGAGATAATAAATGTAATTGATGAGAATGGGAAAATGGCAGGGGATATACCTGAAAGATTTAAGGGTATGGGAACAGTAGAATGCTCTAAGGCCTTGTGTACAGAATTAGATGAGCTAGGGCTATTAGAGAAAATAGAAAATATTAAGCACGAAGTAGCTGTATGTGAAAGATGTAGGACACCCATAGAGCCAATAATGTCTAATCAGTGGTATGTAGATGTGTCAGGACTAGCAGAGAGAGCATTAGAACAGTTGAAAGAAGGGAATGTAGGTGTAATACCAGAAGGCCAAGAGAGAGCCCTCGAGCACTTCTATGAGAACATTCAACCTTGGTGTGTATCAAGGCAGCTTTGGTGGGGGCAAAGGATTCCTGTATGGTACAAAGGGAGTAAAAAGAAATATGACGAAGAGGGTACTGAGATATATCTAGGAGAGAATGCGCCAGATGATAGTGGCCAATGGGAAGCTGAAACGGATATGTTTGATACATGGTTTAGTTCAGGACAATGGCCATACTCTACTTTGGGCGGTCTGGAGGGGGAAGATTTTAAAAAGTACTATCCAACTCAACTAATGATCCATGCTAGGGATATTCTTTTCTGGTGGTCAGCTAGGATGATAATGATGGGGCTGTATAGGACCGATCAAGTACCTTTCTCTCAGATATTTTTAACAGGTATGATACTTGCTCCTGATGGTTCTAAAATGTCCAAGAGTAAAGGTAATGGTGTAGAGCCAAGTGAAATATTTCAAAGATACGGAGCAGATGCTTTAAGGCTTTGGTATTACTCTGACGCACTACCTGGTAGTAATGCACCATTAAGGGAGGAGAAGATAAAGGGTAATAGGAACTTCATTAACAAGATTTGGAATGCTAGTAGGTTCATCATTATGAATATTGATGAGTCTGAGATTTCTGCAATATCTAGGCATGAAGTTGATACCGGCTTAGAGAGGGTTTTGCAAACCAGAGAGCATATAAAGAATGCTTCTAAGTATATTGAGAGATACCAATTTAATCTTGGGGCAGAAGCTATTAGAGAGTTCTTTTGGCATACATTGTGTGATATTTGGATAGAGGAGATTAAGAGTGAGATACAGGGTGAGGAGATTGGTAGTGATATTAGGGTAGAGAAATTGTCAGAGCTTCTTTATGTGTTAAAAGAGAGTTTAAAGATTATGCATCCATTTGTACCTTTTGTTACAGAGGCGGTGTGGGAAGAATTAGTAAAGCTTGGGTTAGCAGATGGTATGTTAATGGAGCAGCAGATAGAACTGTAAAAGATTTTAAACGGAAAGAGCTCTGAGAATATGTACCAATAATATTGGTTTTCTTCCACAGTACTAACTGCCCTTTCCGTTAACGTACAGAGATTGATCACCACCTTTCTATTCTAATTTGAATAAGAAAAGAAGGGTCTTTCCCATATTTCTCTCCTTTCAGAAATCAATGTCCTTGTTTTCCGTTACTTCTGCAACAAGGTTTTTGTTTTTCTTTCTGTCCCTTTTTACTCTGTAATCTTGTTGCTTCTTTCTTATTTTTAGTTTTGATATACCTCCTCTTAGAGAATAGAGAGAAACCACTATAAAAAATAGTATAAGATTAGAAAGTTGTAAAGTTTTTTTACAACGTAGAAAGGAAATGATAAACTAAAAGGTTGCACTCACTCAATTATTACTCAATTTTTTCCCACAAAAGTTCGGGTTCCTGTATAACTCTCCCTGCCTCTATAGGTTGATGGGCCCATGTATCTATGTTCTTTTCTATAACACCGTTTTCAATTAGTACATCATTAGCATTAAACTCGCCCTTAACATTAAGTAACCCACCTAATTCTTTACAAGCAAGAGGAGTAAAAGGCCTGAGCAATAGCCTTAACGCATTAACTAACTGTATTGAATTAAACAGTGTATCCTTAGCACCCTGCTCGTCTTCTTTAACACCTACCCAAGGAGCTCTATCATTAAAATACTTGTTAGCAAAAGCTCCTAACTCTAATATTCTTTCTAAAGACTTAGTAAGCTTAACCTGTTCAATATATTGAGCAACCTCCTCAAAAGCGTTATCTATTTCTGTCTTAACACTTTCATCCCAATTACCATCAGGAACTTTCTTATCAAACTTTGTATATGTAAAAGTAAGAGTACGATTTATAAAGTTACCGATGTTGGCAACTAACTCATTATTATTCGTTGTAACCAAATCCTCCCAACTAAACTCCCTATCATGATTTTCTGGAGCAAACCTAGTAAAGAAAAATCTTGTTAAATCTGTACCATACTTTTCATACATTTCATCGGCAGTAATCATATGATTTTCCCCTTTACTCATCTTCTTGCCATTAAAGAGGAGCATGCGATTAGAAGGAACATCATATGGAAGATCTAGCTTCTCTCTCCTAGTTTCTCCAGGCAATTTATACTTCTCCCAAAGCTCATCAGAATCATACTTCTCACTATATCCCATCAACTCTGCAGGCCAGATTATTGTATGAAACTGTGTGTTACCACCAGCGATAAAGTAGTAATGTTTACAGCTAGGATCTTTCCAGAAATCTTCCCATTTAGAAGGCTTGCCAATATTTTCCGCCCATTCAATGGCAGCACTAAGATATCCCACTACAGCCTCTATCCATACATATACGACTTTACCTTCCCAGCCTTCAACTGGTACTGGCACACCAAACTCCATATCTCTTGTGACGGCCCTAGATTTAAGACCTTCCTTTATCCAGCCCTTCGTATACTCTCTTACCCATTTCCTCCAATTGCCACTGCTCCCATCTATCCATTCTTCTAATTCCGGTTCTAATTTCTTTAAATCAAGATAGAAGTGCTTTGTTTCTTTAAGTACAGGAATAGCATCTGAGAGAGTACTCCTTGGATTGATTAGATCCTCAACATCCAGAAATGTTCCACACTCAGGGCATTCATCTCCCCTTGCATTTTCATTTCCACACTTAGGACATGTACCCCTTACATACCTATCAGGTAAGAACCTCTCAACCTTAGGATCAAAATACTGCTTAGAGCTATCTTCGTAGATATAGCCTCTCTCTTTTAATACCAAAAAAACATTTTGTACAACCTCTTCATGATTTTTTGTTGTTGTTGAGGTGTAATTCTCATATATCAAACCCAAATTTTTATATGTATCTAATATGTCCCTATGAGATTTAGCGACCAATTCTTCAGGGGTAATCTTTTCTTCTTCAGCCTTAAAAAGTATTGGTGTCCCATGACTGTCACTACCAGAAACCATTAGAACAGAATTACCTTTCAACCTGTGATATCTAGCAAAAACATCGCAAGCGATATATTGTCCTGCCAAGTGCCCAATGTGGATTTTTCCTGATGCATACGGCCAAGAGACACCTATGAATATTTTTTGGGGGTTTAGATTTGTTGTCATTACGCTTGTATTATACCAAAGGATTCAATATACTAGAATACAAATAATTATAAGTACTGCCTATGTTTAGAAAAAAAGATATCCCAAAATCTATAGACTTCTTAAAGCCTGTTACAAGGCCAGATGATATCTGGGCTAATGCATATGAGTGGATGTTTCAAGTGGGCAAATATATGCTTATCGTAGTTGAACTTGTAGCCCTTGGAGTATTTGTAGCTCGCTTTGTTGCTGACGAAAAGAACAATGACCTGACAAGAAATATAAATGATCAGGTTGCAATACTCTCTGGTGGAAGTTGGCAACAAAACAGCATTACATATGAAAACATCCAAAATCTAATGGGAGATGTTTATAGAATAGGTCAAAATCAAAAAATTAATTCTGTGGCGATAAACGAGATAAGAGATGGGGTCCCGTATGGTCTAGAAGTGAAAAACTTTTCTTTTAACAATAAGAGAATATCACTAAATCTCCAGACCACAGACTTTAAGGCCTTTAAAGATTATGAATCAGCTATAAAAAACAATCCTAATTACGAAAATGTAACTTTTAATACAACTAAAAACGATGAGGTGTTTGATATCAGAGTAAGTTTTGTAATATCAGGTACTAATGGCTAATACACAGGAAAGAAAACAATTGAGATATCTTAAATTTCTCACAGAATCTCCAAGCGAGAAGACGATGTACTACCTTGTAGCCTTTACGATATTTATGTCTATACTTTTAATTGCTTTTGCTATTAGACCAACGATTTTGACTATAAGTAGGATTAATGGAGAAATAAAAGAGAAAAAGAGAATTAGTGAAGCGCTTACTAATAAAATAAGTGTCATGACTAAATTGGATGAACAGTATATAGAATTTAGTGAGAATTTAGATTCATTACAATTGATTTTTCCAACATCTGGAAACTTTAGCCTATTTCTATCTAACATAGAAGCGGTAGTCTCTAGAAACGGCTTTGTGCTAAAGGGGCTTAGCTTTTCTGAGTATGACAAAGATCTTTACGATATAAACTCTACGGTCCTCTCTCCATGGGCTGTACAGATGTCAGTACTGGGGCCTGAGAGCAATATAAACAACCTCTTTAAAGATTTGGAAGCTATGCCCATGTATCCAGTTATTGACAGGTTCACATACGGGCAAAGTGAGGAGGAAGGTGGGAAAAGTTTCTCCCTTTTAATGAGAATATATCATGTAGAGAATAATAATTTTTATAGTAACAAAAATGAGTTTGATTAAAAGAATTCTTCCAGTATTAATAATCCTTCTAGTAGTAGCTATAGCCTGGGTGGGCTCTTCTGTGTACTTTCAGAGTATAGTTTTAGATATAGATGATAATGCGACAAGCTATACAAAACCTATTGATCCTTCTTTTGATACAGAAGCCTTAGAAGCTATAACAGAGCGTACAGATCGAAGTTTCCCTGTCTCTCCGCAACAATTCTTAAGACTTAATCAACTAGATTAGAGATCGATATAATCGTCAAGCTGTCTCTTGCTTGATTTCTCTTTGAGCTTTTTGAGGGCCTTTGCTTCTATCTGCCTGATTCTTTCTCTAGTAACACCAAATTCTCTTCCCACTTCTTCTAAGGTCCTAGATACTCCATCCTCTAATCCAAACCTTAATTCTAAAACCCTTCTTTCTCTATCTTGTAACTCGTCCAATACTTCGTGGAGTTGATTTCTTAAGTACTCTGAAGTTGCAAAGTCTTCTGGTGTTTGAGACCAATCATCAGCAATAATATCCTGAAGTTTACTATCCTTCTCATCACCAATAGGGGTAGATAAGGATGATGGGTTCTGCTTGATTTTTCTAATCTCTGCAATTTTTCCTACCTCTATATCCATCTCTTTGGCAATCTCTTCATCCGTAGGTTGCCTACTAAGTTTGATAGTGAGAATCCCTATAACTTTGTTGAACTTATTAATAGTTTCAATCATATGTACGGGAACACGAATGGTCCTTGCCTGATCGGCAATAGCACGGGTAATAGCCTGTCTAATCCACCAAGTCGCATAAGTAGAAAACTTAAATCCTTTATGATAGTCAAACTTTTCTACAGCCTTCATAAGGCCGACATTACCTTCCTGTATTAAATCCAAAAGCTCTAAGCCACTCTTGCTATATTTCTTTGCAATACTTACAACAAGTCTAAGGTTTGCTGTGGTAAGTAGCTGTCTAGCCTCATCGTTATCCTGTTCGATTCTTTTACCAAGTATTACCTCCTCTTCTTTAGTGAGTAAAGGGATCTTACCTATCTCAAAAAGATACGATCTAATAGCATCAGTAGAGAGGTTAGATTGGATTGTTTTAAGAATTCTAATCTTTTTCTCTAAAGTCATCGTATTATCAACCTTTACTTCTTCCTCTGGCTCAAGAACCTCTATATCCTCATCTTGAACTCTTTTGAAGATTTCATCGAGTAACTCAATATTATCTTCAATTGTAGGAAAGGCATCTAATATATCCTCTTGTGAAAGAAACCCTTGCTCCTTACCTCTTTCTACTAATTTCTTAATAGCTTCATCCTTTTTAAAACTTTTGGCCATTTGGTTTATGTTATAATTTAATATATGAATGAGAATATCGACAATCAAAAACAGTATTTTATTGATACAATAGCAAAATTTTGTGACAAATGTGGTAACGCATACTCCATAGGGGATCTTGAAATTATACAAGAGAACCCAATATCGAGTATTATACACTTCTCATGCAGTAATTGTAAAGCTAGCCATATAGCAACATTTCTTAAACCTATGGGTATTAGCAATAGGGTACCTGTCAACACAGATTTGGAGGTAGAAGAGATAGGGAAGTTTGCGAAAAGAGGCGAAACAACTACAGAAGAAATTCTAAAACTTTATCTTTATCTTAAAGAAAATAGTAAAGTTAGAGTGTAGACCAGCTTATCTCAAATAGTGTATCAGAGAGTAAATCAAATCTTCTATTAAGCTGGTTGCTTATACTTGTTAATTCGTTACTCTCAACAACATTCCATCCTTGAGGATATGTGACACTTAACACATAACTCTCTTTCTTAGCACCAGGCTGTTTATATATATTTAGATTAAAGAAAACATTGTCGTTTTGAGTAGTAAGTGGAAAATATACACCAAGATCAGTTTTACTTACCCTATATTTCAGTACTAAAGAGCTATTCTCCTGTATGGCAGTGTTAAACCATCCTCCGACAACCTTAAATCCTCCATCTGTATATATGTGATATTCATTATTCTCTATACCCTGAATGCCTAAAACTTCTGCACCGCTAGGAATATATATTCTTGTGTAGTTTATGTAATCTCCCTGAGGATATGTATTACTACTACTTTCATTTACAACATTGATCTCATAGGTATAGGTTATGTATTTTTCATCAATATCTATATTAAGATTATGAGCTCTCTTAATATATAGATTGGCCTTATTACCTCCCCAGTTCCAATCTATAGCAATAGGAGAAGAGGCATATTTACTATCAAGTCGTCCATCCCAATTTCGCTCATCAAAGAATCTTGTAGCACCAGTATTTTTAAACACAGCCTGGAGATGTTTCTCAGTTAAACTCTCCTCAAACACTGAAGCAACCTCGGTATATTCGGAGAAATTAGAGGAAAGTAACTTGGTTACAGTTTCATTTGCCAAATTAGCTAGAAATGTAGACTTACGATTAGAGCCAGGGGAAAACTCTTCATGCATTTCAAAGATTTTAGAATATATGTTTTCACTTGTAATTAGCTCACTTTCACCAGGGACCTCTATACCACCCCAGTGTGTTAGAAGTTTCTGTATAAAATTAATGTCAATTGTTATTAATCCATCTAAATCATCACCTTTGCCAAGAGCAGAAACAAAGCCCTCTGACTCTAGCATTACGTTGTACAAATCAGGATTCCAGTTTACTAGAGAGAAAGAGTAATCTGTTGTCTCTAAGGCTTTAATGAGAGAGGCTGGGGCTGTAAATTTTTTATTTTGTACTTTTAAAGTACCGTCTGCATTATAAATATCATCCACAAAAAGCTCTCGGATTTGTCCTCCCTCAAGACCAACAATTGCATAGCTAGAAATCCACCCACCAGTACTTCTAATTTCGCCTTCGTTTTGTAGCAAAACTAGGAATCTCTTTCTCTCGGTATTTCCTAATATGTCTGGGAGGAAAGTAACAACAGAATTTATAGAATCAACAGATGAAGCTGCTTGTTTAACGAGGGATTTTAGATCTAAAATATAGTCTTGTGTGAACTTAGGAAAATATTCTGGGATAACAGTTGATATAACTTCACTAGAGAGATTGAGCTTGTAGGCACCATCACTAGTAAGGTAGTTATACTCCTCAATTTCATTAAGGTATTCTCTATACTCTCTTGTGCTATTTGGAGTACCGCTTTCAAAGTTAATAGCAGGTTCGAAATCTTTGATGTATTGAACTAATGGTTGTAAACCTGAGATTAAGCTATCTCCACTATCCACGGCATAATCTAAACCTAAAAAGATTTTATCTATTTCTGCAGAGAGATTATCTTTATCAAGGATATTAAAAACCCAATTTGTCCTCTGAGTATTCTTCTTTACTCTTTCTAGATGATATTTTATTTCACCTAAGTTATTACTAGCCTCATTAAAGTCGTAGGTTGCTATATTCTCTTTTAAATTGTCTACATTTGAGGAAATCACGAAGGCTCCAATTCCTATTCCGATCACAGGGGATAGAAGAAAGTATATGAAAAGGAGTGTTAGTATTGAAAGCCCACCACCTAAGAAGATTTTTTTGTAATCTATCTCCGCGAAATATCTTTTATTCTCTTTTCCTCTGAATATATCTTTAATTTTATTAACGAATATTCCCTTTTTAGTCCTTACCTCAACGCTATTCTTATTTTGTTCATCTTTATTGCTTTCAGGGATGTTCCATCTTTTGTTGGTAGATTCATAATACTTATGGATTTGATCTATAAACATACTTTCTAGATTTGCCTGTTGCTTCCATCCGTATTTTGAGGCATTAGGTGCAGGAACATATAAATCTTGCAATATAAGCTGTGCACTCTGATCTGTAACAAACTTTATGCTCTGAGCCGACACATTCAATTCTAAGAGCTTGTAGGCAATAGACAGTGTAGTATAGTCATTCTTGTTCGCAAGGGATATCACCTCGCCTTTGCTCCTCTCAGAGAAGGTAAGTTTTAGTAACCCATACACTGCATCATCCTCCTCGATGATATTATGCACATCCAGTCCCTCTCCCAATATCTCAATTTGATTCTTATTTACACCGTCGGAGAACAAGTTGTGCAGCCTAGGGTCAGAAATATTCTCAACCCCTTTACCAAGTAAGGTACCAAGGCGAATTATACGTAAGTTTGAATTTGTTTGATCTCTGAATTCTGCAGAAAGATTCTCACAATATTTTTGTAGCTCAATATTTGAATAGGGAGATGGCTCTGACAAATTCTCATTATTAACCCTATTAGCTAACTCTCTATTTAATCTAAGCGAGGTTATAATCGAAATTTTTGCTTTTGATTTTAGTGCACTCTTAAGAGCTAGATTAAGATTATCCGTCTCAATTAAAAAGTCCTTACTTTCCAGTTGAGGCGTCTCAATGAGCATGCTATTAAGATTGTAGAAAAGATAATCTATCCTACTTAGTTCCTCTAAGAAAGACTTAGCGCTTTTGAAGTTAATAAATGTTATATTCCCTTCTTTTTTAAGCAGGTTTGTATATTTTTTACTTTGTGAAGTAAATTTATCGATAATGACTACTTGACTCCCTTGCTCAATGAGGGTTTGTGCAAGAAGATAACCTAAATAATCTCCTCCATGCACAATTACAGATACTGGTACTTGAGATTTAATTTTTAAGTTTCTACTCTTGGGCATCAATCTCTGTTTCAAAAATTATAGGTATTGGGAAAAGAAATGACTTAACATTTAGCAAATATCCATCTTCTATTAAAATAGGTATTGTTAATTTCTCGTAGCTATCAGCAACTACCTCCAGTTCATATTCTTTAGCCTTAAGCTTGTTGGCTATTATAGGGGCCTTTTTAATATATTCTCCGTCTATATATATCTTACTGTCTTTTATATCACAAAGCACGGATAGTGCCCCTTTATCTTTATCCAAGCTACCTTGTGGCGTATAGTAAAGGATTGCCCCATGCAAAATTCCTGCAGGGCCTATTTCTATTTCAACTCGAGAGGTTGTATTTTTTGTTAATTTTATATTCAGAGTTTGCTTTTTATAGAAATTTTCAGAATCTGAGATTTTCTCTAACTCAACAGTGTACTCTCCAGGACTTAACTCATTTATTGTTAATGGAGTCTGCCCATAATCCTCCCCATTTATAGAGACGGTAGCTTTCCCGTTGATAGTAATAATTTCAAGTATGGTGTTGGTATAGAAACGATTAAAGAAGGGTATCTTTGAAGCGATGCCATCTAAAGGTAAAAAATATATGATTATAGAAAGGGTTATTATCGATATTATGATAATAAGGGTAGTTTTAAACTTTTTCATACAACCATTATATGGAATCTCTTACTTTTTGTCTATTTAATAAGAGTATTTTGACTCTGGAGATTCTTCTTTCTCGTTTCCTTTTCTTCTCTCCGCTTGCCTATTTATAATTACAATAAGAAGAAGTACTAATGCTAAGCCAAAGATTACTGCGAAATACCTCATAGCTCCAGTGGTAGCGATAGCCAGGGAACCAAATAATAATGCAATAGAGCTTTCAAGCAAAAGGATCTGCATTCTAGTAAGGTTTAGCGCTAAAAGCTTGTGATGAAAGTGAGAGGTGTCGTTTATTTCCATTAGCTGCTTAAATGATTTAGGTTTGTAAATAATAATCCTTCTTATTATTACAAATACAGCATCTAACACAGGTAGACCTAAAAGCATGATTGATGTTGAGAATTTTGCGTCATTGATTAATGCTAAAAGAGCAATTAGGAACCCATATACCGACCTGCCAGATGAACCAGACATGATTTTTTCAGGAGGGGCTGCGTAGAAAAGAAAGGCCAGTAGAGAGGCACCAATGGAAATCGACAAAGTAGAAGAAAAATCGGATAGCGTACGTATGGCAATGATAAAAATCAGTATGAATATCACGGAGGAGTAGCTTTCGAGTAATCCTGGAGAGCCACCAACCCATTTAACAGCATTTAGGCAGAGTATCAACCAGAAAAAGAGAATTATATCCCCTGGTAGTGATAGGGAGAAAGGAAACTTTAATATCTGGAAGTCTAAATTATATGCAGAAAGATTAAGTAGCTCTTTATCGATAAAGCCTATCTTCGAAAGATCTATAACTGAAAATACAATAACTAAAGCAGCAAGTATCTGATAGCCAAACTGAATTCTGGAATCTAGATTGTATATGTCGTCTAGGGTCGAGCCAATCATTAATATTGCTAGAGCAACTAGAATTGGGCCTGTAAAAGCATTAATTTCAAAGCTAATGAGGGTAATTATAAAGGCTGGTAACGTTACAGCAAGCCCACCTAAGCTGGGTGTCTCAGTAGCATGCATAGCTTTTGCAGGGTTATCAAACTTCTTCCCCTTCCTCCTTTCCCCCGGTTTATATGTAGCCCCTATTGACCAAGCAATCTTACCAATAATAGGGGTGACGAGGAAGGTAACTAAAAATGCGATTAGAGCGATTGGCAGAAAGGTTAAATATTTAGAGATATTTGGGTTGTCTACTAAAGTGCTAAATCTCTCTGTTAGCTTTATAAAAAACTGTGTAGGTATAGCATAGTCCATAATGTTGTTAATAAAGATTAATTAACCTTATTAAAGATATTGTAATGACCAAATTTCCTAAAAACACACCCCAAAGTAAGGTGTTGGATAGACTTCTCTCTCTGTTGTAATACTTATTTGAAAATATTATACCAAGTATCAAAATCGAAGCAGATATAATTGGAATAAGATAGACATACTTTGTGGGAGCCAGTGTTTTATTAGCGTCAACGTAAATCTGAAATAATGGAATTTTTTTAGGTAACAAGTGAATACTTTCCTGTATGGTGTAAATCTGAGTTACCAGTAGTGCCACTGAGAGAATAATAATTAGCCAGACCCAATTACTCTTAGTATATCTTTTAATATCCCATTGTGCTCTAAAAAGCTCAAAACGCTCCTTATATTTGGCAATGCTGTTTAATGGGGACTCTTTTAGTTTAAGGCCTAATTGTTTATTCTGTTCTTTCTTCTCCCTTGGCATAGATTTATTATATCAAGAGAATTCTAAGATTGACACAAAGTCTTCAATGCTAAGTTCCGCTCCTCTTTTTAGTAATAAGCTCTCTGGAATTTTATAACTGTACGGCTTTAAGTTATTCTTGATTGTCTTCCTTGGCATTCCAAAAGACCTAACGATCAACCCCTCAAGTGCATTTTTATCGATATCTTGATATCTGTTATGAGGAATAAATTTTACAAAAGAGCTTGTAACCTTAGGTCTGGGAAGAAAATTGCCAGGTTTAATGTCCATAATTATTTCAAAATCAGCATAGACTTCTCTTATTAGGCCCAACGGGTTTTTCTTTCTATTTAGATATTTTTCTGCAACCTCTTTCTGTATTATAAAAAAGGCAGGGTTTTTGAAGGTATCTGAGATAAGGATCTTTTTTATAATTTCATCTGCCACATTAAATGGCAGAGATCCAAAGTATGTAGTATTTTTGTCCTGAAGTGGGAAATCCAAAAAATCAATATTATAAGTTTCTGCCTCTTTGAAGTTATTTTGTAAGAATTGTGCAAGAACGAAGTCCTTTTCTATTACTGTCAACCCCACTGTTGTCTCGTAAAACACTTTAGTAAAAGCACCTTTGCCTGCTCCTACTTCTGTGATGTGTTCTGGGAGACTTTTTAGTACTTCGTCAATAATCTTTCTTATAAGGTTATCGTTAATAAAAAAATTCTGTCCTAGAGAGCGCTTCGGCTCTATTCTGTTCTGAAATCCCATATACCGTTTCCTTTAATATATTTCTTCTTACATTTGCTGCATATACAGATATCATCTCCGAAATCTAATGAACTCTTGCAGGATGGGCAGAGCAAAATGTCTTTTAGGTTCTCATAATCTTTTCCCTTAGACCCTTTGTTTAATTTTGATTTAAAAAATATACTTGGGGGAATATCAGACTTAGAAAAAACCTTTTGTAGAATTCTTTCAAAGAACAGGAGTGTATTAATGCCAAAAAGTCTTTTAAGTAGTGGGACTCTTAGATAGGAACAGCCTTGCTTCTCTATTATTTCAAATCCACTTTCTTCAAGTAATCTTTCTATATGCTTAGGGTGATAGTTTAAAAAGGAAACACCACTACCTTTGGCACCCTCCAAGTGTATAGTGGGCTGTTGGTACGGTTTTTCATCATTAATGCTTCTGTCTCCTGAAAAGAAGGCTCTAACTCTGGCCTTAAGATGTCTCTTATTAGCAAATTCCTGTATGTATATCCCATCTTTTTTAAGTACCCTAGCTAACTCATTAAAATATTCCTTTTGGTTTTGAATATGATGAAGAACTCGAACCATAAGGCTACCATCAAAAGCATCTCCCTGAAAAGGCATTCTATAAGCATTTGCAGCAATAAGAATGCAGTTAGGAAATCGTTTGATTATATGATCCTGGTTTTTCTTTAGAGTTTTTAATGAGTAATCAAGAATTACGCACTTTCTATATTTGTCGGCATAGCTGTCCGCAAGTCTACCGTAAGAGCCCCCTATATCAATAAACCAGTCACCTTTCTCCTCCTTTAGCAGCTTCTCTACGACTATATGCTCTGCGGTATTCTCGTACTCTCTGCCTTTCCAATATGTGGAGTAATCGTAATCAAATCCATCATAATTAACTAGTTTTTGTGACATGCTGTCTCTCTTCGGTTAATTTAAGGAATTCTTTAAGTAGTTTCTCTCCTTCTTTACCATCATTTCTAGTTTCTGCTATTGCAATCTGTTTATTTAACTCCCTCTCTTTCAAATTATAATAGTCATTTATTATTAGACTGTAAAGCTTTTCTATATCATCCTTTTCGTCTATATCAGAGAAGTGAAATATTGCGTCTTCAATATACTCTTTAAAATCTTCTTTTAGCAGCATCTTCTTAGTTACTCCTTTTTTCTTGCGAATAAAGGTTAAAATTCTTTTAATATTTTCGTTAGTAAAATACTTAAAATCGAAATGTTCTGGAATAGAGATATCGTCATGTATGAGTAATAGGGTGAGCATTTTCTCTTGTCTAGAGATATGCTCCATGTCCTTTTCTTTACTAGTATTCTCATATGAATCTTTTTTACTATATGGATTTAGTAGTTCCTTTTTAATATCAGCGATTATGGCAGGGTCGAAGAAGTGGCTATTTGTCAAGGAATTAACATATATTGATTTTAAAGTTTGACTTGGAATTTTAGACAGTATCTGTTTAACCCAGTTAATGACTAATTTTGTATCAGAGTAATCTGATGGACTTAAATTCTCTATCTTTTTAGTAAAAAGGAATGAGAAAAGATCTGTTTTCTTCTGAACTAACCTTTTGAAAAGTTTTGCGTCCTTTTGTAGCATTTCATCAATGTCTTTGTATGGATCTGGAGAGGCCGCGTAAGCGCTTAGTTCTAGCTGTGAGACTAGAAGTAAAGCTCTTTGCATAGCTGCTTGCCCTGCCTCATCACTATCGAAGATAAAGAGAAAGTTCTTGGTTAATTTGGATAAGCTACTAAGCTGTTCTATAGTCAATGCTGTACCTAATGGGGCAACTATGTTCTCAAATCCCTCTTTATGTGCAGATACTACATCTGTCTGCCCTTCACAGAATATTACCAAATCCTCTTTGCGAATAGCCTTTCGGGATTCGTACTGTCCAAAGACATTATCCTTTTTGTGGTATATAGGAGTCTCAGGAGTATTCATATACTTAGGCCCTTTATCATCTCCAGGCATTATCCTTCCTGAGAATCCAATTACTTTCCCAGAGCTGGATCTAATAGGGAACATTATTCGTTTGAAGAATTTTGCTCTAAGCTTACCATCTTTTAAACTAAAGAGGCCGGAGTCTAATAGCTCCTTTTTGTTAAATTTCTCTCCTTGGTTTTGCAAATATTCTAAGAGTTGGTAGCCTCCCGGTGCATATCCTATACCAAATTTGTATATACTTTCTTTGTTAAACCCTCTTGATTGTAGGTATTCTGTAGCGTTCTTACTCTTTTTTACTTCTTGATAGTAGTATCTTGCTGCAAGCTTATTTATCTCATACAGTTTTGCAATATGGGAATTAACTTTAGGCTTCTTAAGCTCTACACCTGCTTCTTTCGCAAGCTTATCTAAAGCTTCTGGAAAATCAATGTTTTCAATTTTCTGTATAAAGGTGAAGATGTCACCTGATTCGCCACACCCAAAGCATTTATATCTTTGTAGTTCAGGGCTTACAATGAAGGAAGGGGTCTTTTCTGCATGGAAAGGGCATAGTCCAGAGTAATTTTTACCAGCCTGTTTTAGCTCTAGGTATTTACTAATTTGATCTACAATATCTAATCGGTTTCGAATTTCTTCTATCTGTATACGGTTATCATCCATACCGTATTATATCAGCTATTCGCAGTTTATTTGGTCTTTATTAATTATTTCGCAATTAAGTGAGCCAATGTTACTGCTGTTTACATTTATTGCTACCTGCTTATTGTTGAAATATATGTTAGTACTACTGATGATCCCTGTGGTAAGAGAAAATTCGTTTTCAACTTCATACTCATATTTTTGACCCACTTGAACAATTTGCGAGACTTTGTTTACCTTGTCTACATTAAACTGAACCCATACAGAAGAATTAACGATCTCAAGCCTTACCGTGTTGGCTTGTTCTTCAGGCTCTACAATTTCTTCCGTATCTGTATCATCGGTAACTTCATAATTAATTTTTAAGGTTTCTACACTTTCCTGTGTACTATTATTTTTCTTAGCAAGTATAGTAATTATATTAACTCCAGGGTTAAGGGTTACCTGATACTGAAAACTCCCGTCACCGTTTAATTCTACAGGATGGTCGTTGATAAATAGGGAACTGTTAATATCTGTAGCACCAAGGATATCAATACTTTCTTCGCTTACAGAGGACTCGTTTGGTGGGTTGGTAATTTCTATTTTCGGAGGTGTTTGAAATTGGTATATTTGATATCCAAGATATGAAATTATGCCTAAAAGGAAGATTGCGGAAAGGGTGATAGCCACAGACTTTGGTGTTATGGCAGGGTTTTTAAGACCCCTTCTTGTTTCACGGAAGGTTGCACGTTCGAGCTTTATATTTGGTACACTCCTACGGTAGATTGCAAGCAACCTATCTTCGTTAAGATCAAGGTACTTCGCATATATTTTTATAAAGCCTTGTGCATATACGGAGGAGTCAAACTTATCGAAATCGTTGTTTTCAATGTACTTAAGAAATCTTGGTTGTATTTTCGTATCTAAAGCAGCCTGCTCAAGAGTTTTCTGTAGGTTCTCTCGTTGCTTCTTTAGTACTTCTCCTACGGTAATCATATGGTGTAAGTATAGCAGATAGCGTTAATATTCTGAATCATCTGTATCTTTACCAAGAATCTGCTCAGCACTGCTGACTAAAACATCTCTAGGCTTAGAACCTTGTTGAGGGCCAATCGCTCCTTCTTTATATAGCTGATCCATAATTCGAGCAGCTTTGTTATACCCTATCTTAAGTCTTCTTTGTAGATATGAGGCGGATGCTTTCTGTGCCGAAATGAAAATATTTAGAGCTTCCTCAAACTCATCGTCTCTTTCAGAATTCTCGTCATCAGATTTTGAGCTAGGCCCCTCTTCCATAGCTGTTTTTAGCTCTTCGGAATATTCAATGTCCTCGTCTGCGACCTGCTCTTTTATGAAGTTAAGGATGTTTTCAGTATCTTTTGTGTCAGTAAAAGTTCCTTGCAATCTTATAGATTTAGGAGTGGTATTGTCCTTGTAAAGCATGTCACCATTCCCAAGTAGTGTTTCTCCACCAGTTTGATCTAAGATGATTCTCGACTCCATAGCGGTGGCGACAGCGTAAGCAATTCTTCCAGGGACATTAGCCTTAATGAGCCCGGTAATTACCTGCACACTAGGCCTCTGTGTAGCGAGGAGCAGATGTAAACCGACGGCCCTACCCATCTGTGCCAATCTTTGGATTTTAGATTCTACATCCGTACCTACAGTCAGCATCAGGTCTGCCATTTCGTCGACAACGACTATTATATATGGCATAGCGCTGTAACCCATTTTTTGATTGTATTCTGTAATCTTTTTAACCTTAGCCTGTTTAAGGATTCTATATCTTTTATTCATCTCTTCTATACACCACTGCAGGGCGCTGGAGACTAGTTGCATATCAGTTATAACAGGGTTTAGGAGGTGTGGCAGTCCATTGTAAAGGGAAAGTTCAACCATCTTAGGGTCAACCATAATAAATTTCACTTCGTCGGGAGATTTCGTATATAGGAGACCAGTTATTATAGAGTTAACACCTACGGATTTACCTGTACCAGTAGCACCAGCGATAAGAAGATGTGGTATCTTAGCCAAATCTTTAATAACACTTCTTCCAGTTATATCTTTTCCTAGAAGTAGTGGAAGCTCATAAAGGCTTTCTTCTGACTTGAGTTTCTTAACCATATCCTTAGCATATACATAGTTGGGTGTAGGGTTTGGTATTTCTACACCAATATATGAGGTACCAGGAATTGGTGCCTCTATTCTTACAGAAGAGTTTTGTGAGGCAAGTGCCAATGCTAAATCGTTTCCTAAGTTTTTAATCCTTGAGACTTTAATACCTACAGATATGCTTAGAGAATATCTAACAACTGTAGGGCCAATAGCAATTTGTACAACTTTTCCTTCAATACCGAAACTTTTGAGGGTAGCCTCTATTACTAAGGCATCTTTTTTGTAACGGTCTTTATTCTGTGATTGCCTCTCAGGTTCTTTTAACAGATCTATTGTTGGGAATTGCCAATTGGTATATTTAGGGGATTTTGGTTGTAAATCAGCGTCATCACTTTCTTCTTTGTTTATGCTTTGGTTCTGGCTAGCATTATAAGCGGGACTTTCAATATACTGTTCTTGTTTTGGCTCTTCAATTTCTATCTCTTGCTCAATCTTCACTTCATCTCCCATCTCCTCCTCTCCTGTTTTAATAACGAGTTCTTCAACACGCTTCTCATCATCTATTCCTCCATCTTTACCATTAAAGGAGAATAGGTTCTTAAAAGAGAACTTTGGCTCTATCTGTGGTTCTGCTACAAGATCACTAATCTGTTCTAGCTTGGTGTTGGTGATAAGGGAGAAAGCAACTATTAATACCAGTAGGATTATTACTATTTCTATTAATTGTCCTACTAAGCCTACAAGAAAGAAATGTAGTTCTCTTCCTAGTATTCCACCAGAATTAGCGAGTTCAGTGAAATCGTTCACCTTATCTGGGTTCATCCATATAGCGAGTAATGTTGCTATTGCAAAAGCAGCTACAATTAAACCAACCCCCTGCTTCCAGGAGGTGAACTTCTTACCTCTAGTTATTAAGTTTAGTGAGAAATATAGCGTTGGCAACCCAAATACTAAAGATGAAAACCCTAGAAAGTGTCTTATTTGATCGAATACAACAGTAGATTCTTGAACGAATGGGGTGATTATAAGCATTAAGCCAATTACAAGAAGTATCATACCAGACACGATCTTTGTCTCAGAACTTTTAATATTGACTGCTTTGTTTTTCTTTTTTCTTCGGGGCATGTTGAATATATTATACCTAATTTAAAGATTGATTTCCTGCCATATTTTTATTATCATAATCTACTATATAGATATTGCTATCGTTTTGTCAAAAAACCTTTGACTCAAAGAGATAAATGTGTTAAACTACCCGGAGTTACTTTTAATTTGCTTTACGTAAAGCGGCTTTCAATCATTTACTATACCATATTTTGGTTGAAGTATCCGCGCGAAATGTAATTTATAACCTATAATCACTTAGTATGGTCAATCCCAAGCGAAACAGTGCTTCAAGAATTAATCTGGGAAAGCATTTTTCTGGAGATTTTAAATTTCCAAACCTGATTGAAGCCCAGGTTAAATCTTTCCAAGAGTTTTATGAAAATGGTTTTCAGGAGCTCTTTGACGAGATTAGTCCAGTTAAGGACACAATGGAGAAGATGTGGACTCTCGATTTTAAGTCATTTAGGTATGGTGAGCCTTATAGAGAAATTAAAGAAGCCCTCTCTAAGGGTCTATCATATGAAGTTCCCGTATACGGGACTATTCAGTTACTCAATAATAAGACAGGAGAAATTAAAGAACAGGAAATATTTGTTGCAGATCTTCCTTTGATGACAAAAGACGGTGTCTTTATAGTAAATGGTGTTAGAAGAGTAGTAACCCATCAAATTGTAAGGGCAGAAGGTGTCTTGTTTGAGGAATCTGAAAAATTGCCATTGAGATCTATATTTAAGGTTCGACTTATGCCAAGCAGAGGTCCATGGTACGTTATAGATGTCAATAAGCATAATGTGATATCAATGAGGATTTTACCTAAGCGACCAAAAGTTTTGATTACTGAACTTTTGAGAGTTTTGGATTATGAAACAGATGAAGAGATAAGGAAGCTATTTAAAGATGTTGATACTGATG
>JBAYNT010000007.1:0-20120 GCA_041678645.1 Candidatus Dojkabacteria bacterium
AGAAGATGAGAATATTAGCTTTGAGGATAACAGAGATTTCGTTGAGCAAATGAAGCTATGGGGGATAGATATGACATTTATTCCTTTAGAGGGAAAGAATCACTGGGATATTAAGACTCAGTACATTGATGGTATTCTACAATTCCTTTCTAATTAACTGTGCTATTTCACTATTACAAAGCTCGTGATCTATAAGCTCTTCCCCTGTCTTTATTGGGCCTATTCCTAAACAAAGTTTAAACTCTCTATGTCTTGGTATTATATGAACATGATAATGAGATACTGTTTGTCCTGCTCGAATACCATTATTTTGTAATATATTAAAGTCTTCTATTTCAAATGCTTTAGAAATCGCCATTGTCAATTTTTTAGTTACAGCATATACCTTAGTTAATAACTCTTCCGGTATATCTAAGATAGTGTGGTAATGCTCCTTAGTAATTATTAACGTATGACCTTTTTCAACTGGATTAACATCAAGAAATGCAAGCACATCGTCATCCTCATATATTTTTTGAGAAGGGATTTCGCCTTTAATTATTTTACAGAAAATACACTCCTCCATTTTACTCCTCTGTAACTATAGCCATTGAAGGACACATACTTTGTGCTTCTTTGACTTTAGCTTCTAGCTCTTGTGGGATATCTTTGCCTTTTAGTTCTTCTTTTACATCTACTGTACCATTGTCTTTCATCTCAAATACTTCTGGACATATTGCTACACATGAGCCACATACTGCACATTTTTCTTGGTCTATATGAACTTTCATACATATGTATATTAAAATTAATAACTATATGATTACAGATAAGGGCAAAGAGGTCAATTACTTCCTATGACAGTTTATAGAGATTTTAGCATAGAGCCAATCTCTTCATTAAAACCAGAAAAAGCTCTACCCTTATAGAAAATCATAGGATAGTAACCGTAAGAAGTAGAAACCCCTTCACTCTCATTTCCGTACTCTTGCCTATATAGAGATAAATTTTTTTCAAAATCACCCTCTGTATTAAGATACTCTACATATTTAATATTATTTTTCTTTAAAAAATCTATAGCATCAATACACATATCACCTGCTCCGTTATGAAACATAGCTAGCTCATCCATATTAACCTCGCTACCCTCACTCCTATCGCCCTGTGGGCTCTGTACAACAGCACATGGATTATTAACCCCTATCTCCTCATCCAATGGTATTCCAGGCTTAGGAGTCGTATAGAGCACTTCCCTGTTAATTGGCATCTTTGCAAAAGTGGTAAAGACATCTACCTTACCAAATTCATCTAAAGTAACCCAATTAACATCCAAATTGTCAAACATATCTAAATATATTTCATTCCATCTCTGCTTAGCTCCACCTATATATGTATGACTTACTGGGGAGACCTTACTAAAGCTATTAAATGCTTTATACACCTCATCTCTAAAATCCTCTGGATTTCCTTCCCTAGCCCAGTAACTGTAATCACAAAGACTCCCTGTGCCCCATTTGGGGGAATCAATATTTGAAACAGAGAATATCTTAGCATCGTACTCCTCTGTCTTGTATATAGTAGCTTTTGAACCTGTGGTACCTCTAGCAAATACGAAAGGAATATCTAAAGCATCCGCAGCTTTAAGAGTGTTCTCATCATATGCAAAATATTTGGAGCCCATCACCCTTACAGGATTACCTGTACAAGCCTCTATGCGATCCTTTGTTTCCTTCATCCTCTGATACTGCACATCATATGGCAGATCCCAGAATGGCTCACCTGGGGCTGTACCACACACCTCTATATTGTAATCTTGCAAACCTCTAACTAATTCACAGTTCTCTTCTACATACTCCGCATTTACCATTAGTAAACCAGGGATATCTCTCTCATACATCTGATATACAAAGTTGTTAATACCAACTGTATCTTCAAACTCAATTAACAACATTAGAGCCTCTGGATTCTCTGCCACAATCTCTGGCTCTTTAACTTCTTCTAAATTCTCTTTACTATAGAAGTACAGGAAAACATATGTAGCTAGAAGTATTAGAAATATGGAAGATATTGTTATCGCACAAGCATTTAGGAACTTCTTACTTGTGAGTATATCTAAAAGTTTTTGCATTTTTAGAGCAGTTAAAAAATTTATTTACTATCCGGGAGATTAATAGCATCCCCAGATATTAATGCATTAGTAATTTTTTTAAGAGTATTTACTAAATCTCTTTGATATTGACTCTGAGATATGCCCATTTTCTTAGCAGCTTCATGCTGAGAAAAATTCTCGACATATCTCAATCTCAAAGTTTCTAATTCTTCAGGAGTGACTACGACCTCGTTTAAATCAGTCAAGGGTATTCCTTGAGGTTTGTAATATACGCTGTCGTAGTCAATTCCTATTTTTCTTTTGGCCCTAGATCTCATACTTCTATTATAGGCATAAATCACCCTTCATTGCAGTACCACACTTGGTGCACTCTTTTTGGGTACATGGAATACCTCTAGTAAAGTCTTCTGTATGTCCACATTTAGGACATGTACAGACTTTAGTTGCTTTACCAGATCCTCTTCCTCTTCCGAGACCTCTTTTTGAAATTTCTTTCATATTTCTAAATATTATAATTTAAATGTATTGGGTACTTACCCACTAGATAATAGCACATCTCCTCCATATGGGTCAATACCCTATTGAAAAATACCCCCCATATGCTATACTCTAGTACAGTATATATGAAAAATAGTATTGATTTACAAAATAGAATAGCTAGAATAAAGGGCCAAGTAGAAGGCATCGAGAGAATGATTGATCAAGACAGAGATAGTCTAGAGATTGTACAACAGGTAGTTGCAGCTAACTCTGCCCTAAAGAAACTAGGTATAGAGATTTTAAAAGCTGAAACTGCTACATGTGTAAGTGATAAGAAAAAGTTCGAAGTTTTACTTAATAACTTGTTTAAGCTTAAATAATTTTTTAATCTAATTAACATGGAAAAAGTATTAACAGATTCCAATTTCAATGATGAGATCTCAACAGGTCTTGTACTCGTAGATTTCTGGGCACCTTGGTGTGGACCTTGTAGGATGCTTGCACCTATTATAGAAGAGGTTGCACAGGAGGTTGAAGGTGTGAGTATTGGGAAATTAAATGTAGATGAGAATCCACAGATGGCACAACAGTTTCAAGTAATGAGTATCCCTATGGTTGTTCTCTTTAAAGATGGAGAGCCTGTAGAGACTCTTATTGGTCTAAGATCGAAAGAGGCCTATCTTGAGGCAATAGAAAATCATAAGTAAAAAAACAACTCTTAAGGGGTAAGGATATTGGTCGGGGTGACTCGACTTGAACGAGCGACCTCTTGCACCCCATGCAAGCGTTCTAGCCATCTGAACTACACCCCGATATTTTCATTATACTAAACTTTTAATAATTGTTTAATCTGTGTTTCAGAAAAAGAGTATGAAAACACCACCCAAAGAAATACAGAAAGCATTAAAAAGAAAATTTAACATTGCTAAATAAGTATATGGGGAAAAGTAAACTCTTAAAATGGGAAAAGGAATATTTCTGTCAAAAAGTTAATGCTCATAGCAGAATCTTTAAACAAGGATCTAGTAATAAAGTTTGTTGATAGGAAATAAAATCATTTTAGAAGATTCTCTATCTTACCTAAACTCTTTTTACCCTCATACTTCACACACCTTATGCCTAATTCACTTGCTATCTCTATATTCCTATCCCTATCATCTATCAATAGGATTTCTTCAGGTTTATGACCTACTATATCGATCAAGTATTTGAAGAACTTCTTACTAGGCTTTCTCATCCCTATATCAGAAGATATTATCCTACCATCAAAAACATCCATTAAGTTATATCTCCTATTTCTCCACTCAAAACTACCCTTAGATGCATTAGAAGCTATAACTAGCATATACCCCCGTTTTTTGCATTTCTTTGCAAATTCATAAACTGTAGAGTTAATCTTCCTTGGAGTAGGAAAAAGCACTCCATTAAGATCAAAAGCTATTACTCGAATCATAGTTTAACTTCAATTATAACTTGGTTGGGACTAGTTACTCCAGAAATCTTGTACCCTGCTCCCACACCGACAAACTCATAAACACTCTGATTTCCTGCTCTTGTAATATTTAATACAACTCCACCCGGAAGCGACACCTTCCCTTCTGTTGAGCTATATGTAATATCAGAACTTAAACTTGGAAATGTTATAGTTAAAGTGCCCTCCTTTAATTTACCTTCATAGGATGGTATAGGGCTACCACTATTAGAAGATGTCTTAAGAATATATCTTATTACTCCACCAGAAGTACTATATGTATAACCTACTATTCTTACGCCATTATCTGCAGTACTTCCTGTCACGCTTACATCCTCTGATGTAAATTCTGTCATAGCTGTACTTTCTGGAGATGTCACTCCTCCTGGATATTTAATTGATAATTTAACAACCAAAGAATTACTTACAAGTTTTGGTTCATAAAGATAGTATTTGGGAGCTTCTGTAAAACCTAGATTATACTTAACAGTATTACTAACACCACTTACAACTTTTGAAAATGTAGTGATACCCTCTCTGTTAATTTTTATACTCTCATTATAGCTCATACTTGTTTTGTCACTACTTACACTGCCAACAATTATCTCCATAGCGCCTAAATTACTTTTGTTTACTACAGATACAGGTACTGAGCTTTTCTCCGTAATATTATCTGTCGTAAAGGTAAACTCTACCTCCATCACCTCATCACCCTTTTTTACCTCTAAGTTTTTTAAGGTAAAAAGCTCTTTGGTATCCTCTCCAACCTTCTGTGAGTTAGCAGAGTAAGCGACAGCACTATCTACTGAAACATCATCTAGCTTTGCATCTTCTTTCTCAGAGATATTAGGGTCACTCTCTTCCTTTTCTACTTCCTCTGGAATTTCTTCAGGCTCCACAACCTGCTCTTGTTGAGAGTCCTCTGGCACCTCACCACCATCTCCACTAAAACCCCCGAATATCCACACTAATCCTCCCACTATACCCACAAGAAGGACTATAGCTACTATTAGCCACACCGTATCTTTTTTCATAAGTTTATCTACTTAATTTATCTACTTTAGTTTATCATAAAAATAGGACTTGATAAAAATCTTTAACAATTCTAGTATATAGTTATGAAAGAAATAAATATCTCTGACACAGATGAAAAGATTGTAGAAAAGAAGCCTGACAATACAACAAAACAGGAGAAGAAAGTGGAACCTGTTGTAGTTGAAAAAGAGGCTCCAACAAAGAAGGATGGTGAAATCAATAAAGAGCCTATGGAAAAGAATCTCCCGATTGGGAAAGGGACTATTAGCAAAAAGAAAGGGATAATAATCCTAGCTTCCATTGCCGTAGTTTTTCTACTTGGCATTGCTTCCTTCTATTATTTTGGCATATATAAGTACAGGCCAATGGCAAAAGATGAGAATATTGTAAATGTAACAAGTAATTACATAACAGCAAAAATGAAATCTACAGTTTTTGCTAATGTTCTAGCAGATAAACCAAAAGAACCTAGAACCGAGGAGAGCCCAATCAATGGACTCCTCTTTACTAAAAACGAAATGAATGACTTAATGAATAAACGCCCGGTTGCTGTAATGATCAACAACCATTCTGTAGCAAGACCTCAATCTGGGCTCACTAGTGCTGATATAGTATATGAGACTTTAACAGAGGGTGGAATCACTAGATATATGGCAATTTTTTGGAGCCAAGGCCCCTCTAAAGTCGGCTCTATTAGGAGTGCCAGACAGTATTTCCTAGAGTGGCTATCGCCATATGATCCTCTGTACATACATATAGGATGGGCAGATACTAATGACCCCCGAACAGATGCTAGAGACAATATAATTAAGTACGGCCTTAAGGACGTAGGTGTAATAGGATACTGGCAGTGGATTGATAAAGGCCGTATTGCGCCTCATGACAAATACAACTCTGTACCATCAACATGGGAATACGCCAAGACAAGAGGATGGACTGGATTCCCATCTGATTTTGAAAGTTGGAAATTCAAAAACGATCAGGACACAGATAAAAGAGGAGATGGATACAAATATGCCATCATGTTCCATAAGAGCTTAAATAACGGGGGAGCATATGACACGCTATGGCAGTATGACAAAACCTCAAATTCATACAAAAGATGGGTAGGAGGAAATGCAGATATCGATCAAGAAACCAACACACAGGTGACTGCCAAGGTAGTAGTAGTACAAGAAACTAAACTAACACCATCATATGATGATCACGGCAGAGTCATAATAGACACTATAGGTGAAGGAAACGCAGTAATTCTAATGGACGGAGAAAAAATTGATGGAAAATGGAAAAAGAGTAATAGAATGGACAGAACAACATTCTATGATGGAGGTGGAAACGAGATAGAATTTAACCGTGGAAGGATCTGGATTTCAGTTATTGCACAATCTGTTGGAAAGTTTGATATAATTGAGCAATAATATTAAACGGAATATTTATGCTTAAAAAAATTCTTATCTCTAGGGTACGTATACGAATCCTAGAGAAATATTTATTAAATCCAAATAGTTCATTTCATGTGCGTGGTTTAGTCAGGGAACTTAATGAAGAAATCAATGCTGTTCGAAGAGAACTAATCAATCTAGAAAGCGCCGGTTTGCTGAAATCAAAAAAGGATAAAAATATGATTGTGTACACCCTTGATAACAGTAGTGACTATATCACTGAGCTTAGAACCCTGTTTTTCAAGAATTCAAAAATGGGAAGCAAAGTTGTGGAAAGAATTAAAGGAATAGACAATCTTGAGGCCGTTGTACTAACAGAATCCTTCCTTTCTGGTAAAGACAATTCTGCTGAAGATATAGATATGCTGTTTTTAGGAAACATCAGAGTAAAAGATGTAAAGGATGTAGTCAACGAACTAGAGAAAGATCTAGAAAGAGAAATAAGGGCTACCGCTATGAAACAAGAAGATTTCGAATTTGCAAAAAAGAAAAAGGACCCAGTAATAACTAACTTACTTAATCAAAAACTCATACAGGTGTACGGAGATCTTACCGATTTACTCTAATGGCTAGAATTAGATTTAAAAAATTAAAGGTTAACTGGAAACAATTTTTTAATTATGTATTACTAATACTCCTTTCCTCTGGCATACTTCTAACCTTCCTAATAGCCCTCCCTCTTACAGAGAGACTTTCAGACATTCAAGCCTTTGATTTAAATATAGCAGATGAGTTCTGGAGCAAAGAATACATCCTAGATTTAAAGAGTGAGGAAAACTCTGATATCAGAAAAACTAAGAGTGTCCTATTCAAAAGATTAAACGATTACGGTGTAGAAGAGGTATCTATATATCAAGAGGATTCACAATTACGAGTAGTTGTTGAGGCAACAAAGCCTCAAGATTACGTTGAGGAATTAATTAGGAACCCATATCGATACAGTATCGTGACAAGAAAAGAGGAAATTGACTTCGAGGACGAAGAGAATCAATTGGCTCCATATCTAGAAGAGAATTACGATGAGACACTGTTTGATACAAAAGTCTTTAGGAATATATATATAACAGAGCTTCCAAATAGTAGTGGAGGGAAATCGTATTTTGGGATAGCAAAACTATGGCCAGGAAAGTTAGGAGAATTTAAATCATTTCTACAAGAGTATAAGGAGAAATATGTTGGAGTGAATATTGATGGCTTTGTTACACCGGTTTACATTCCAGACGATACAATTTTTGCAATTCCATTAAGTGATGATAAGGGCCGTATAGAGATAATGGATATTTTATACAATAGTGGTAACATACCAATCTCTTATGAATTAAAAGAGCAGAAAGATTTAGAAGTAAAAAGATTGAGTATGGATTACATACAGATCACCATAGCCCTTTTTGTTTCAATCATCGCAATCTATCTATACCTGTATTTTTCTAAAACTTATTCTGCAGACTTAATACTCAGATCACTCTTTACTACCCTACTTTCATTAGCAATCTTCTTGCTAGTTCTAAAAATTCGCGCATTACCTATCCATACTTTCATCATTTTAATAGATGCTGTTATTTTAATAGCACTTACAAATATAGTCCAACAGAATGACGAGTCTCGGATATCTGTTTCAGTTGTTGCTCTTATAATTGCTACCATCTTTAGCATATTGGGTATAGGGTATCTAAAAATACTTGGTAGCCATCTGATGCTTCTGTCTGCTACTGCTTTTCTTTCTGTCGAAATAGGGAATTTGTATATAGATAAAGTAAGTAATTACTTGAAAAAATGAATATATTTATAAATATTTACAGAAACTGGACAGTATATGAGTGGTGTTTTTTGGGAGGTTCTCTTCTCTTAATATTCCTACTTAGTAATTTAGGAACATACCTTTTAACCAAGGATTGGAAATTTAATAAAATAGTATCAATCACCTATGCAATCTCTGCTCTAATTTATATATTTACAATCTTTGTTCTACAATTTCTACCTATTCCGATTTCCCATCTTTCAACAACCCCTCTACTATTAACAGTCTTAATTGTTACCATAAATTGGACAACTTTCATCTCATACTACGCAAAGTTTAAAAATAGGAAGAACTTTACTATTACAGAGTTACTAAAAGAGCAGAAGAGGGATAGTATCAGAAATATCGTCTTTCTTACATTAGCAATACTATCCACTTCGATATTTCTAAAGGGTGAGCTACTAGCTGTCATGTTTGTCACATTTCTCTCCTCAGCCATATCAATATATCTCAGTACTCTTTTAACAAGAAAATTTATTGATGATTAATTACAGAGAGCCAATCATAGTCTTAGCTGGACCAACTGCTTCAGGGAAATCTGCCATTGCAATTGAGCTTGCAAAAGATTTCAATGGATATATTATCAATGCTGATTCAAGACAGAATTACAAGGAATTAAAAATAGGGACTGCACAACCTAGACCTGACAAAATAGAGGGTGAAATTTGGTATATAGATGGTATAAAGCATTATCTGTATGGGCATATATCCGCCAAAGATAGATACAACCTTTTCGAGTATCAACAAGACGTACAGAAGGTTCTTGATCGAGAGGATGGTCTACCTATACTTGTTGGTGGGACAGGACTATATATTGATTGCATAGTTCATAATTATATTTTACAGAAAGGTTCAGAAAGAAATACAGAGTATAGCAGAAAGGAGCTCGAGGAAATGAGTATTGAAAGGCTTCAATCCTTAATAGATAGGGATTCCTTGGATAAACTTAATGTAAGTGATATCAAAAACCCTATCAGGCTCATAAGAGCCATTGAGAGGGGTGGCACAAGCCAGGAGAGGAATGAACCCCTTAACTATATCTACCTGTATCTAGACAGCACACCAGAGGCTTTAAAGGATAGAATTGAGCAGAGAGTAGAGCTTATGTTTGCCGAAGGACTATTAGAAGAGAATGAAGATCTCTTAAGGAATGGATTTACCTATGATATGTCTTCTATGCAGAGTATAGGTTATAAGGAATTTGAAAGATATTTTCTGAAAGAAAAAAGTGTAGAGCAAGTTAGAGATGATATAGTGCTACACAGCATACAGTATGCGAAAAGGCAGAAAACTTGGTTTAAAAAACATAAGGATTTAGTTGTGGTAGATAATTACGAAGAGTCCTACAGGGCTGTTCTAAATTTCTTAAGGATTTCGTAACTACCTTCCTTGATTCTAATCAAATCTAATTCTCTTACTTCAAAAGCTACCATATCTCTTTGAACATTCCTGTTCACATTTCTAATATCTTTAACAATATTTGAGAATTCTTGATTACTAAGCTCTTTATTTATTCTCCCTACAGCAATATGTGGTACAAATTGGACATTATCCTTAATCTTTAAGGTCTTAAGCATCTCATATCTTAATTCTCTTAAAGCATCGCCCCCTTCCCCTATCTCAATATATATTAAACCTTTCAGATTTCTAGCTGAACCCAATCGTAGGTTACCTATAGAAATCTGTATTGATTTGTTAAACACCCCTTTGATTCTTTTAGATATGTATAACTTTTTTAGGAAGTTCATACTCCCAGGGATGTTTTGTATTTTCATATGATAATGAGATGGTTTTATCCATCTGACTTCTATTCCCATATCGGAAAATATAGGGGACGTATTACTGACAGTATCCGTTATCTGTTTCCTGGATTGATCGTTTACGAAGAATCCTAAAAAATATTCCATAATTATTTCTCTATTTTATCAAATCCTGTATATTTCTGTAGAACTTCTGGAACAAGAATGCTACCATCTGGCTGTTGATATGTTTCCAACATTGCTACCATTAACCTACTTGTAGCTAACCCTGAGGCATTTAATGTATGCATGTATCTATTCTTACTTCCATCTTTAGGCCTATATTTCATTTCTCCTCTTCTTGCTTGATACTCTCTTGCATTAGAGATTGAGCTTACCTCGTAGTACTGACCTAGTGCTGGAAGCCATACCTCTACATCTAAAGTTCTTGCTGCAGGTGCAGAGCAGTCTCCCGCTGCTAGCTTAACAGTATTGTAGTGAAGGCCAAGACCTTCTACTAAGTTTTCTGCTTTCTGTGTTAGCTCGTTGAATAGCTCGTCGGATTGCTCCTGTGTAGAAAACATATACATTTCGACCTTGTTAAATTGATGAACCCTAATCAATCCTCTTTCATTTGACCTGTAACTTCCTGCCTCTCTTCTGTAACAGGGCGTATATGCAAAGAATTTCTTTGGTAATTCGCTCTCTTCAACTATCTCTTCCCTGTATATATTTGTTAAAGCTGTCTCTGCTGTAGGGATGAGACACTGAGAATCATTTACCCAATATACATCCTCCTTAAATTTAGGAATTTGGCCTGCAGTATATGCAGCTTGCTCATTAACAATATGCGGAGGTATAATCATCTCATAGCCACTTTTGAGATGTGAGTCTATGAAATAGTTAATCAATGCCCATTCAAGTTGAGCACCCTTTCCTCTATACATACTGAAATTACTACCAGACATCTTAGTTGCTGTTCGAAAATCTAGAATACCAAGCCTTTCTCCTAGCTGTAAATGATCTTCTATTTCAAAATCAAATTTAGGCTTTTCGCCCCAACTCTTTATAGTCTCATTGTTCTCTTTTCCTCCTGCTACAACATCCTCGTCAGGGATATTTGGTAGAACTTCTACAAGCTTTTGCAATTCCTCTTCTTTCTGTTTCAACCTATCCTCTATCTCTTTAGTTTGGTTTGACTTCTCTTTAAGTCTTACTACTAGTTGTTTGAATTCATCACTTCCTTTTTCAATCTTTGCCATTTGCTGGTTGTATTCATTTTGCTCTGCTTTCTGTTGATCGTATTCTGTTTGTAAAGCTTTTCTGTCTCTATCTAATTCTATAATCTTGTCCAAATCTAGCTCTTCCTCTGGGACTCTCTTTAAAAGAGCCTTTTTTACATTTGCACTGTCTTGGGTAATCCTATTTATATCTATCATCTCTTTTCCTTTATATTTTAGCTTTAACTGTTTGTATTATATTCTGTCTAACTAGTATAATCAAGGTATGGATAAAGAGCATAAACAGTTAAAGAGGTTGATAGAAGGGGCAAAAAACATCCTTGTTGTATCTCATAGAGGTCCCGATATGGATGCTTTTTGTAGTATGCTCTTGGTTAAAGAGTTCCTAAATATTTACTACCCTAGCAAGAACGTCGTAGCAAAGGCTAAGCAGATGCCTAATTTTAATATACCCAGAATGCATGACATTACAGTTGTTGAAACTTTGGATGAGGGAGATGAAGATTTGATAATTGTTGTTGATACTAATGAGTTAAATATTGTATGTGACAAGGGAGATGGTTTGATTAATAGTAATAAGAATGTTGTAGTAATTGACCATCACAAAACTTCTTCTGATAGGCATAAGGTCGTCATTAATCAAGGGAAGAGTTCTGCTTCAGAACAGGTCATTTCTTCTTTTAGGCAAATCCTTGGTAAAAAATTTCAGCTAACCAAAGAGATCGCAGAGCTTGGTCAGTATGGTATTAGTGCTGATACTGGCAGGTTCCTTTATGATTTAACTACAGCTGATACTTTTAGATTATATGCAGATCTTTATGAATTTAGCCCTGTTGATTTAGAAGAGGTAGATTACAAATCAAGGAAAATTCCAATGGATTCAACGGTGATAATTATTGAGTTGTTGGATCGTTTAACGATTGAAGGAGACATGGCATATACTTATGTCAATATTGAGGATAGTAAAAGGTGGCGAGGAGGAGATATAAGTGAAGCCCTTAATTTTGTTAAGAACGAGTATCTCAGATATATACAGAGTGTACATTGGGGATTTGTTTTAAAACCTTCAGTAAAAGGAGATCATAATTGGTGGATATCTTTTAGGAGTACAAAGGGCTATCAAGAGGTTGATAAGATTGCAGAAGATTTAGGGGGTGGTGGCCATATCTATGCAAGTGGGGCTAAATTGCTTTACTCTGAGCCTAGGACTTTAGAACAGGTTTTAACGGATGTACTTACAGTCATAAAGAAGCATGTTGTTACTTCTTAACTTTTCTCTTTTCTTTAGACTCTTCTTCTAACTCTTTTATTTTCCACATAAAAAGCCTACTCTTGTCTTTAGCATGGGGATAATCTGCTGTGAATCTATACGCACTTTCAAGAAAACTTCTTGGTTTATCTTTTGCCCACTTTATATACATAGACATTCTCTCTTTGTCGTCTAATGCATTTGCTAGCCAAGCTCCGTATGATTGATACTCTTTAGTTACATATCCCTTTTTCTTACCACTGATGTATTTGGAATTTACGTATTCTGATGTATCAAAGAGTTCCTCCTGATCTTTCTCATCTTTCCTTTTATTGTCATCACTGACCTTTTTTTTGAGATCTGAGATAATAGTTCCAATAGATTCCATGCTGTATTATACTATTTTCTGTTTCTTAAGAAACCCAATCTTATCTTTATAAATTTTCTTAGTTATATTATCAATCTCTGTTTTCATCTGTGGAAAGAAAGTCCCTTCTCTGGCAGTTACATCCTCCAAAAACCAAAATATCCTTTCGCTCTGACCGTAACCGCTTGCAGGAGGCATACCATATTCCAACATCTCTACAAAGTCTATATCTAACATGTGTGCTTCATCATCTCCTTGTTCCCTTAATTCCTGTTGCTCTAAGAATCTATCAAGCTGATCCAATGGGTTATTAATTTCAGAATATCCGTTACCCAATTCGCTACCTGCTATGATAACTTGAAATCTTTCTGTAATTTCTTCCCTATCATCATGGGATTTTGCTAAAGGTGACAAGAATTTAGGTTGATTAATTAAAAACGCAGGTCCAGAGATATCTTTTCTAATATTTTTCCAAAGGGCATCTATAAGCCTATTCCTATTAGCATCAGGCTCTATTTCCAAATGCAAACCCTCCGCAACCTTTCTAATATCCTCAATGTCATCTTGAAAGATATCAATGTCATATTTCTCTCTGATACTCTTTGTGTAGTCCAACTCTTCCCATTCATCTGCTAAATCAAAGGTGTGACCTCTTGTTGTGAACTCGGTCTTGCCATAGATTTCTTTAGCTATTTCTAAAAGTAGATCATGAACTAATTGCATATTATCTCTAAAATTTGCGTATGCCCAATACCATTCAATATCATAGAACTCTTGAAGATGTTCATCATCCATACCTTCATTTCTAAAGTGAGGACCAAATGTATATATTTTTTCATATCCGGCTCCTATTAGTCTTTTTTGATAAAGCTCTGTAGAAATCCTAAGATAGAAATCTTGATTGAGTGCGTTATGATGTGTAACAAAAGGTTTTGCATCAGCACCTCCCGTTATAGGTTCAAGTATAGGGACCTCAACTTCCATAAAACCTTTCTCTTTAAGAAAATCTCTTTGAACCTGCCAGAACTTAGCTTTCCTTTTAAACATTTCAAAATGATCTTCATTAACGACTAGATCTAGATATCTTCTCCTGAATATCTGTTCTTTATCTTCTAATTGCCTTGGTATGGGCCTTAGTGCTTTAGTAAGGAGTCTAACATTGCTAACAATGATTGATATCTCACCAGTTTTACTCTTCCCTATACTTCCGTATAGCTCTACAAAGTCAGCTAAATCTAGAAGATATAGTTTATCCCAACCCAAATATCCTTTTTCTAAATCCTCTACCAACTCGCTCTCTCTAATCATTAACTGGATTGTCCCAGATTCATCTTTAATATTTCCGAATAGCAATTTTCCATGTTCTCTCCATGCTATTACTCTTCCTGCGAGTATGGTTTGCTTCCCTTCATATTCTTCATAGTTTTTTAGAATATCTCCGATGGAATTTTCTTTATACGATTTTGCAGGATATGGATTTATACCAAGCTTTTTTAACTCCTCTACTTTCTCTAATCTTACTTTCCTTTGTCCTAGGAGATCGCTACTTTGTGGGTCCTCCATATCTTAATTCTAACAACTTATCTATATTACTTCGAATTATACCACAAGGATTTGAGTAAATACTTTAAGTACAATATAATAAAAGGTATTAAATTTGAACGGAACAGAGATGGATCTACTACAGAAGGTTACTGCTTTAGCCAAAAGACGTGGCATTATATTCCCTAATTCAGAAATATATGGTGGCATAGCGGGGTTTTATGATTACGGCCCTGTGGGTGTTGAAATGAAAAACAATCTTAAAAGATATTGGTGGAAGAATATGGTTGATAGAAGAGAGAATGTTGTTGGAATAGATGGAACTATAATTACACATCCTAAGGTATGGGAGGCTTCTGGTCATATTGAGAATTTTGGTGATGAGATTGTTGAATGTAAAAAGTGCCATAAGAGATTTAGGGAGGATGAGATAAAAGAGAATTGTCCTAATTGTGGTAATAAAGATTTTACAGAGCCAAGATCATATAATCTCCTATTTGAAACTAATATTGGTGTCATAGAGGGCGAACAGCAGAAAGCTTACCTACGAGGAGAGGCTTGCCAGAATATATTTCTTAATTTTAAGAATGTTGTAGATAGTACAAGACAGACAATTCCTTTTGGTATAGCACAGATTGGTAAGGCTTTTAGGAATGAGGTTACTCCACAAAAGTTAACTTTTAGATCAAGAGAGTTTGAACAGTGGGATATGGAATTTTATGTTCATCCAGATGAAATGGAGAAGTGGTTTAAGTATTGGATGGAGGAGAGGATGAAGTTTTACAAGGAGTTATATAGAAAGCATGAGAATCTCAGATTCTATCAACACCCAAAAGACAAGTTAGTTTTCTATGCTAAGGATGCATACGATATTGAGTATAAAGCTCCATGGGGGTGGGCAGAAAACGAGGGTATTCACTGGAGAGGTGATTACGATCTTTCACAACATATGAAATATTCTGGCACAGATCTTACATATACAGATCCTCAAACTAAAGAGAATTTCATCCCAAATATTGTAGAGACTTCAGGTGGTGTAGATAGGACACTTTTAATGTTACTTTTTGATGCGTACGAGGAAGAGGAGTTAGAGAATGGTAGTGTAAGAACAGTATTAAAGATTAATAAGGATATTGCGGCTTACAGAGCAGCTATCTTCCCATTGGTCTCCAACAAGAAAGAGATTGTTGAGAAGGCAAGAGAGGTGTTTGATCTGTTATCTACTGATATTAAAGTTGTATGGGATGCTAGAGGTAATATAGGGAAGCGATACAGGTATCAAGATGAAATAGGAACCCCATACTGTATCACAGTTGATTATGACAGTTTAGAAGATAATACTGTGACTATCAGAGATAGGGACACAATGGAACAGACAAGAGTTAAGATTGATGATCTTAAAGAAGTCTTAGGTAACTAACAAATATACAGAACTGTATATTCTAATTCTACTCCCTTAGAATTTTTGAGCATAGTTTTATCACCAACCTTTAATCCTTTTAGGTTTTTTCCCATCTCTGATTCTAAAGATATTCTATTCTTTGATGGATCCACCTCTATTGGAGAGACTAATCTAAATATTTTTATCTTCTTGTCATGTACAAGTACAATTTCAGAGCCAACATCTGTAGTAATTTTACACTCATCCTTAGTTACTTGAGACCTTGCAAGAATATCTCTAATTTCGTCTATCCTGTCCTCTAACTGCTGTTTCTCTTCAATTGTCACGATTAGTTCTTCTTGATCATCTCCAAGGGTGGCTTCTCTAGCTACCTCTAACTTCCCTGCTATCTTAGCTCTGCCCTCTGTGACTAGATTCTCTAATTCTTTCTCCAACTCTTTTTTCTTCTCTTTTGACAAGAAGAGTGATTTGATATTTAAATTCATATTACAAAATTCGTTAATTTACATAAAGTATGCTTAAGTATATAGCAGATATATTTAGCATTCAATAAAGGGTTAATCTAGATTGATAAAAGGCTATAACTTTGTGGAGTGTTTTTTTCTCCACTCTTTTATATCTTTGTGATTGCCAGATAACAGTACCTCAGGGACTTGCCAATTATTAAACTTCTCGGGCTTAGTATATTGAGGGAAATCGAGTTTGTCCTTTTCTGTAAAGGATTCACTCTCTAAGGATTCACTATTCCCTAGAACTCCAGGTATTAACCTTGTAATGCTATCAACTAGAACTAGTCCTGCCAACTCACCTCCTGAGAGTATGTAATCTCCTATTGAGAATTCAAAATCTACTAAGTTATCATGAACTCTTTGATCTACTCCTTCATATCTTCCACAGATAATTATATAGTGAGCATTTTTATTTTCAGAAAGCTCTCTTACCTTAGACTGTGTTAGTTTTTCTCCTTTGGGTGTCGTAATACAAACCACACTTCTTTCTGTTTTTAACTCCTCTATCGCTTTGTGTATGGGCTCTATCTTCATTACCATCCCAGGACCACCACCGTATGGGGTATCATCTACAGTTTTATGTTTATCTTCTGTCCATTTCCTTAGATCATGAATGTTGATTTCCACAAGAGCTTTTTCTTGAGCAATTCTTAAAATACCAGTGCTTATATATTCCTGGATAACGTTTGGGAAAATTGTAATTATATCGAATTTCATTTGTTTTTTTGGTACCGCTACTGGGAATTGAACCCAGATTGCAGGATTGAGAATCCTGTGTCCTAACCGTTAGACGATAGCGGCTTAATAGTGCTTATTTTATCACATCTGTTTGCTCTCTCCAAATGTTGATTCGAGCATTTAAATAACATATAATCGAAGGTTGACTTTAATCCCCCATCTACTATATTATAGCTACCTCATTACTTACTTAAATTGCGAATCCAAAAGGATGAGAAAGAAAACTGTAACAACAAATTTGCTCACTAAAGAAGGGCATGAAAAAATTAAAGAGGAGATTGAATATAGAGAGAATGAGCTTCGAAAAGAGCTCTCTGAGACTCTAAATGATATGAGAGGTCAAGGAGACTTAAGGGAAAACGATGGATACTCTTTAGCTGTTGAAGCAAATGAACAAAACGAAGAAGAGATCCTGAGATTAAAAGATTTGTTAAGAAACTCTAAGGTAGTTAAAAATGTAACTAAAGATAAAGTAAATGTAGGAAACAAAGTTAAAACCATATGTGATGGACACGGTGAAAGGACATTTACACTCGTTGGGGAAGATCATGCAAATCCATTAGAAGATAGAATTTCTTACAAATCACCGATAGGGGCTGCTTTAATGGGGAAAAAGGTAGGGGCCAGCATAAAGCTTAATACTCCCAATGGCGAAATGAGTTGCAAGATAAAAGCAATCGAGTAGGTTATGGATGTATGAATGTCCCCTTCTGTAGTATTTTAGAAACCTTTTCTTCCTCTTCAAGAAATTTGCCTCCTGTTATTAAAAAGGAGATCTTTTTTCTTGCACAGTATTGAGCACTTTCTACACTAATAGGCATATTACGATTAGGCCCATGCTGCTCTCCCTCTACTATATCGAAGATTTTAAAATAATCTTTCCAGGTCATATCTTTTATCGGTTTTGCATCGAAGAATTCTTTAGGGTCTTTGTCATATACGTAATCTATGTTGGAAATCTTAAATACCCTGTCAGTGCCTAGCGTATCTGCAAATACAGCTGCATCCATATCTGTACTCCAACCCATTTTTAGGCCTCCAGAAACCATCACCCTTTCACCTGAATCAATGAGAAATTCATATGCCTCTCCTAATGTCCTTGGGACAAATATTTGTTTATCATCCAAATAGGATGAGAATATTGCTGCATTAGTTTGTGTAACAGACATAGCGATACTGTGAAAATTATCTTCTCCGCCAATATCCTCTATTATACTTTCCTGCACACTTCTAGAGAGCCCTCCACCACCTGTCACAAAAACTATTTTGTCATATTTTTCCTCTTGCTCATGATACCAAACCTTTATCTTCTTAAAGACCTCGAAATTAACATTTAATAGCTGATCATACATAATCGAGCCACCTACTTTTAGCACTAATACATTTTTATCCATTAAAGATTAAAGATTAAAATTAGGGTAATTATTCCGTATAACAGAGGTGATAGATAATCAACGAATTTGTACTTTCCAGAAAACCTTACATTCCACAATGCTACTATTATATAAAAGCTTACAGTTCCAATAGCGGTAGCGACAAATATACTTTGATATACAAACGCCCCTATACTTAATGCCACAAAGAGAGAGGAAAGAAAA
Source organism: Candidatus Dojkabacteria bacterium (assembly GCA_041678645.1). Classification (GTDB taxonomy): domain Bacteria; phylum Patescibacteriota; class Dojkabacteria; order SC72; family SC72; genus WOZL01. The sequence continues at coordinate 18,701 of JBAYNT010000007.1, forward strand.
GAGAGAAGAAAAGAGCCAAAGGTCAACCTATCATGGAGCTGAAGCTCTGACAGAAACATAATTAGTGCTAGACCACCTGATATTAATAGCTTAACCCATATATTGATATCAAATCGTAAAATTACATTGATTGAAAGATAGAATGATAATATACAAATTAAACTAAAGATTCCCTTGGTTAGAGAGCTTATCCTGTATACCTTTTTGAGTGAGCTTTTTATGTTCACAAATAAGATCATTAAGACAATCATACAGAAGGCCGTAACCAAATATGACATCAAGATATTCTTGTTGAAATACAGAAAAAACATAAAAGTTGTAAGAAAAAGTACTGGGAATATAAAGTAATCAAAGAATCTATCTTTAAGAGAAATCCTTTGGATTATTTCACTATACTGGGACACCTTTCTACCTGAGAAAAGTAGAAATGCCCTTATAAACCATGTCTCCAATAGCAACAAATTCAGGACTCCTACAGCTATAAGCAATCTGTGTGACACTCCTTGTGTTGTAAGATATAAGAAAAATGAAGAGAGAGCGAGAATAAGTAACCAATACACTATCTCATCTTTCATCATATTCCATAATGTTCCCTTTTTCATGATGAGATCCCTCCAAACCCTTTAAATACTCCAACTGTTAATATCGTTACCCATAAAGCTATTACAAACAAATCACCGATATTTCTCCCAAGTTTACCTTTCCTCCATAAGACAAATACTTCTATGAACATCAGGAAGAGCAGAAATCCTACAATTATTATATTTATCCCATCTGTACTTTTTATACTGTTAATCAATATGGATAGATTAAAATTACTGTAATCTTCTGTTTCTCCTTCCATAAAGTATTCCGTGATATCTATTTCGGAAGTATTTCCAACTTCATCGGATATTTGGAGGATGACTTTTTCGCTTGGATTAAAATCTAACAAACGGATATTCTTACTCTCTGCAGCTAGAAAAGAGGTTTTCTCTTCACCATTTATCACTTTAAGCTCATACCATGGCTCGTCAGCATCAAAACTTAGTATGAATGCACCATCTTCTCTTACAACTTTTATAGACTCTCTTATAATCGTTGGGGAAGTAATATCTACAGTAAAAGACACTGCGTCGCTTACAATATTAGTTCCTTTAACTTTTGCCTCTAATTTGTGCCCTCCCTCAACCCATGCTTCCTCTGATGAATACTCCCATGATTTGTCGCCTTGCTCTATGTTAGCTATTTTATTTTCTAAATCATATATCTCAACGGTATATTTCTGTTTATCACCCTCTACATTCCCTTTAATTAACACGGCAGGATCTCTTAAAACATCTCCCGATTTAGGATGTGTAATGCTTATGGCTTTTATCTGTCCTGATTCTATGACTGGAGACTTCGTTACTGGGGCAACTGGCTGAGATACGCTTCCTTG
>JBAYNT010000008.1:0-18223 GCA_041678645.1 Candidatus Dojkabacteria bacterium
ACATTCTTAGAACATATTGTTATAGCCAAAAACGGTTGGAAAAGTATAGATATATAGTGTATAATTCAACGTTTAATTAATATATCTCACATATCTTTCATTTTTCCTTGTAGGAATTAACTACTAGAAAGATAGGTGTTTAAAGGAAAAGGAGTAAAAATATGCCAGACAAAAAGTCTACAGTCTCAGAGGACACCAAGACTGAAAATAAGGGTGTTCAAATACCAGAATTAATAGAATTTCTTAAGGCAGGTGCACACTTTGGCCACAAAACCAGTGCATGGAACCCTAAGATGAAGAAGTACATCTACGAAGCAAGAAACGGTGTACATATTATTGATTTAGTTAAATCAAGATCATTGCTTGAAAATGCCCTGCGAGCTATAGAGAAAGCTTCCAACGAAGGCTATATCCTGTTCGTAGGTACTAAAGGGCAAGCTGCTACAATAGTACAAAACAAAGCACAAGAAGTTGGAGCCTTCTATATCAACCAACGATGGCCAGGTGGACTATTTACCAATTTTGATGTTGTAAAGAGGAGTGTTAACAACCTACTAAAGATAGAAGAGCAACTCGCAAGAGGTGATGAGAAACTCGTTAAAAGAGAAATCCTAACGATTGAACACGATGCAAACAGATTGAATAGAATGTATGAAGGTATTAAATTCATGGATAAGCTCCCAACTTTAATAATTGTAATAGACAGTAAGGTAGAAGAGATTGCAATTAAAGAAGCGAGAATCGCAAATGTGCCAATAGTTGGTTTAATTGATACCAATTGTGATCCTGAGCTAGTTGATTACCCTGTCCCATCAAATGATGACTCTCTAAAAAGCATCTCCCTTTATGTTGATCTTTTTGGGAAAGCAGTTAACAAAGGTAAGAAATCTGAAGGTTTAATTGCCCTAAGAAAGAATCACAAAGCAAATCTTGAGAGACTAAAGGCAGAGTATCTAGCAGAAGAGGAAAGAACGGCAAGGATGGAAGAGCAAGAGAGATTAAGAATGAAAGCTATGAGAGAGGGTGCTGAGATTAAAACAGGCGGTACAGGAGTTGTAAGGGTTGTGAAAAAAGAGAAGGATATAGAGGAAGATATCAAGGCAGCTGAGGCTGTTAAGGCCCAAAAAGATGCTACAGGTATTGAAGAGTTGAAACTTAGCACAAGAACAGAGAATGCCTTAAAAGAGGCGGGCATTAAGAATTTAGAGGGGCTCAGTGGGAAGAAGAAAGAGGAGCTAATGGAAATTAAAGGGGTTGGTGAGAAATCAGCCGAAGAGATATTGGAGGCTATTAAATAACTTAAAAGCAAATATATCAATGAGTGTTACAGTAGAAGATATTAAAAAGTTAAGAGCAAAAACCTCTGCAGGCATGGGGCTTTGCAAAGAGGCATTGGAAAAATCAGATGGGGATATGGAAAAAGCTGTAGAGTATATTAATAAAAGAAGTGATGTAATAGGAAGATTACATAATCTTACAGGTGCTAAAATTGGACTTTGTAAGCTTGCTTTCGAGGAAACAGGAAAGGATTTTGAAAAAGCAGTAGAATTGATTAAGGAAAAAGGTTGGGATGAGCCAATAGAGTCTGAGTGTGAAATTGGCAATGGGGTTATAGATGCCTACCTCCATGGCACAGATCAGAAACTAGCATCTTTGGTTGAGGTCAAATGTCAAACAGATTTTGTAGCGAAGAATCAAGAGTTTAAAGAATTTGTTCATGAGCTATCTTTGCAGGTTGCTGCAATGAAACCTAAGTATATATCAAAGGATAACATTCCCGAGAATGAGCAAAAGGAATTAGAAGACATGTTTACTAAAGAGACAAAAGCAGAAGGTAAACCGGAAAATATGTTCCCAAAGATTGTAGAGGGGAAATTAAACAATTACTATCAAGAGAACTGTTTGTTAGAGCAGAAATGGTTTAAGGATGAATCTAAGACCATGAGGAATCTAGTAGACGAAACCCAAACTAAATTAGGGGAGCCATTAGAGGTTCGAAGAATTCTATATTGGGAATTTGGGAAGTAGGATCCTTAACTTCAAAGCTTTGTACCTAGCAAAATATCATTGCCTCTGAAGGTGTTAGACACTTACTAAAGTTTTAGGTAGAATCTAATATAATTTTAATCCCAAAATTAAAATATGGATACGGACAAATTTCAAAAAGATTTAGATAAATGCGTAGATGCTCTTCAAGAGGATTTATCTTCGATAAGGACAGGTAGACCTACTCCAGAATTAGTAGAGGATATCCTTGTAGATGCTTACGGTACTCAAGGGACTATAAAAAGCTATGCAAATATTACGGTTTCAGATGCTAAATCTATAGTTATATCTCCATGGGACAAATCCATAATAGGCAATGTGTCCAAGGCCCTGTCGGATTCAGATAAGAGTTTCTCTGCAGTGGTAGAAGGGGATCATGTACGAGTTATATTGCCAGATTTAACAGAGGAGAGAAGAAAAGAGTATGTGAAAATTATGAAAGATAGGGTAGAGGATGCTAGAGTAGCTGTTCGAAATGTTAGACAGCAATACATGCAAGAGGTAGATAAGCTAGAGAATGAGGGGATGTCAGAAGATGATGCTAAGAGGTTAAGAGAGACTTTAGAGAAATTTGTTAAAGAGTATAATGAGATGATAGAGAGCATAAGAGATGAGAAGGAAAAGAGCCTCATGACAATCTAGTACCTAATCTTAAAATTCTAAAATATGAGCATCGTAACCACTATCCTTCTTGTCATTCTAGTCTTAGGAATCCTCATCTTTATCCATGAATTAGGGCATTACCTAGCAGCTAGGTTAGTGGGAGCTACTGTTTTTGAATTCGCATTAGGTTTTGGACCTAGGATACTTTCTAAGGAGTACAAGGGTACCGTTTACAGTATAAGATTGCTTCCTCTGGGTGGCTTTGTGAACATATTAGGAGATGGAGATCCAGGTAAGATTGATAAGAAACAACTCAAAAGGATAGATCCAAGCGGGAATTTGAAGAATAAAAGTAAGATAGCACAAATGTTTGTTATGTTAGCAGGCATTTTGATGAATATCTTGTTAGCCATCTTCTGTTACTTTTTAGTGTTGGGTTTTAGCGATTGGAAGATATCCATGTCATATGAATTTGAGGATTTTAAACCAATAGGAGCTAAGATAGTAAGAGTGAGAGAGACTGATGTGCCGTATAGGGTAATTGAGGATGGTCGTGCTGATCAGTCGGATATGCCCGATGAAGGCTATATTAAGGAGATAAATGGGAGTGTTGTTGAGTATGTTGAAGGTATAGCTGCATTAATAGAGGGTAACGATATTGTAAGTATTACCGCCTGTGATATGAAGGAAGCGTGTGGTGTCTATGAGGTGGAGGTAGCGGGTGATGGTAGGATTGGTATAGCAATTGGGATTAACTATTTTGTATATATTGATTATTCGGATCATCGTGTGTTTAGTGGATTTTCTCATCTTATTAACAATTTTAGATTAATAGGGAGCGTTTTTACATCTTTATTTAAAGAGGCTAGGCAGACGGGTGATTATAGTACTCTTTCTCAGTCAGTTTCGGGTCCTGTTGGAATATTCTTTATAGTAGACTATTTTAAGGATTTGGGTTTTGTCCCCTTCATATCCTTAATTGCGGATCTTTCTCTTTCTCTCGCCCTTATGAATATCCTTCCTATACCTGCTTTAGATGGTGGTAGGGTTTTAATAGTGGCGCTAGAGGGTATATTTGGTAAGGATATTAATCCTAAAGTGGAAGCTGCAATTATTAATGTTAGTTTTGGCCTATTAATGATTCTTGTAGTAGTTGTTATGATTAAGGACATTGTCAATATAGATGAGTTGAAAAGTCTGTTTGAATAATGTAGATTATTAGTAGATAGAATTATTTTACTGCTCGTCTTTAATAATGGCTTTAGTTATTACAAAGAAAACAAGAACTATACTTTTCATTGTTTTAGGTGTTTTGGTAGTAGGTGGGGGTGGTTTTTTGTTTTGGAGAATTAATCAACAGGATACAGTAGCGCCTACGGATAGTGATGCAAGTGAAGAAAATTGTGTTTTAAAATGTACTGGTCCTTGTGGCCCGAGGACAATGGCAGGTGATAACTGTCAAGAAGATGAAGCTGGAATTTGCTATTATCAGCCTTACGGTGATTCTAAAACAGGATGTTGTGAATATGAAAAAGTTTGTAATATTACTGCGTATCATATTACATATGCTGCAGGACCGAATGGATCTGTCACGAAGGCGGGAAAAAACAGTGTGGCTCCTGGAGGTAGTATTAGTTCGACTGCAACTCCTAGCGCAGGATACAAATTTGTGAAATGGAGTGATAATAAAACAACGGCAGCAAGGACAGATTCCAATATCCAAGCAGATGCAACATATACGGCCACCTTTGAAGTAGTACCAGTAGAGACCGTTACTCTTACATATACTGCAGGTGCAAATGGGAAGATAACAGGAACAACACCACAGATAATAAATAAAGGAGCAAGTGGTACCGCTGTCACAGCAACACCTAATACAGGGTATGCTTTTGAAAAATGGAGTGATAATAAAACAACAGCAAACAGAACCGATACCAATGTCCAAGCAAGTGCAACATATACGGCCACTTTTAAATCAACTTCTCCAACAGCACCTGTAAACTGTACTGGGTTTACACTGTCTTGTGGTTCAAACAATACAATAAATATAAACTGGAATCTCGTTCCGGGGGCAACCCAATATATCGCTAGGATTAATAAAGAACCTAAGAGTGATTGGCTTAATAAGGAGGGCGGTGATGTATGGATCTCTTTTACAGACAATGTAAATAGTTATGTGATTGAGAATGCTCAATCTGGGGCAGTGTATGGAGTAAATGTTGTCGCATATAGTGGTCCAGATGGGGAAAAAGATTTCCATCCAAGTTGTAACTTGACTAGCTTAGGGCAGGTTTGGGATCCTCCAATGTATTCTGAGATTTCATGTCAAGGCACTACCCCTATTGTTGTTCCTCCTTCTGATGAAATTCCTCCTTCTTATGAAGTTCCTCCTTCTGGTGAAGTTCCTCAAACGGGTGTACTTGATACAGTCTTAGGAAGAGTATCTCTAGGAATATCATTTATCTTCTTGGGAGGTTTAGTAACGCAATATTCTGCAATTAACACTTTTTATAATGGTGTAGTTGAGAAGGCACAGTTTAGAGCAGATGTTAGAAAAGATGTCAGAAAAGAAAAGAGAGTTGCTAAGAGGAGAGATAAATTAGAAAGGAAATTCAAATAGTGGATATAAAGATTACAAAAAAGGGTAAAATACTGTTATTTATAATACTTGGTATTCTAGTTTTGGGTAGCGGGGGCTATCTCCTTTGGAGAGTTACACAGAAAGAGGGTGTAGCACCTGAGGATGGTGAGGCAGCAGATCCATGTGAAAGATATAGTACCATTATAAAGCCCGATTTCAATTACCCTGGTGGTACAGTTGGCCCATTTACAGAGAAAGGAGAAGTAGTACTATTTTTTAAGAATCTCATGGGAGAAGGAAATAGGCCAATACTTACTTTACAAAAATTGCCTTCAGGTACTCCTGTCCAGATAACATTGTCAAATACTACTGCGAGTACAGGAAGTATAAAAACAGGTATCAAGGTTGAAAAAGGTGAAAGCATTAAGTTGGTAACCTTAAACGATAATAATAACCAAGGTGAGGCTGCTGATGCAGAGTGTATAAAGGAAACTAATTCAAAGTATTACGCTCTAGGATGGATGATACCAAATGGTGGGAAGTGCGGTACAACATTACAAGGACCTCCAACAGGGGGTGGATCTACGCCATATGTCCCTGTAGATGTCTCAGCAGATATAGCTTTTGCAAATTCACAAGGCAATCCAGTTTTGAGTAAACAATGCTGGGCTGATTGGATGGAATGGCCAGGAGATTATGATTTTAACGACTATTTCTTGCAAATTTCATACGTACCCGAAGTAGCACCGCCACCACCAACACCTGTGCCTTCGTGCGGAGATGGTACTCTAGATGCAGGTGAGCAGTGTGAACTAGGCAATCCAACAGGTACTCAATGTACGTGGGATAAGTGTAACAAGCAGACATGTGCCTGCATATCAGAACCACCCGAACCCTCCTGCGGAGACGGTAGCCTAAATCCAGGTGAGCAGTGCGAACTAGGTAATCCAACAGGTACTCAATGTACCTGGGACAAATGCAATCAGCAAACATGTCTCTGTATACCAGAACCTGATCCTAGAAATCCCGATTGGTCAATAGTAAAAAGTGCAACAACTGGATATGTTGTGATAAATGGAAAAAACTATGGTAAAGCAGATTATACTGTAACAGTAACTAACGTAGGAGATGGGGAAGGAAGTATAGATAAGGTAGTAGACAAGCTAGACAGTAAAGTATTACAAGAATATGTTAAAGAGATATCAAATAGCGGGGTATACAGCTTGAACACAATTATTTGGGACTTACAGGGAGAAGATGAAGTCTTTATTCCACAAGAAAACTTAAAACTTACCTATAGCATACAAATACCGCAAGAAGCCTTTGGTATATATCAGAATACAGTAACTGCATACCCAAGGGGGGGAGAGGACATCTCTGATGACGCTAGAGTAGAGTTCACATATGATGAAGAAATTCCAGAAAAACCACCAATAGTACCCCAAACGGGTGTACTTGATACAGTCTTAGGAAGAGTATCTCTTGGAGTTTCATTCATATTCTTAGGAGGTTTAGTTACCCAATATAGCAAGATAGACTATATCTTCAATTCAATGTCAGGAAGAACAGGGTTTAATGCTGAAATAAGGGAGCAGAGAAAAGCGAGTAAACGAAGAAAAAAGCTAGAAAGTAGCTTCAAAGATGACTAAAGGTGGGATAGAAGTAGTACACTTTTTTAATCTATGATATAATCCAACCGTTCAATAATATTAAGGAGGTAAAAATGGCAGTAATTGTACATGCTAACGAAAATATAGACAGCGCTCTAAAAAGACTACACAGAGAGGTCATGAGAGAGAAAATCTTAGAAACAGCTCGTGATAAAGCCTACAGAATTAAAAAATCTGACTTGGAAATCGCAAAAAGAAGAGAATGGGCTAAACAGAAAAGAAGAAGAAGAACCGCTTCAAGAAGAGCTAAATAATTTATCTTAGCTTTTAAATACAATGTCTCTTTTAGAACAGATAAGAGAAGATATGCTATCAGCAGTTAGATCTGAGCAGAAAGAAAAAAGCGAGACACTTAAAATGCTCCTGGCTACAGCCAAAAACGCTCAAATAGAATCAGAAAAAGGATTAACAGATGCTGATATAGAGAAAATCCTTAGGAAGGAGACCAAGAAAATAGAAGACTCCATTGAACAATACAAAAAAATGGATAGAAAAGAGTTAGTTGAGAAAGAGCAAAAAGACTTAGAGATTGTAAACGAATACCTACCAGAGCTAATGAGTGAGAAAGATGTGGAGAAACTCGTAGAAAAGAAGATTGAGCAATTAGGAGCCTTAGATATTCAAGATATGGGTAAAGTAATGGGTGCTGTAATGAAGGAATTAGAAGGTAAAGCTGATGGTAATACAGTTAAAAATATCGTACAAAACAAACTTACCAAATGATAGAGGTTTTTAACAGAGACAAACTGCTTAAAATACCCAAAGACATCCCAATTGATAAGATTAAACTTTTGCTTGAGAGAGAATTTGTTCTTGAAAACAGGATAAACATTGTTTTTGTAACTCCAAAATATATCCAGAGATTAAATAGTGAATACCGTAAAAAGGATGAGGTTACAGACCTGTTATCATTTAATATTGATTCCGATACCATCTTGGGTGAAATATATATTTGCCCTGAATATGTAATTAACACTACTCCCTCTAAAAACTTACAAAAACAGATTACCCGCCTCTTTATACATGGCATACTACACCTTAAAGGATATGATCATGAGGAGAAGTTTGATGAGCTTGATTACAGTAATGAAGCAATGTATATTAAACAAGAACAGATACTTAATAAAATATTAATTGAAATTTTACAATAATGATTCTCTTAACAGGTATAGGCAATGAGGATGTTAAATATCACAATACTAGACATAATGCTGGATATTTTGGTGTGGAATTAGTAAAACAAGCTTTAAGATATGAAGGCTTTATGTCAGACTACGCCTTTAAATTTGACAAATACCTCCTTTCAAAAGTAACAACTGCCAAGTGGGGTAACAAAGATGTTGTAATATTACAACAAACACAAACCGCAATGAATAATTCAGGAAAAGCAGTGAAAAAAGCATTTGAGAGATACGATATAGAAGAATTTGTTCTCTTCCATGACGATTTAGATATATGTTTGGGAGATTATAAAATTCAAAAAGGAAAGTCTCCCAAAGGGCACAATGGTGTTAAGAGCGTTGAGAAAGAATTGGGTACAACAGACTTCTGGAGAGTAAGACTTGGTATAGATAATAGGGAAGAGGGTGATAACACCCCGGGAGAGGAGTATGTACTAAAGAGATTTAGCAAAGAAGAGTTAGCAATCCTCAAATCAGTGTGTGTAGAAGCCTGCGAGGAGCTCCTATTTACTGAGCTATTTGAAAAGTGGCTATAGAATCTCCATAGAATCTTAGTATCCCATACAAAGTATGTCGTTGAATCTGTTTCTCACCTGGGAGCACAATTCCAACACTATTCATATTTAAAGTAATCCCCATATTCATAATTTCACCTTCCTCGTTAAGTAAGAAAAAGATCTTCCCTTGAGGTAGTAGGGGATTACTATTCATATTCAAATCAATTAAAAGCTTTTTGGAATCTAAATAGTTCTTTAAAACCTCCTGATGATTATATGTAACGGTATATTTCTTTTTGTCGAGCCCTTTTATATAGAAATCTTTTAAGACCGGCTCCATGGGAGAGAAACTCTCATAGAAAGATTGGGACACTAATCTATATGAATTTAATGCTCCGTATTTTAGGAATATCCTATCCATTAAACTCTGATTTTTGCCTACAACCAACTTATGTGAATCTATAATGCTCTTTGCTTTTTCCACTACAAGAGCTTGATCAGCATCCAAGATATTATCAATCCCATTATTATCTACATCCCAGTCCTCTATATCCCGCAATGTATCATAATCCATATCATAGTCTATATATGGCCTACTAGCGTCCTCTAAAAAGCTCTTGTTGTAAGTCCTAAAACCCATAAAAACAGTAAAGAGCAGATAGAAAACTGACAAAGTAATTAGACAATATGCAATTACATCATCCCACTTTTGTTTTATTAAGAATTTCCTACTGAAAAACCAGAAAAAAATTGCAATAATAACGATCTCAATAGCAAAATAGATACTAAAGAAGTAACCAGTAAAATAACTAGGCTCAAAAACATACTTTAATATCGTAAAAGGCGTATCAGTTATAGGATAAAGAAGCATAATATTGCTTACTAACAGATCTGCTACAAGATGAGATAGGCCCGCTATAAGAAAGCTATTAAGTATAATATTTAACAAATCTTTTGTAAGAAACTGTTTACTCTTTGTATTGATATGTGGGTATATGATCTTCGAAAGGATTAGAAGTAGTAACCAACACCCAATCCAATATATAGGGGTATGAGTAAAACAATCATGATGAGTATATGAAGGCCTATCAAGCCCCATCATTATAAGAAAATCAAAATCTGGGAGTATCCCAAATATCAGAGAAAGCACCGCTACAAACATTTGCTGAGAATTCTTTAACCCTGAGATTTTCTTTTTCTGTATTACCTCATTGGCTAAATATGAGACAGGGGCATGTGCTAAAAACATAATTATTACTTACAAAATTATCCTCTATCCATTATAATCTCTCGTATGCAAAGTTCAAGTATTAGCACAACAAGTGAGAAGTTCTTTGATAGGTTAGGCCAAAGGCTAAACGTTGGTAAAGATCAGAGATATTTCAGTGGTGTAGATAAAGAGTTTGAAGAGCTATTTGCTGAGATATTGGGTCATAAGAAAAAAACATCTATATATATATCAAGAAATATTGACGAAGATAGTACAAAAGTATTAAGAATTCAGAAAGGAAATACTTTTAAAGCTAAAGATCTTCTAGATTTAGGCTATAAAAAAGTAGAGAGAGTATGGGAGGAAGGTGAGTTTTCACTACTTGGAGATGTCCTCATTGTATGGCCCTACAGTATGAGCAATATATTGAGAGTTAGTCTTTGGGAAGAGGAAATAGAGAGTGTGGAAATAGTTAAGCCAGAAAATAGAAAAAGTATTAGTACAGTAGAATTTAAAGACATTTTGCCCAAAGACTCCTCTCAGATAGTGGGAAGTGAGAATTTTGCTGAGAGTCAATTGGTATATTTGCTAGACGATATAGAGGGGAAGCTAAATACAGAAGATGTTGGTTTGAAGAGGATACCGGGTATATATAACTACACGGACATACATACTACGCAAAATATCCTCAAAAACTATAAAAATCTAAGGTATGAGGTATGGTATTTAACAAAAAACTATGAAAGGTTCGAGAAAAGTGGGAGTAAACTAGGGAAATATATAGACAAATATTTTGAAGCGGACACATTAATAGAAAAGGAGCTGAACAGAGGCTTCATATATGAGAAAAATAAGCTTCTTTTACTTACAGATTTAGAAGTTCTAGGTGAAATAGATCTGTCTGAGCATAAGAAGGGGATTGATATAGATAAAGGTTCTCTTGAGATACTCAAAAAAATAGTACCTGGGGATTACGTAGTACATGAAGATCATGGGATAGGGGTGTTTGATGGCGTAAAAGATATAGAACAGAGAAGATATTTAGATATCCATTATGCTAAAAACGATAGATTGCTCATTCCATTTAGTGCGGTTGATAAGGTAACCAAATATATCAGTGCGGGGATGAAAAAACCTAGGCTAACAGGTCTTAATAGTGGGATATGGAATAGAATATCTAAGAGTGCAAAGAAGGAGGCGGAAAACATCGCTAAGGAGCTTCTACAGCTATATGCAGTGAGATCCACCATGCGAACTGAGAGGATAATATCTTCCGAGCAAGATTTAGATGAATTTTGGAAATTTGTTAACAAATTTGAATTTACAGATACGGAAGATCAATTAGTTGCTACCAACCATATAGTTAATGATTTCCAAAACAGTACACCTATGGATAGACTCCTTGTAGGCGATGTAGGCTTTGGTAAGACGGAGATAGCTATGAGAGCGACATTAGCAGCAGTAAATGCGGGTTTTCAAGTAGCTATACTCGCTCCCACAACTGTATTGGTAGAGCAGCATCTAAACGTTTTTAAAGAGCGTTTTAAAGATTACCCTTATATCATAGACTCCCTTAGCAGGTTCAGAACAGAGAAGGAGAAGGCTCAGGTATTAGAAGGATTGCAAAAGGGTACTATAGATATCGTTATCGGTACACACAGTTTACTTTCAAAATCGGTAAAATTTAAAAATCTGAATCTAGTAATAATAGATGAAGAGCAGAAGTTCGGAGTAAAACAGAAAGAACATCTTAAAGAGATCAGGCTTAACAGTAACATCCTATCTATGACAGCTACACCAATCCCGAGAACCCTTAATCTGTCTCTGATGGGTATTAGGGATATATCTGTTTTAGCGACTCCACCTATGGGTAGAAAAGATATTGAGAATGAATTCTCTAAGTTCTCTTGGCAAGAAGCACAGAGAGTAATTAAAAGAGAGATAGATAGAGATGGGCAAGTTTTCTATTTACATAACAGGATCGGGACCATACAATCTGTGAAGAATAAATTAGATAAACTCTTTCCGGAGAATGTAGTAGAAATATTGCATGGACAAATGAGCAGCAACAGGATTGAGCAAACAATGAAATCATTTATCAATGGGGAGGTAGACGTTTTACTATGTACTACCATAATCGAAAATGGTATAGATATCCCTAATGTAAACACGTTAATTATAGATGATGTTACTAGCTATGGACTGTCCCAGCTATACCAAATAAGAGGTCGTATAGGTAGAGGTAGTAAACAGGCATATGCCTGTTTTATGTTTGATAAACTCAAGGGTAACAGCTCACTTAGATTAAATGCGCTCAAAGAAGCACAGGCACTTGGCTCCGGCTTTATACTTTCAAACCGTGATTTAGAGATAAGGGGAGCAGGAGATATCCTTGGTAAAAACCAGTCGGGAATTATCAACTCAGTTGGTTACGGATTGTATACACGCATGTTGAGTGAGGCCGTAGGGGAAATGAAAAAATAGATTCGCCCATAGGTAGGGTATCAAACCCGTTCACAAAAAATCTACTTTACAAGCGTTTAAATAGTGGTCTAAGATATACAATTATGTCATCAGTACTATATAGAAAATACAGGTCTCAGAATTTTGAAGAAATTATAGGTCAAGAACATGTGACCAAAATTTTAAAGAACGCAGTTAAGGGAGACATGCTTACTCACGCATATCTATTTGTAGGTTCTAGGGGTACAGGGAAAACAACTACAGCGAGAATCTTAGCTAAAGCTATTAACTGTGAGAGCCTAACCAAGGATGGAAATCCATGTGGTAAATGTAGGATATGTAAGAGTATTGATGGAGGGACTTTTTTGGATTTAATAGAGATAGACGCTGCATCTAATAGGGGTATTGATCAGATAAGGGAGCTGAAGGAAAAGTTAGAATTCTCCCCAACCGAGGGTAAATACAAAATATATATCATTGACGAGGTACATATGCTTACTACCGAGGCCTTTAATGCGCTTTTAAAGACTCTAGAGGAACCCCCAGAGCATGTGATATTTATATTGGCTACAACAGAGGTTCATAAATTACCCGCAACTATACTATCCAGATGTCAAAGGTACGATTTCAGATTAGGAACAGATAAAGAGATTGAAGAAGTTATTGACAGAAGTGCTAAGGGTGAAGGTATGAAGATAGAAGATGAAGCAAAAAAGATACTTGTTAATAATGCGAGGGGGAGTTACAGGGATGCTCTTTCATTGCTTGACGTGGTATTTACTGGCCAAAGTGGAAAAGATAAAAAGATTACAGAGAGTGAAGTAAGAAAGTTTTTGGGATTGCCTGATATAGAAATGGTAGACTTGTTGTTGACAAACCTTGTAGGAAATAATCCTAAAGAAGCTTTACAGTTAATAGAGGAGCTTGAAGAGAAAGGTGTAAACTTTCAACAGTATGTAGCATATACTCTCGAGGTTCTCAGAGAGGCTCTAGTAGCTAAGATTAAAGGTGAGGAGTTAGAGTATCAATTCTTCAGTCAGGTCTCTCAAAAGGACATCCTAAGACTTGTAAAGGCATTTTTAGATGTAGAGAGAGGGCTCAAAGGAAGTGGGAACCAATCTTTAGTTATAGAAATGGTAATACCTGAGTTTTGTACAACAGAAAGTGGCGAAGAGGAAGAAGAAGAGGAGGAAGAAGAGGATAGCTCAGAAGAGTATGTGGACAATCATGTGGATAGTAGGAAAGCTTCAGATGATAGTAAAAATTACCCAGATATCGATTTTAAAGTTATCAAAAAAGAGTGGAAGAGGGTGGCAATAGCAATAAAGCCAGTACACAAGCACCTTTATGCATTCCTAGAGACATCTAAACCAATAAAACTTGAGAATAGGAAATTGCATATAGAGGTTCCTTTTCAGTTTTATAAAGACCAAATAGAGTGTCCACAAAGCAGAGAAGCTATTAACAAAGTATTAAAAGATATTTTTGCGGCTCCTTTTTCTTTAGTTTGTACTGTTAATGAAAAAGCTAAGCCTAGGATGAAAACAAATGTAGACGTTGTATTGCAAAAAGTTCCTAAGAAGCCTAAATCAGAGCAAGAATCTCAAGTAAGAAGATTTAAACCTAAGAGTATACCTGCAGAGTTAGAAGCGATATTTGAAGGTATGTAATCCTACCCTTATTTATACTGTATAATATCCCATATATTATTTAATCAACTTTTAATCATGGCAAATATTAGAGAAATGCTAAAGATGCAAAATGAAGCTAAAAAAATGCAAAAGAAACTAAAGGAACAGAAGATAGTGGGGGAATCTAAGGATGGATTGCTCAAGATATATATGAATGCAGCACAGGAGTTTGAAAATATAGAAATAGACCCAGAAATACTGGATCCTGAACAGATGGATCGCTTTAAGAATAGGATGAAAGAAGCTTTTAAAGATTACCAGAAGAAATTACAAAAACAGATGGTTCAGAGCATGGATATTGATTCATTAAAGAATATGTTTAGTTAAACCTAGAATATGTCTGTACTACCACAATCCGTAGAAAAAGTTATCAATGAATTTAGCAAACTGCCTGGGGTAGGTCCTAAGACTGCTGCTAGAATGACCTATCATTATCTGCGATCTCTCAATCATGATGCCAAGGAGTTAGCAGAGGCCTTAACAGATATGGACTTGAATGTATCTTTTTGTAAGAAATGTTTTAATGTTTCTGAAAAGAAAATTTGCGATATTTGCAGTAATCCTTTGAGGAAGAACAGCAAGCTTTGTGTGGTAGAAGAGCCTTTGGATGTCATCGCATTTGAGAATTCTGCAATTTACGATGGCTTTTACTTCGTTTTGGGTGGAGTGATATCACCTTCAGAGGGTATAGGGGCAGAGGATTTAAGATTTAATGATTTAAAAAAGAGAGTTAATGAACTTCTAGTAGAATTAAAAGGAAAAAAACTAGAAATAATCGTTGCAACTAACCCTAATCTAGAGGGTGAGGCTAGCGCTAGTTATATCTGTGATATATTTGCAAAAGAGCTTAAAGAGGGTACAATGATAATAAGTAGGTTAGCTATGGGACTACCTACAGGGGCTGATTTGGAATATGCGGATAGGCTGACATTAAAGAGGGCTTTGGAGGGTAGAAGAAGCATATAATTTGTATTAGCTGCCCAAATGTCTAGAAGAGAAGAGAGGAGTTTTAAAAATTTTCTGGTACAGGAGGGGTATCTTCTTGCGTTTACATTAATTGCTGGGCTTTCTTTGTTAAGCTATTTTGGAGCTAATAATTATTTTGCAAGACAGAACGGTATGGAGGTTTTAGGTACAAGCTCTGTTAGTGGGGTTTGGGTACAGAGTGGCAGTTACGGTAAGGGCGGTATAGAGAGGTCATACTTTGATAAATACAAGAAAGTTCCTATGCAGGAGCTATATTTCGATGAGAAAGGAGAGGTTGCTTTTTTTAATGAGAATCTATCTATTACCGCAGTTCTTAAGATTAAGGAATTCATTAATGATGATGTATGGAGCAATTTATACATAGGTAATCTTAACCTAAAGATTAATGATAAACAGTGGGTTTTTGAGAGTGTAGTTTGGGATAAGGAGGGTGACAGTTCATTAATTAGTTTAGCTAATATTGGAGAAGGATATTTGATTGCCCTACATCCATCTATCTCTTTAACAGGCAGAGAGAAACAGTTCTGGGTTTTCGAGTATTTAACGGCAGATGGTGTTGCAAGGCCTTTATCTTTCGTAAGAGATGATGAGCAGAGGGCTTTTATAGATTCTACCTATGCAGAATTTCTAGACAGTAACGGGACTTTTTTAGTTAAGTTTGAGCGTGATGATCCAAGTTTAATAGATAGAAGTGAGGTCGCTTTGTACAAATATGGTACTGATTTGGAGTATTTTAAAAGCTTGTTGGTAAATAGAGAGTAGAATAGGTAGGGTCAGATCTAACTCAGACCTTGTATAACCAAATACGTTTTTCTTCGGATGTTTTAGTATGTGTGGGGTCAGACCTAGGCCAGACCTTTGATGGAAATTTCCTTAAATACCATGTAAAATAACCACATATGAAACTCTACAACACCCTTGATAAGAAAGTAGTGCCAATTAAACCTCTCGAGGAAGGTAAAATAACCATATACAACTGTGGACCAACAGTATACTTCCGGATGCATATAGGAAATATTCGAGCATATGTAAACTGGGATGTCTTGTACAGAGCACTCAAATATACAGGCTACGAAGTAGAAAGGGTGATGAATATGACTGATGTAGGACACATGTCCTCTGACGAAGACTTTGGCGAAGATAAGATAGAACAACAAGCTCTAAAAGAAGGTAAAGACCCTATAAGCATAGCAAATTACTACATAAAAACGGTATTAGAAGACTTTGCAACAGTAAACATACTCTCGCCAAAAGGAAACAGAGTAGATCCTAATATGGACCTATCAAAACTACAAGAAGAAGGATGGACTAGAGCAACAAAATATATAGATGAAATGATAGAAATGATAAAGAAGATCGAAGCAAATGGGTATACATACGAAACTACACAAGCAGTATATTTTGATGTAACGAAAATAGATAACTACAACATATTTACAGGACAAACTTTAGAAGAGAAACAGGAAGGTGTAAGAAAAGAAGTAGGGGTGGATTCCGAGAAAAAACATCCTGCAGATTTTGTCCTATGGATGAAAAGAGTAGGGAAATACAAAGAGCATATTATGCATTGGGACTCTCCATGGGGAGATGGATTCCCAGGATGGCACATAGAGTGTTCTGCAATGTCTACATCGGTACTTGGCGAGTATTTTGATATACACACAGGAGGTATAGATCACATATCTATACATCACCCAAATGAAAGAGCACAAAACATAGGCGCATTCGGACACCCTTCGGTCAAATACTGGATACACAACGATTTCCTAATAGGGGTTGAAGACGTAAAAATATCAAAAAGTACCGGTAAGGGAGCATCTTTGTCGGACGCCTTGGAGCTTGGATTTGATCCTATGGATATTCGCTACCTATTCGCATCTGTAAACTACAGAGTACAACTTAAATACACAAAAGAATCTTTAAAAGGTGCTAGAAACGCAAGATTGTCGTTAATTTCTAAAATGAAAAATATTTATAAAGAAGCTTCCCAGTCACAGGGAGAAATTATACCTAAATACAAACAATTATTTATCGAAGAACTAGAGAGCAACTTAAATGTCTCTGGAGCATTGGCAGTAATATCTCAACTCATTAAATCTAGCGAGAAAGCTGAAGATGTATTAACCACCATATATGATTTTGATAAAGTCTTAGGACTTAATCTTAAGGACGATGTAGAGCAAGGAAGATTAGATATACCCAAAGAGATATTAAACCTTGCTAGTGAGCGTGTAGAGGCTAGGAAGGCTCAAAATTACCAGCTTGCTGATGAGAAAAGAATTGAAATAGAGCAAAGGGGATACAAGATGGTAGATACCAAAGATGGATTTACTCTGGAGGAGATATAGATGTCACAAAATACTGTTTCAATAAAACTGGATAAGAATCAGATAGAGAATTTCCCTGAAATACTTCTAGCCTTAGGGTGGATACCTAAGTTATTGAAAAATGATTATGTGGAATATGCATTTATTTCTCCTAAAGGCTCTGTGGCAACCCTGTATAGTAGTGGGAAGTTGGTGTTACAGGGTAACGAGGATTTTACTGAGGCGATATCTCATATTAAAGAAAGTAGGGGAGAAAGTGATTTTATAGAGCCTCATATTGGTGTAGATGAAGTAGGTAAGGGAGATTACTTTGGCCCTCTAGTAGTTGTAGCCTGCTATGTTAATGATGAATTCGCAGATAAGATATCCCAATTGGGTTTCGATGACTCTAAAAAATTTACAGATCATAAGATTGAGCAGTTATATAATCATGTTAAAGATTATCCATATTACTATCCAAGTATTGTAAAGCCTACGGAGTATAATGATTTGGTAAATGAAGATGGTAACGTGTCAATACTTTTAGCAAAACAGCATAGTAAGTGTATAGAGATGGGATTAAAGGATTTAAAGGAAAAAGGGATTCCTTGTGAGAGTGTGGTTATAGATCAATTCTCATCTTCTAAGAATAGAATATTAAATGAGCTTGGAGAGTTAGGAAGGGAGATTAATATTAAACAGTTCCATAAAGGTGAATCAGATATAGCTGTGGCCGCAGCATCTATTATAGCGAGGGGTATTTTTTTAGAAGAATTTGAAAAAATGAATAGAGAATATGACTTTACCTTTCCAAAGGGTGCCTCAGATGTTATTGATTCAGGCATTTCTTTTATTCAAAAACATGGCAGGGAAGAGTTAAGAAATGTTGCTAAGGTAGGCTTTAAAACTACTCAGCGTGTTTTGGCTTTGGTTTAGTATTGCCTTTGAGTGATGTAACCAGTAGTACTATTACAGTTACGCTTACAAT
>JBAYNT010000009.1:0-16241 GCA_041678645.1 Candidatus Dojkabacteria bacterium
CAGAAAAGGGTCTAAGTACCTCTACTAGGCTTAAAGAGATATATGATGATCTAAATGAAATAATAGAAGAGTTTAAGCCAGAGGCGTGTGGTGTGGAGACTCTCCTTTTCTATAATAACGCTAAGACTGCGATATCCGTTGGGGAGGCTAGAGGAGTAATTCTTTTGGTCCTAGAAGAGTTCGGTCTGCCAATACATGACTTTACACCTTTACAGGTCAAGGATGCTGTGACAGGCTACGGCAAGGCGGATAAAAGACAAGTGCAGGAGAATGTTAAGAGGTTTTGTAATCTAAAGAGTCTTCCTAAACCAGATGATGCAGCAGATGCATTAGCAATAGCTATTGCTACGAGTAGGTTAGTTTGAAATGTAAAATCATTCTCCCAAATGTGATATATTATAGGTACATATGATTTCATATATATCAGGCAAAATCCTCAAAACAAATACTGGTAAACAGAGTTATATAGATATCCTTACTGAAAGTGGAATAGGGTATAGAGTATTTGTACCCAATAACATGAAGGCGTACCCAAAAAGTAAGGAGATAATCCTATATACAAGCTTTCAGGTAAGAGAAGATAGTCAAACTCTGTATGGGTTTGATAGTGAGGTTGACAAGAACCTATTTGAAGAGTTGATAGGAGTCTCTGGTATAGGCCCCAAAACAGGGTTAGCTATACTCTCTACATATCGAAGAGATGAGCTAGAAAAGATAATATTGGAAGGAGATTCTAAAAAGCTAAGTAAAGTTGTTGGTTTAGGTACGAAAGGAGCACAAAAGGTAATTTTAGAGCTAAGAGGAAGGATAGATTTCAAGGATGAAGATAAGCAAAGTATAGAGAGTAAGCGTATAAAGGAATTCAAGGAGGCTATGCGGGCATTAGGGTTCAAAGGAGAGGCCATGGATCTTTATGTTAAGAAGGCAGAGAAGATATTGGATGGAGGAATATTAGAAATAGAAGACTTACTTAAAAGGGTTTTATCAGACTAATGATTAAATCAAGTAAAGATACAGAGGAAAAGAATAGGGGGAAGAACAGCAAGATTGTTGTTAATAAAGGGGTAGAAGATGTTGAATCTGAACAGAAAATCCGTCCTTCAAGACTAGATGACATTATTGGAAGAAATAATGAGAAAAAAGCCTTAAGGATGATGATAAATTCTGCTCGAAAAAGGGAAGAGGTAGTTGATCATATACTTTTCTATGGTCCTCCAGGTCTTGGTAAGACAACGTTTGCTATGGCTATAGCTAATGAGATGGGCTCATCTATTAGAATTACCTCAGGTCCTGCTATTGAAAGGCAGGGTGATTTAGCGGCCATTTTGACAGGTCTTAAAGCTGGGGACATTTTGTTTATAGATGAGGTTCATAGGCTGTCTAGGGTAGTAGAAGAGATTCTGTATCCTGCTATGGAGGACAGGGCACTCGATATTATCATGGGTAAAGGCCCATCTGCAAAGACCATTAGGCTTAGCTTAGAACCTTTTACTTTGATTGGTGCTACTACCCAGATAGGGAAGATTAGTTCTCCTATGAGGGACAGGTTTGGATTGGTTCAGAGGTTGGATTTTTTTGAACAAGCCGACATGCAGGACATTATTAAACGTGCTTGTAAGCTATGGAATATTAAGATAGAGGATGAAGCCCTCTTAAGGCTCTCTCAATGTTCTAGGGGTACTGCTAGAATAGGGCTGAGGCTTTTACGCAGAGTTCGGGATTTTGCTCAAACCAGGAATAGGGATGTGGTGAATTTGGGTGTAGTGGAGGAGACTTTGGAAATACTTGATATTGATGAAGAGGGTTTAGAGAAAATAGATAGGCAGATTTTAGATTTAATATTAAATAGCTTCGGTGGAGGTCCTGTTGGCCTTTCTACTCTAGCAGCTGCGATTTCTGAGGATACAAGTACATTGGCAGAGGTTCATGAGCCTTACCTTATGAAGTGTGGCTTTATTAAGCGTACCAATCGTGGTAGGGTATTAACTGAAAAGGGAATTAGATACATAAGTACACTATATGGGTAAAAACATTACTCAGGTAACAGGAGAAGATAATGTTAAGAGGGTAAAGATCATGCTTCTTTCTTTTGGTATAGCATTTTCACTCTTCTTTACTAAAATTTTTGCTAGGGGAGGTGGCCTTGTAAACATATATTTAATAGGGAGCATTTATGCTTTAGTAGCGATTGTTGGCCTGGTTTGGGCTTTCAACTTTAGGATTAAAATTCAGTCGATCAAGTATATATTTCAAGGAGGGCTTTTCGTTTTTAGTGAGGTCGTATTTGTACTTCTCTTCTTCTTTAAGCAGTTTGATCGTATATATGAGGGTTTGTTACTGGTTGTTCTTTTAATGTTTCTTGGTGTGTTGACGTATGTGTGTTTTCTAATGATTAATATATTTAATGTTTCCTTGTTTAAGGAACTGCCTTTGCTTAATGTGGCACAGACTGCTTCGTATATTCTCACCTTGCTAATGATTTATTTCTTAACGTTTGGTGTGCTTGCTAGCGGTTTCCCATTGTATGTAATCTTTCCTATTCTGTTTTTAATATATATATTTCTTTTACATACTGAGTTTAATGAGATAGATATAGAGAAGGGGCATGTGTGGTACTTGGTCATTATTGTCGCCTTATTAAATGTATTCCTTTTGCTTCCATTTGTATTTGTGGGCTCGAGTCATGAGGTTATTGCTGTTGTCCCAACGATAGCGAGTTTTGTTGGTGGGGGACTTCTAACTATTAAGGAAAGGGATAATGCTAAATGGCAGGTGTTTGTTTACAATTTTCTAATTCTAGTAATTGTATTTATAGCAGTGTATTTGAGTTGGTTCTAATTTCATATAGTCAGGGAGTGATAAAGAGTAGGGGGTACTGTTACGAAAACAGGGTGGTGTCCTATAGTACTCATAGGCCTATAGTTTCACAGTGTGGATAAGAAAGTGCTAACCCTCTTATAGACAGGTCAAAAAGAGCATTTAAGTTAGTTACCATTTGGCTTCTTGAAGATGTGTTTAGGATCTTGTGTACAGAGCAAGAGGAGCGGTACTACTCTGTAGTAGAGATGTATGTATTTTCTAGTTGTATGTATCGAGTATAATCACGGTTATATGCGATGGGGTATGTATAATATCTTTGGGTTACTATTCCAATACTATTTCCTCTTATTATAATTCTTGTAGGTTTTCTTCTTTAGATATCCTTTGGTGCTTCTCTTTTGACCTGTGTATGCACGATTAGGTATATGCTATTTTTAAAAAATTTCCTTCCCCTACTCTAATTTTAGGTTTTTAATAATGCTATAAGCAAGTAATGGTATTGTATGGGGCATTGTGACGGCAAGGCTCTAGAATCGATTCTAAGGCCAATGCAAAGCTTGGATGATATACTTACTGCTGTTGATCTACAATGTTTTTGTAGGTATCTGAATTCTGGGCTTCTTCTAAAAGTTTCTGGGCTTGCGGATCACCTGAGTTTGCTTTTTCAAGAAGTTCATTTGCTTGTTTGATTATTCCCTCAAGAGAATCTATTAAGTCTAAATAGATGTTTCTTATTTCTTCATCGGCATTATCTTCATAAGTTGTTGTTGCGAGTTCTTTTATAATAGTCTCAAAATGTTCTGGGGATTTTGCATTCTTAATTCTCATTTCAATTGAGCTAAGTTCTTCATCAGTTGATTTCTCAGCAAAGTCCTCAAAGAGTACATCTAACACTTCCTGTGAGAGAAGCTCATATAGCTCTTCAGCTCTTTGATCTTCTACTCCTAAAGCCTTAATTTTTTGTATAACTTCTGTCTTCATTTGATTATGGTTTTTAATTAAAAATCTATTGCCCTAATAATGCATCAGCGGCACCTTGTGCAGCTTGAATCGGATCAACACCTCTATATGCATTTCTTAGATAGCTATTAACAATATCTCCACTTGCTTGTCCCATTAATTTATTTTTTGGTACTAGCTCAGTTAATTCTCCAAAGAATCTCTTCTGTAGTAGTCCGTTAGGGCCTCCTTTAGGACCAACAGAGACATTGTCACCTAGCCAGCCCATCTTTTGTGAATCCCATTGATAATCAGAGGCCTTAAACCACTCTACATTCCCTAACCCTTCACCAGCGGGTGTTGCTCCTCCACCTATATCAGTAGGTGGTGTGGGCCCAGCTCCAGAATCTAATGGTGGTTGAGAAGGTGGTTCGACAGGAGGTTGGGTGGGTGGGGCAGATTGCCCATCTGTATTTGTAGCTCCTAATCCTTCGACAGCACTCGCTTTGCTACCTATTTGCCATCCGGTTATGTTCTGGATAGCCGCACCGATACCGTATCCGACAGATCCTCCTATTACTACAGCGGAAGCCTCCCCTAGTCTATCTGCCCACCAAGCTTTCCTCTTCTGTTTGTTATCCATTTCATCTAACTCTTCTTTGGTCTTTTCTCTTCTATCTTCATATTTCATAGCATTAGACTCGTTTCTTAAATTCTCCGACCATCTTTTAAGACCTTTACCGATATAGCGGCCGCCAAGAGTCACAGCAATTATTGCAGCTACTCCTACTGCAGGTGTTGCTAGAGCTATACCTGCTCCTGCTACTCCAGCGACAATTTTAATAATTTTCTCTTTCCTTTCTCTCTCCCTTTCACTTTCTTGTTGTTCTGGAGCTATAATATTTTGATCTATATATCTCCTTTCCCTTTCTAGATTGAAATATTCAATTCTTTCCTCATTTGTTAGAGGTCTCGTGTCTAATATTTTATCTAATTCTGCTAGTTGTCTTGTATAGTCAGCGGATGTTTGTTCCCAGGTGTCTTCACCTTCTAATTCTTGCCCCTCTGGATCAGCACTTGGTATAGGTGGGACTGTTATAAACTCAGGCGCTGCTGGCGTTGGTTCAGGGACTGGGGTTGGTTGTATATTATTAGGCATATTATCAATGTATGTCCTTATCTGTGCATTCTGTTTTTCAAGTATGATTGAGAATCTTTCGTTCATAAGGGCGGTCTGAGTAGAGAAAAGTTGATTTTGCTTACTTATGAGAGTAATTAGTTCGCTATTACTCAGGTCACTCGTTAATTCAATATTTGCTAATTGTTTTGCATTGTCGTCAAGTTTATCCGTTATTTCTTTTAATCGATTGTCGATATTTTCTAAGATGTCTGCTTCTTCTGGTGTAGGAACAGGTCTTGGAGAGAGGTTAGTTGTTTTGTCCTTATCGTTTGCTCTTTCGATTTTTTCTCTCATAGCAGAAAAGACATCATCTACGTTATCGACATGCCCAGTGAGAGAAATCTCGTATGCTGCTCGAGCAGTTGGGGACATGTATTCTCCTAAGGTAGAGACTTTTTCATTAGCATTATTCTCTCCAAAATACTCTTTTTGAGCATCGTGATTCTCATCTGTCTTTGGAGGCATTGTGTAACCTTCGCTTGCTAATACTTCACTTTCTGTAGGCTGCTTATGTACATCTGATTTCTCTTCATTAACTTCGCGATTACTTAGATCTTGATTCATCCCTTCATGAAGCTCCTCATACTGGTTGCCAGTAATAGAGAGGCGATCGTTTTGATCACTACTGAAACGACCCTCCTCATCTCTTCTTCGAGCATTTCCGCTCATCAACTCTCGATCGCTCTGCTCCATTGTGTCACTTGTAGAAGCAATGCCTGTTCCTGTATCCATATCAAAGCAGTTTTTAATTTAGAAATTCAACTGATAAATAGTACTTCATTATAGAACGCTCTGTCAAGTTAGAATTTGCTTCGTCTGAATCGCAATTACTGTAGTTTGTAATGTAAAAAAATGGTTTTTTTGTTAGAATGTTGATATGAGGAAATTTCTAAAAAGGAATTGGGGTAAAATACTTCTAGCCATACTATTAATTAGCATCTCTATTGTTTCTTTTAAAACAGGGTATTCCTATTTATCAAATGATAATTATTCTCCAGACCTAAATCCCCTACTAACTATAGAGAGAAGTATCCAATCTCCCGCATGGAGAAGCTATAGGGTCTTAGGTTTTGCATCTGAGAGTGAGCAGGCAGATATATTTAGAGCAACACTCTACTATATATTAGACCTATTTTTACCCACATGGTCTCTGAGTCAGATATTTGCCCTACTCTGTTTTGTTGTAGGTAGTTGGTTTACTGCATTACTAGCATCTAGCTTAGTTAAAGATAGTAAACAAGCAAAATACTCAGAACTGGTCTTCTTACTAAGTGGGACATTCTATGTATCAACTCTGTGGACAGTATGGGTTTACTATCAAAACATGTTCCCATATATTACACAGTTTGGGTTTTTGCCCCTACTGATTTGGAGTATTTACAGACTAATTAAGAATTTTAATTGGAAGAATGCTCTTATATTTTTTATATCAAGTATCCTCTTTGCCTCAACCTTTGTCATAGCGACTCTCTTTGTAGTAGATGTATTAGTAATCTCATTTCTAATAGTAGTATTCTCTATTTTCTACAGTAAAACATTTAAAGAGGTTTTAAAGAAGAGTGTCTTAACAATATTACTATTTATTTCTACCCAACTATTTTGGATATTACCTTTTGTACATTACACAGTTAATGTAAGTGGGGATATTGTAGATTCATATATTAATAGGAGTATAACTACAAGTGTCATAGATTTAGAATCTCGAGATCAAGATGCTCTTAATTCGGCAAAACTATTCACTCGAACAATCTTAGAGAAGGATAGCAATGATAACTATATATTTGAAAGAGCTGACGAGTATGCCAAATACGATTTTTTTAATGTAATTGGTTTACTACCTGCAGTTTTTACAATCGTATTATTAGTTTTTGCTTTAATAAAGAGGAAATGGTTGTACCTTGTATTCTCTTTACTCTCTGTACTTATATGGTTTGTAATGAAGAATGTAAATCCTCCTCTAGGTAATCTCTTTGTATGGCTCCAAGATAACATTCCCCTATTTAAGCAGGTATTTAGGTGGCCTTCGTCAAAAGTTGGGAATATATATCTTCTATTAACATCTATCTCAGCACCGATAGGCTTTATTTACATAATAGACTTCTTAAGCTCTTTTTTGAGTAAAGGATTAAAATATATTTTATTTGTTTTATCAACCATAATTATTGTTGCCCCTACTCTATTTTATGCTCAGCACCTTTTTACAGGCGATGTATATCCTGATAGAGCCATTGTGGAGATTCCCAACGAATACTATGACATGAAAAATCTTCTTGAAGAGAATGAGTTAACGGGTAAGAGAATACTATATCTACCAATGGCTAATAATAATTACTTTAGAAGCTATGATTGGGGGTTTGAAGGTTCTAATTTCATATCTTACATAATTCCAAATCCAATAATGGATTTGTCATCGGCAATAGGTTCAAAATATGGGGAAAAAGCTATATCAGAAATTCAGGAAACTTTTAGAGCGAAAGATTTAAATACTTTTAATGAGCTTTTATCAAAATATGAAGTTGATTATCTGTTAGTAGATAAGACTCTAAATGAAGAAGGCTTTACATATTCATGGAATTGGGACGAAGTAAGTCAATTATGGGAGAACAGGGAATTAGCTCACTCTACAGAGAATCTGTTCTTGTATAATACTGGGGTTCAAAATATAAACATTCTAACGGAATCAAATACGAATCAAGATGGAACGTTTTCGTATATTAGCGGCCATAAGAGTGCAGTTGTTTCTCTAGATCCAGAACTTTACAACAATTGGAATATTAAAGATAATTTCCTTGTAAGCGAGAATATCTATAATGGCAACGATATTATCTTAAATAATGTTATATCTCTTGAGGCCATTAAAGATTTCCCAAGTTTGTTGAAAATCCAAGATGGACATATTTATCTTTATCCTGCTGTATCTACCATTAACCAAGTAAATACGCAGGTGTACAAAAAATATGAATACGACAATTCGGACGTTATTGTTGTTGACAAGAAGGTCTTAGATGTATCCAATGAATATGTAGGGATAGAAGATCTTTTTGATTCTAATCATGATATTTATACTGTAAACAATTCGAGTTTTATACTCAATAATTTAACATCAACTCTTTCCCAGTCAACACCTTACGAGTGTATTTCTGGAGAAAGAGAAGAAACTACAACAGTTAAATTACAAGGTGATGCAACGGGGTTTGATTTGAAAGGAAACAATGGCAACCCATGTATATACTTCCAATTAGAATTTGACAATAGAGATTCGGACAAAGTGTTAAGGGTAAATATAAACTGGGAGAGTATAAATAACTCGCTATTAGGATACTGCATATATTCACAAAACGAGCAGGAATGTTTAAACAGCGAAAGGTATTTCTCTGCTAAGGATGGAATTGGGAATATTGACACTCTATTAGACCAAACAATATCAAAAACCGATTATATCAGCCTAATTCTCTATGTCTTAAATGGTTATGACAAACCAGAATTAACAGTACGCAAGGCTTCTGTTAGCTATGCACCTATACAAAACAAAATGAATCTTCTGGACCGAAAGATTTCTCAATATGAAGATAAAATAACGTTAGATAATGGGAGTGTGTATCAAATTAAACTTCCAATCTTAATAGGTGAGAATAGTTATAAATTATCCACAGATACAGTATGGCAGCCTAATATCTCTGAGGATGCCAACTTTATTACTAACAATGATTCCGGTATATATCAAAAAGTACAAGAAGGTTTCGCTAATTCATCAATAAATCTGTTTTCTACTAATCCCTTGTCTAAATATTTAATGTATTGGAAAGGAGAAAATATATCCAATATTCCGGCCAGTTTGTGTATAGCCTACTCTGGAGATAATACATGTTGGATACAGGATATTATGTATGACAATATAATATCTTCAAATCTTAATATCTTTTCGTCTGATCAAAGAGAAGAACGTTTGGACTTATCTTTAGTTAGTACCAGCTATAATCTAACAACAGAAAACATTCTTAATGATTTAGTAGTTATGGAATACCCTGAGCAATGGAGAGATCTTTCATATATACCAAAAGAGCTTAATACAAAAAATCATGTATCAACGACATATTCTTTTTCAGGGAAATCATCGAATAGTATTCTTACAGTCCCCCAAGCTTCTGAATCTGGTTGGATAGCAATATCTTTTAAGAATAATATACCTAAGATAGTTGACAGCAAAGTTTTAGTAAATGGTTGGAAACAGGGTTGGGATATATCTAATGTAGATTACGATAGTATATATGTAATATACTACCCTAACCTACTTGCATATATTGGGTATGTAATATTAGTAACAGAGTTTTTTGTAATACTGTTTAATTTAGTAAAAAGAAAGAATGGAAAGTAAACCTTTAGTATCTGTAGTAATACCTGTACATAATGGAGAGAAATATATTAAGGAGAGTATAGATAGTTGTCTTAATCAAGATTACCCTAATATTGAGATAATAGTTGTAGATGATAAATCTACTGATGGTACATTGAATATCCTAAGAGAGTATGAGGATAGAATAAGAGTAATACCAGTAGAAAAACAGAATGGTTTGGGTAATGTAATAAATATAGGTATAAGAGCCTCTAAGGGGCAATATATAGCACGTATGGATGCAGATGATGTAATGTATCCTTCTCGTATATCAAAGCAGGTAGAATACCTACAGAGTAATCCTAATTGTGTAGCTGTAGGTGGTCAGATAGATATCATAGATAAGGATGGCAAGATTGTTGATTACAGAAAGTATGCATTAGAAGATAAAGATATTAAAAGGAATAGATTTCTTCATCAGCCTTTTGCACATCCTGCTGTTATGTTAAGAAAATCTACGTTAGAAGAAGTAGGTCTTTATCCAGAGGATATGTGGAAGGTAGAGGATGTAAAGCTTTTCTTAATACTTAGTACTAAGGGAGAATTTCATAATATAAAGGATACAGTTTTAAAGTATCGTGTTACTTTCCAAACAGAATCTCAGGCTAAAATGGTAGATCATTTTAAGAAGACAAATGAAGTTAGGAAATGGGCTATTAGAGAATTAGATATTAAACCAACTTTTAGAGAATATATTATATGGAATATGCAAAAGATAGCTGTACCTATTCTTAGTCTTTTACCTCCATCTTTATTTATGAAGTGTTTTGAGTTGTCTAGGAAGATTTTTAAATAAAAAAAGGAACACTTTTAGGTGTTCCTTTTAAATTAAATCTTTCGTCCTTAAGGACTCATCAGTAAGATAAATATAATCTTAGAGATTCTAGCGTGTGGTGAGTGTGAGGGATGAGAAATTTTAAGTCCGAAGACGTTAAAATGATTATATCATCCAACTACACTAGCTAGAATCGAGATAGGTTTTGGTTAGTTGATTAAGGAAAAAGGCTAGTTGGGGGAGTGCACTCTCCTTTTGTATCAAAACAGATTTCAAAAGGTACTCGAGACCCATCTTTTGCCCAGCCAAGTTCGCTGCCAACAACAAATGGCGCGTCGAAAATCGCACGTTCATTACCTGCATATTCAAAGGCATAAGATGCCATTGAGGGGACAACGAAGTCCTGCAGAAACCAAACTCGGTTTTCAGCGTCAAATGTGATGGTACCGATTTGGACAACTGTCCCAACTGGAAGTCTCATAGAGACTCCATTCTCGCCAGGGGTTGCTTCGCAAATTGCGGAGATAACGTCCTTGGGTGCACCAATTTGTTCTGCCTGCTTAACGCAGTCAGAATTTGGGGCTGAGATTGGGTTTTCAATCACTGTAGTATTAACAGGATTGCTTTCTACGGGTGGTTCTTGGATATCTACTGTTTCAGGGTTATTCAAGTTGCGAATAATTGCAACTCCGAAAATTACACCAAAAACGAGTACAATAACCAACCCTATGGCCAGAAGGCCCAACAAAATACTTTTCAGTATGTCATACATTATAATCCTCCTTATGGATTATCTTTTTCTTTATCCAGACCTTTTACACCTAAAGGTGTGTATAAATTCATTTGAATTCATACCAATCTGGCTGAATTAAATCTTTAATAAATATTAAAAACTAAATTCAACCAAATTGTAGATCTAGAAATATAGACTCTAATCTATATTCACCACACGCTATTTTATCTAAACATATACTAGATTAAATCTATATGTATATCTTTAGAAATTTTTAATGATCTGAGTTCATAAGAACTCATAATAGGGATATGCCAGTAGCTATCACTACCTATGAGTACTCATAAATCTATTAAAAATATGTAAAAGAGCAGTCTTTAATTGTCTAATATATTATACTATAGGTTGGTATAAATATCAATACCCCCTACCCTAATTATCTTATACTTAAAAAATTAAAAAATTGCTTAGTTAAGAAATACCTATCTCTAAAAGATAACCTTAAAATATCCTTAACCATACCAAACTCAGCCCTAATATTAGTAGAAGTACTATCACTCCTATTCTTACTCAAAAAGAAAGGAATAACCTCTACAACAATATTAAACTTACCAATTTCATTTAAAATATCACTATCTATAGCAAAGCCATCAACTGTTAAAACAGGAAGTATCCTATCCATCAACTCTTTTTTGAAAAGTTTTAAACCACAACCAACATCATCTATACCCTTAGGTAATCTTAAAAATAGCTTATTAAGATCTATAAGTAGGGTTGAAAGGAGTCTTCTCTTTAAAGAGATCTCTACATTAGAATCTTTATGAAACTTAGAAGGAATAACTGCCTGTACACCATCTTTCTTCATTGCCTTTATAGCATAGCCCAATGTTCTAAGATATATATCATTATCAGCATCTATAAAGCCAACTACATCACCAGTAGCATACTTCATACCGTATCTAATTGCATAACCCTTACCAATATTATTTTCATATCCTACTACCCTAGCCTTACTTAAGCTATTCTCTTTAATATATCTTTCTAATATCTCCTTTGTATTATCTACATACCCATCGATAACAAAGATTAACTCAAAGTCTGAGTTTTTTCTTGTAAGGTAAGAATACAGCCTATCTAACTGCTCTATTACTTCCTTTTCTTTTTTGTATGTTGGTAATACCAAAGATATTTTCATAGTTTTTGTAAATGATAAATAGATAACCTTAAAAAGCTCTCAACTGGGCAGCTTTTATTCAGAGAGCTTTTCTTTTAAGGTTTTTGCTGTACTTAAAGTTGCTATTCCTAGTACAAAGAGTACTAATGCTACAACGTAGAATATACTTGAATCCTCTAAACCAGTTTGAATTGGTATGTGAGGTTTGTAGGGTGTATATACACCATTACTGTCTGCAAGTACTTTCTCTACATTTAAAGCGAATACTGTTGCAACTAAAAGAGCGGTATTTAATATGTTTTTCATCATTTATATATATAAATTTAGATGAATACTGAAATTATATCACTTTAAGCCTATTTTGTATATACTATGGGTTAAGTTGGTGGGGGTTTGATATGATATAAAGGAATGGAAGGATGGCATCCTTCGTATTCGAAACAAGCTCAGCAGAGAAAGGTTTATTCGAGAGCTATCAACAGTTCTTAAAATCTTTTAGTAAAGGATACTCTAATTAACTCTCGTGGCGTATCTAAATATCCTCTGTGGGGAATTGAAGTATTTGCAGGTATAAAGTATTAAATCAGCCTCGTAATCTTTTATATAGGAAGATTCATCAGCATCATATATTACATATTCATATCTTCTTTGGTTCCAAGTAAGTTCAACAGTATCCCCTACAGAAGTATTTGGCAAATTGAAAAAGGACACTCTATTTCTAGTTTCTCTATCCCAATATACATAACCAAATCTGTGTGCTGCTAATATTATTGGGAAGCTATTGTCCTCTGGAGTGCCGTAATCAGAGGCTATCCAAGTACCATTTTTAAGACTTTCTTCGGGTACAGTACTATCTCCTATGGGTGAGTATACCCCAATACTAGGCATTTTAATAAAAGGGTCCTCTGGTAAAGAGGGATCGAAAACTGGCAAATAATCTTCTTTTTCATTAACTTGCGTAGGGATTATAGGAGATTGGGAGATCTCCATACTAATACTCTCGATCTCTGTTTGTGTGAGATCTGGATTGATTCTATAAAGGATATATGGAGAAATAGGTATTGCGATAACAATGAAAGCGATTAGTAGAAAAAAGAAACCTAATATTATATATACGTTTGAAAGATTTTTTATAAACTGCTTCTTTTTCATACTCTATCTTACCATACAGCAAGTCATTTAATTCTTACTTCTTAAATACATCTCTAATATCATACCGCTACTATGTTGCTCTAATGCATTACTCTTTCCTATGTATCTGTAATGCCAGCTCTCGTAGCTATAACCAGTAGTACTCTCATATCCCTGAGGATACCCTATTACGAAACCATACTTGTAAGCATTATTTTTCAACCAACTAGCAGCTTTTGTATTACTAAATTGACCACCCAACCCATCCCCTATTTCACTACTACTAAAGTCTAATGTTGTGCCCAACTGATGTTGACTATGTCCTGCTCTAGCAGAGATTCTATCTGCACAATCTATACAACCACCATTGTATTTTACCCAGTAGTTATATGTGCTTAACTGTGTGCTGTACGATCTATATGCACTAACGATACTTAAATCTATCCCTTGGTCTCTAGCTGTATCAACCAAATTTTTTAAATCATTTAAAACGATTGATCTAAGGTAGTAATTAGAACCTCTTCTGATTACATTCTCCCCTACTATAGATAAATCACCTGGTGCGTATGTACTAGGTAATCTATACTCTTTATTAACTAATACCAATAGGTCATTACCAGATCGAGTACTTTCTTTAATGTCATTTGGATATGACCACCAGTTACCTGTTGTGGGTACAGTGGCTTTAGGAGCACTTAGAACAACCTCCTTTGGTGTTAGATCTTCAATATGACTCTCTTTGATATCAAGAGGCTCTGTAGTAACAACTATCTCTTTGTCAGTGTCAAAATTTTC
This sequence comes from Candidatus Dojkabacteria bacterium, assembly GCA_041678645.1. Taxonomy (GTDB): domain Bacteria; phylum Patescibacteriota; class Dojkabacteria; order SC72; family SC72; genus WOZL01. The sequence goes on from JBAYNT010000009.1 coordinate 13,941, forward strand.
GTCTTGAGGTAGATCTACTATATTGAAAAGAGAAAATGTAGATGTAATAAAGGAAAGTAGTAGACTCAAAAATTTTAGCATATCTGATTATACCAATTTTTTAGCAATGTTGATGTGTATAACTATGTTCATGAATAATGGGTATAGATAGTGAGAAAAATATAGCTTGCAGTTACTAACTATTAGGTCAAGAAATATATTTTTACATAGCATACAATAAAATATATAAATTGTAAGAGTAATAAAGATGATATTAAATAAAGATGAAATGAAAACATTGCAAAGACAAATAGATAGTCTATCTATCAAGATAGAGAGTATAGAGAATAAAGTTGTTAAGATTGATGAGAGTAAAGATTTCGATTATCAGAAAGTCCTCTCTGCTATAAAATACCTATATCGATACTACGATGATATGAACAAAGATAAGATTGTAGATATTACATTAACGCAACAGTAGCAACCTTATCCCCCTTATCAATATTCATTATCTTCACACCACTTGTCTGTCTTCCTTGTGTTGGAACTGCTTCTAAGCTTGATCTAATAACTTTAGAGTTCTCAGAAATAATTACAACTTCCGTTTCATCAGGATTATCAAGAATTCTTGCGGCGGCGACATTACCTGTTTTCTTTGTTACATTAAAAGTAAATATTCCACTTCCAGCTCTCTTCTGTACGCCATATTCGGACAATTCGGTCATCTTTGCGTAGCCGTATTCGGACACGACGAACAGCCTGAATGTTTCATCTCTTACTATGTCCATAGTGACGATACGATCTGTTTCACTCTTAAATTTCATCGCTGTAACGCCTTTGGCACTTCTACCCATATGTCTTACATCAGACTCATGAAATCTAATAGACTTACCCTCGGATGTTATTAAAATAATGTCATCCACTCCTGTTGTGGGTTTAACCCATGTGAGCTCATCGTCATGCTCTAAAGTAAGAGCGATTAAGCCATTAGATCGAATATTTGAGAATTCTCCGATCTCTGTCTTTTTGATAATCCCATTCTTTGTTGCCATTGTTAAATATTTGTTATTCTCTGCACTTTCTGCCCCTTTACCCTCTCTTACTCCCCCCTTAGGATCTCTAGTAACAAAGGAGTTAATAGCCTCATCTTGCTCAAGTTGAATGAGATTAACAAGAGGTAAACCTTTTGCGGTTCTACTATATTCTGGTATCTCGAAAACTCTCAGGTTGTATACTTTACCCTTGTTTGAGAACAGAAGAAGCTCATCTAGAGTGTTGCAAAGTATTGCATGTACTACGAAATCTCCCTCTTTATTACTCCCTCCACTTACACCCTTTCCTCCACGCCTTTGAGCTCTGTAAGAATCAGGGCTTACACGTTTAACATATCCCGAATTTGTAATTGTAACCAATGTTTCTTCTGAGGCCACCATATCTTCTTCGTTAATCTCCCCTACTTTACCTTTTACTACCTTCGTCTTTCTCTCATCACCATATGTTTCTTTAATCATTTGCAAATCGTTACCGATAACTTCTAAGATCTTGTCTTCATTGCTAAGTATTGTATTATATTCTTCTATCTTACTTTTTATATCTTTAAACTCATTTTGCAATTTCACTCTTTCAAGTGCTGCTAGCCTTCTAAGTTGCATATCTAAGATAGCTTGTGCTTGGACTTCTGTGAACCCGAATTTGTCGATAAGGTTGGTCTTCGCACTATCCTGAGTCTTTGATTTACGAATAGTAGAGATAATCTCATCAAGAATATCTAAAGCTTTAAGTAGGCCTTCTAATATATGGCCCCTGTATCTGGCTTCTGCCAAATCATATTCGTACCTTCTTATTGTGACTGTAATTCTAAATGAGAGGAATAGCTCTAGCATTCTCTTTAGAGACAATGTCTTAGGCTCGCTATTTACAAGAGAGATCATGTTGGCATTAAAAGCCTTCTGCATCTCAGTATATTTATAGAGCTTGTTTAGAACTGCCTTAGGTTGTGCGTCTTTTTTGAGGATGACTACAACTCTAATTCCATCTTTATTAGACTCATCTCTTAGGTCAGCAATTCCTTCTATTCTTTTATCCTTAACCAAATCAGCAATTTTCTCTATCAAATATGCTTTATTAACTTGGTAAGGGATTTCTGTGACAACAATTTGGAATCTATTATTCTTTCCCTCTACAATACTTGCTTTAGCTCTTTGTAGAATTCTTCCTCTACCAGTTGCGTAAGCATTAAGTATCTCCTTTTGGTCATATATTGTTGAACCTGTTGGAAAATCTGGACCAGGAACAATCTCACTCAACTCAGATGGAGTAATG
>JBAYNT010000010.1:0-16088 GCA_041678645.1 Candidatus Dojkabacteria bacterium
ACAGTGTTTTACCAGATGTTGGCATAGTAATGTTGTATGCTCTAGCAAGTCTAGTAATACTATCCATTAATATAACGACATCTTCGCCCCACTCTACCATTCTTTCTGCTTTACTAAGCGCCATTTCCGCTACTTTACAGTTATGCTCTGGTAATTCGTCAAAGTTAGAAGCAAATACCTCTCCTTTAACAAATCTCCGCATGTCTGTAACCTCCTCTGGCCTTTCAGCTACTAACACAACCATTAATTTAGCTTTAGGATGATTTTTAGCAATACCAGCTGCAATATCTTTTAATAGGAATGTTTTACCTGCTTTAGGTGGAGAAACTATCATAGATCTCTGTCCAAAACCAATTGGAGAAAGCAAATCTATTATCCTTGTGGAAAGAACATCACTTGTTGTTTCAAGCTTAATCTGCCTATTAGGGAATACTGGAGTCAATTTTCTAAACTGTGGTCTCTTTGGAGCCTCAGATGCAGGCTTACCGTAAACTTGGTCTACTCTTAAAAGACTGAGATATTTCTCCTTGTCCTTTGGGAGCCTAGCCGGACCTGTAACAAGATCACCTGTCTTGAGTCCAAACTTTTTAATCTGAGAACCAGATATATATACATCGTTTTCGCCCTCTAATACACCAGATGTTCTTAAAACTCCATGAGTTCCATCCTTTTGAACTTCTAAAAGTCCTTCAACATTAATATATCCATCTTTCTCTGTCTTTTTCTTCAATACCTCTAAAAGCAACTCTCTTTTAAGAAGCTCTGTATAATTTTCTAATTTGAACTCTTCTGCTTCTTTTCTCAGCTCAGCTAAACTCATACTCTCGTACTCTTGGATACTCTTAGTTTTCTTAATCATAAAAATAAACGGGAAATTTAAACATTTAGGCAATATCTGCCTCTAATCTATGTCAGTATAACTGAAAAAAGTTTTGAAAGTCAATGATTAGAGAAAAAGGGATCGGTACTGCCCCAACCGACCCCGGTCCCTTCCCACTAAGATATAGTGCAAAGAAATCGAAATGCATTATTTATAAATGCATCCCCTCTCTCTATCCTTAGACTCAGATGAATTGTGTTCCCCGAGCCCAGGGACAGAGAGATGGTAACTGGTTCTTACTCTTGTCCTTTTGCCCAGAAGTGTTTGTGACACTCCAGACAAAGGGAGAAAAGTAAGATATCCACATATAAAGTACTAAATATAATATATTATACCTCCAGCCAATCATAATTGTCAACCCTATATAAACAATCCACAATATAGGATAAGTGACCTCTGCCCTCTTAGTAGCCGTATATACAAGAGCTTCTAGTCTCCTAATGTTACGATTCTCCAGGTGCCTCGTCGTTGTTACGATTCTTGTGGTTAACTATAATGGCGAACAGGTACCCACAGCTCACTCTTCAATATTTTTAAAAAGAACTAAACGAGCTTAGAGCTTATTAAGAAAGGAGACCTTCTTCACTTGAATTTTCCCTTTCTTGACTTGAGATCTACCTATTATCGCAGTCTTGTACCCCACTCTTTCTGATTCCCTTAATACAGTGCCCAAACCCCATGAGCCTCTAACTTCCCCTGTAAGGCCTACTTCACCAAAATATATAGTACTGCTGTCTAAAATTTCATCTTTTGAGGCAGATTTTATAGCTGCACAAACAGCCAAATCTAATGCTGGATCTGAAATACTTAATCCACCTACGACATTAACATATACATCCCTATTACCCAAGAAACAGCCTCCTCTTCTTGTTAATACAGCACAAAGCATATCCAATCTGGGCTTTTTAATACCATTAGCAACTCTTTTGAGTGGCCCAGAAAAACCCCCCTCATCCCTTTCTGAAACTAATGCCTGCACCTCAACGAAAACGGTCCTTGAACCTTGAAGTACTGCGCCAATCGCACTACCAGAGACCTTATGGGTATCCTCTAAAAATACCAAAGATGGATTGACAACCTCTTTAAGACCGTAGCTACCCATCTCAAAGACCCCTATTTCGTTTGTGGAACCATACCGGTTTTTCATTCCTCTTAAAATACGATATTGATTAAATTGTTCTCCTTCTATATACAGCACAGCATCTACAATATGCTCAAGGATTTTTGGTCCGGCTACATTCCCCATTTTGTTAATTTGACCAACTATGAATATTGGCGTAGCTGTTTGTTTAGCTACCCTAGTTAGTACGGTACCGGATATTCGAACTTGAGAGATGCTACCGACAAAACCCCGAGAAGATTCTGATGATACACTTTGTATTGAATCCACGATTACTAAATCAAAACCTTTTGCTTCTATCAAAGCCGTTATCTCATCAACGTCTGTACTCTCTGTAACAAGCAAATTGTCAAATTTTTTGCTAGATTTGCCACCACTTACCCTGTCGAGTCGAGAGTAAAGTTGTGATGGAGACTCTTCTCCACAAACATATAGCACTTCTTTACCATCTTTCACCATATTTAATGCAACCTGAAGGAGAATAGTGGATTTCCCTATACCAGGCTCACCACTTATGAGCACTACTTCGCCACCAACTAGCCCTCCTCCTAATACTCGATCTAATTCACCATACCCTGTGCTTAAGCGCTCCTTGTGTGATTTACTAGAGGATGTGATATTGAACTTAGTTATTGGCTTATAGTTAGGTGGTTTTTTCTTCCCACTTTTATCTACTTGAGAGGGCTTAATCTGGTCCTCTAGCTCTTCAAAAGTCCCCCATTCTCCACAGGAAGGGCATTTTCCTGACCATCTAAGAAATTCTGACTCACAGCTACTACATATATATTTCATGCTTTATTTTATAATAATTATCTTGCCTTTTTCTACATCTAGTTTTATTTCTTTAATTACTTTTTCATTTTTCACTTCATGCTCTAACAAATGATCTGCTAAAACATTTTCCACACTATCTTGTATTACTCGTCTTAGTGGCCTTGCTCCATACTCTTCGCTAAACCCCTCATTTACAACATAGGTTGTCAGCTTAGGGCTTAAACTAACCTTTATTCCCTGATCCTCTAATCTTCTATTTAGCTCTAAGGTAAGAAGTTTTACAATCTTTCTAGCATCTTTTCTATTTAGGGCTCGAAATATCACAACATCATCTAATCTATTTATTAATTCTGGCCTTAAAGTATTCTTGAGCTCAGAGAGCAGGCTTTCTTTCATACTATCGTATGCATCATCGATATCCTCGTCGTCTCTCTGATTCTTACTAGATGCAAATCCCAGTATCTTATCTTTACTAATCTCTTCTGCACCAATATTGGAGGTAAGTATTATTATGGTGTTTTTAAAGTTAACAGTTCGACCTTTACCATCAGTTAAATGCCCATACTCTAATATCTGTAAAAGTAGGTTCAATACATCTCCATGAGCCTTCTCTATCTCATCAAAAAGTATTACACTGTGCGGATTTCTCCTAACTTCCTCCGTTAATCTACCACCCTCTCTGTAGCCGACATATCCGGGAGGCGAGCCAATTAGTTTTGATACACTGTGACCCTCCATTAACTCACTCATATCTATTTGTATTAACCTATCCTCATTACCGAAAAGCTCTCTCGTTAGAACTTTAGCTAATTCTGTTTTACCTACACCTGTAGGCCCTAAAAAGAGGAACGAAGCCCAAGGTCTATTCTCATCAGAAATGCCTGTCCTAGCACGCTTAATCGCATTAGATACAGCCTCTACCGCCTCCTCTTGGCCTATTACTACCCTATTAAGTTCACTCTCTAATTTGAGTAAAGCATTCTTCTCTTTGCTACCTAGCGTATTAAGTGGAATACCTGTCCATTTTGATACGACATCCCTTACATCATCAACATCAACCCTGTTGTTCATCCTCTTCTTACTTCGTTCGCACTCCTTTTCTAATTTTTCAATTTTTTGCTCTAATTCCTCTTCTTCTATATGTAATTTCTCTGCTTTTTCCATATTTCCTTTCGTTATCTCTTCTCTTTTAACGCTTTTTATCGTTCGAAGACGGTTAATAAGGTCTGAAAGTATCTGAAAGTTTCCCTCAATCTCTATTCGTTTAGTAGCACATGCTTCATCAAGTAAATCTATTGCTTTGTCTGGTAAATATCGATTGCTAACGTACCTATCAGAGAGTTTTGTTGCAACTTTTACGGCTTCATTACTAATATTAATGTTGTGATGAGACTCTAGTATAACTTTTATGTTTTTTAGAATTTCTAGGGTGTCTTCCACAGAGGCTTCCTCTAGTTTAAGTGGCTGGAATCTCCTAGCTAAGGCATTATCCTCCTCTATGTACATGCTGTATTCTTCTGTGGTTGTGGCCCCTATACACCTGAAATCATCTTTTAATAGGGCTGGTTTAAGTATAGAGGCAATATCAGCAGAGCTACCCGGAATCCCAGAAGAAAGGATGTTATGGATTTCATCTATAAAGAGTATGGTATTACTATCCTCTACAACTTCGCTGATAATATTCATAACCTTTTCTTCCACATCTCCTCGCATTCTACTTCCTGCCATTATAGATGCAACATCTAGTAGAACTATCCTCATGTCCCTAAGTGATGGAGGTACTTTGCCATCAGCTATCCTTTGAGCCAAACCCTCCACCAAGACAGTCTTTCCTACACCGGCTTCACCGATTATCATAGGGTTGTTCTTGTTTCTTCTACTCAATATCTTGATTAAAGTATCAAGCTCCTCTTCTCTTCCAATCACTGGATCTAATCTTCCTTCCTCTGCGAGTACTACCAAATCTATACCTATATTTTCTATGATACTCTCTTCTCCACTGCCATCGATCTGTCCATGTATTTCTGGTTTAGAGAGAATACCCAGTGGGTACATAGCAAATTCCCCTAACTTCTTTCTAAAGTTTCTACTATCCAGTTTATACTTCTTCAATTCTTCCTTAAGTGACATTTCACTTGTTAATATGCCCAAGAGGATATGCTCTGTCCCTACATATACATGTGATAATTTAGAAGACCAATCGTATGCTCTCCTTAGTACATCTTGTGTGCTTTTGCTCAGTATAATATCTCTTGATTTCTTACCATTAGTAGTTATTTCAATATCGCTTCCATCTAATATCTTACTTAATAGCTGATCAGTTGAGATATTCATGTCTTCTATAGCTCTTCTAGCTAAAGATTCCCTGTTTAAAAGGATACCTACTAATAGATATTTAGGTGTTATTTCTTCCGAGTCAAAGTGTTCTGCAACTATGCCCGCATTTCGCAATGCAATACGAGAGTTTTTACTTAGTCTAGAAAGAATAGATTGTTCTGTTTTAATAATATTTCTCATATCTCTATTATACCAAATGTTACAGTAGTTCAGATTATCTTATAAGGACATGAGAAAACTAAGGTTGAATAGAAAAGAGGGACAACCTGCCCCTCTTTTTAATATTCAAAAGATATACTACTTAATTTCTTCTGTAATAGCTTCTTCTACAGCCTCAGAAAGCTCTTCTTCAGAAAGTGCCTCCCTAGCTTCGGTAACTTTATCCTTCTTCTGATCTACTGCTTTGAGACTTAATCCTAAGTGCCTTTCAGTTGAAGAAATTGATAAAATCTTAACCTTAACCTCATCTCCAGCAGTAACAATATCTGCAGGGTTATTAACCAATTTATCAGATAGCTCTGAAATATGTATAAGGCCATTTAGACCCTGACCAATTCTCACAAAAGCTCCATAAGGCACAACTTTTTGCACCTCTCCTTCTACAATATCTCCAACCTTATACTGAGATATCGCCTCAGACCATGGGTCTTTTTGTAATCTCTTTACAGAATAAGCTACTCTCTTTCCTCCATCAGAGATGCCTATAACCATAACATCTATCTCATTACCAACCTTGTAAAGGTTTCCTACATCCTCAACCTTGTCCCATGACAACTCTGAAAGATGTACTAACCCCTCAAGACCTTGACCATTAACAAATATACCGTATGGAGTAATACCACTTACAGTACCTTTTAAGACATCTCCCTCTTGGGTCTTTCTCAAAGTAGCATCTCTTTGCTCAGTGTCTCCCTCTTGAGTTACCCTCTTTTCGGAAAGGATAATTCTGTTTTTCTCCCTATCTAATTCGATAATTCGGGTCTCAATCTTCTCTCCAATTAAAGAGTTCAACCTCTTTTGAACTTTAGAAGAGATGTCCTTGCCTACCTGCCTAACACCACTGGAATAAATCCTAGTAGCATCTAACTGTGAAGTTGGTATAAAGCCTCTAATCCCTTGGCTAATCTCAACGATAAGACCACCATTATTTGCCTCAACAACAACTGTTTCGACAACGTCATTCTCCTCCTTTGCCTTCTCTAGGCTAATCCAAGCACTAGCTTGCTGTGTCCTTCTGATAGATAAGATCAATTGACCTTCATCATCCTCCGGCTTAACAACATATACTAATACTTTATCTCCTGGCTTTAGTTTAGTCCAATCTAAAGTCTCGCTTTTAAGCTCTCTACCAGCAACGATACCTTCAGATTTGTATCCGATGTCAACGATTATTAGTCCTTCTCTGACATCTACTACAGTTCCTTCTACTATTTCACCTTTGGAGAATTGTTTTATTTGTTTAGACTTATCGTCTAAATACTCATCTAACTGTGAATAAAGCTCCTTATTCACATCTAATTCTTTTTTTGCCATATATTTAATTTGATATCATCTCTTGCAGTAAAGAATAGATATACAACTAAGATTAATTAACTGCAGTTGGATTATAGCACAAAAGACCGAAGCTGTGCTACAATAGAGCATGGTAAACGAAGGCCCATATGTAGATGAAAGGGCAAACCAAATAGCAGAACAATGCCTCGACAACCTGTGGGCCACCTATCCATCAATCCGGACAAGATAGAGCAAGGGCAGAAAACTTTAACAGCAGGATTAGTTGAAAGGCTCTCAACAAAAGGTGCTCTGGGAAGGTGGACAAGCAATATAATATCTATGTATTTAAGACACGAAAAAGCACAACAAGTTTTGTCAAAATGCCATACGAAAGACGATTGGGGAATACTAAACTATTTGCCAGAACCTCAAGCATAAGGTTGCAGATCACATCTTATATCTGCCATACAACACAAAAAGTTTGTTAATCTTATACCAAATCTCTTTAGGATAAAGATTCTCTAAATCCTTAGCAATCTTATCTGGATTATCATTCTTTGTTAACCCAAATTTCTTAGCAACCTTTCTAACATGTGTATCTACCCCTATCCCCTGATTTGCTTGATATATTTCATTTAAGAAAACATTAGCTGTTTTATAGCCTACTCCTGGTAGTTCTTGCAGTTTATTTACATCCTTAGGAGGATTACCTTCATACTCCCTATTTACTATTTCTGCTGTTTTGATTATATGTTTAGCCTTAGTTTTGTAGTAATTTATACTCCCTATTATCTTCTTAACATCCTCTATGTTCGCATTGGATAGGGATTTCGCATCACCATATCTTTCAAAGAGCTTACCTGTTACTTTATTAACCTGTTTATCAGTAGTCTGCGCTGAAAGCACGACACATATTAAGAACTGAAAAGGTGTTTGCCAATTCTCTAGCTCCGTACTGGCATCTGGAAACATTTTTTCAATATCATTAAGAACCTTCATTGCTTTCTGTTTTTTATTCATCGATAGCCTTAATCAACTTTTGTACGAAAGATTTTGTATAGTAACGCTCTAACAAAACTAAGCATTCTGGGTAATCATTTATAATATTATACATTGCATTTCTTACACCGCTATCTTTAATATGTATTTCTTTGCACTCTAATGCTACAAATTCCCCTATACCAAGACCTTTTTCATAAATAGCTTCTTTCTCATTTTCTTTCAGAGCTCTATAAAAATCTTTTACGTCTTTTCTTTGAGATATTTCTAAGCCGTACATATCTTTAGCAATATCCAAGACGTCAATAGATTGAAGTTTAGGAGTTGCAGATGATCTGATTTTAGATAAATCATATCTTTCTTCTACAAAAGATAGTATTTCTCCATTCCTATCGCCCCTATGCTCCCACTTTCCATCTTCCTTTGTAATAACTCTTCTCCAACCATCGCGAACAAGATTTGAGAATTCTAGATATACTTCGTTGGCTCTCTCTTGGACCTCCATTTTCTCATATTGATCTTCTCCTCCATCTCGAATTGATTTCCAACCTTCTTTCCCAAAATTTGCCACAAGTTGAATGACACATTTGTCTAAATTTAAAGTTTGAATCAAATATTGTTCTTTTTCAAATCCTAAATTAACCATTTCTTTAACATCCATATCTGAAATATTTTTTACCGCTGAAAGTCCATACGCTATGGTCAAAGCGTTGCTGTAAGGACCACGATCCAGTAGTAATATGGCATTATTTGTATTAGGAGCCCTTAAAATTGATTCTAGGGCTTGGAGTCTATCTAATGCGTACATCATCATTCTGACTTCTATCTCTCTCCTACTATCCTTTATATTTTTAAGTTCCTCTATCTCGTCAACTCCATCTTTAAGAAAAAGTCTAATTGCACCTCCAAAAGGTGTAGCATATTGAGGAAATGAGAAAGTACAAATAGGTACTCCTTGAGAGAGTAATTCTTGAGACAAATCATGAGAAGTATCTGCTTTGCCTACTTGATCAGCCCCCTCCATAACTATTGAATTGAATTCCATCGTGTATCCTATATTATTTTATCTCTCAGATAGCAATACAGGATAACATTAAGCCAAAAAGCAAGCAATTCCAACTAAAAGGTGTATTTATACTGCTCGATGATCCGCCCTCTATGGCTTGTTAGCAAGGGTTAATCTCATACTGAACAAAAAGAGTGAACTCGGTACAGAGGATGATACATTTCTGTACAAAATATACTGCTCGAAACGTAGTGTCAAAACAACTCAATTTCCCCACAGTTTTGCTATCGCTTAGACTTCACTGTTTTGCAGGGGATTTACATAACATATTGTAACCCTCCCCTTGGAGTCTCAATGTGGGCTACAGTCCCATAGTTCTCTTATTTTTATAAAAATAAAGCCACTATTTCTAGTGGCCTCATCAATCCTGGCAACGACCTATCTTCCCAGAACCTCGCGGTTCAAGTATTTTAGGCGCTGAAGCGTTTTACTTCTGAGTTCGGGATGGAGTCAGGTAGTTCCACTTCGCTGCAATCGCCAGGCAGAAGATATCAAAAGTGTTAATATCTTTTGCCTGACAGTCTTTGCTTAATTAAAAGCAAAGACATACAGGACATTTAATTCTAAAGAGCGATCGAGTGGTTGTACACTCAAAATTGAATAGAAAATGGCTTAAGTCAAAGAAAAGCTTTTGGTCAATTAGTGCTCCTTGGCTAAATATATTACTATACTAACACCTAGAGTCTATCAACGCGGTAATCTCCCGCGGACCTCTCATGTAGTCAAGCTACAAAAGTATATCTAATCTTAGGATAGGCTTCGTACTTATATGCTTTCAGTACTTATCCTTAAATAACGTAGCTACCCAGCGATGCTCTTGGTAGAACAGCTGGTACACTAGAGGTTACCTCACCCTGATCCTTTCGTACTAAGGGTCAATTCCCTCAGATATACAACGCCCATACCGGATAGAGACCGACCTGGCTCACGACGGTCTGAACCCAGCTCACGTGCCACTTTAATGGACGAACAGTCCAACCCTTGGGACCTTCTCCAGTCCCAGGATGTGACGAGCCGACATCGAGGTGCCGAACTGCGCCGTCAATATGAACTATCGGGCGCAACTAGCCTGTTATCCCCGGGGTAACTTATCTCCGTTAAACAACTGCGATTCCACATTCTGCAGTAGGGTCACTTGAACCTACTTTCGTAACTGCTCGAGGTGTCCCTCTCACAGTAAAGCCTCCTTATGCTCATGCACTCTTCATCCGATTTCTATCCGGATTGAGGAGACCTTTGTGCGCTTGCGGTACTCTTTAGCAAGCAACCGCCCCAGTCAAACTATCCACCATGCACTGTCTCACTACTAGTCAAGAGTAGCGGTTAGAAATAAAGCAAAGAAAGAGTGGTATTACACTGACGACTCCCTCCCCTCTGACGAGAGGAGATCTTAGTCTCCCACCTATTCTCTACATCCTATGCCCTATTCCAATGCAAAGCTATAGTAAAGCTCCACGGGGTCTTTTTGTCCTGGTATGGGTAGGCCGCATCTTCACGGCCATTTCAATTTCACCGAGCGCGCTGTCGAGACAGTGGAAGAGTCGTTACACCTTTCAAGCAAGTCACTAATTAAGTGACGAGGTATTACGCTACCTTAGGACCGTTCATTTCTGTTACAAATTTACTTGTACTCAAGTAAATCGGATATATATTTCTATATATCTCTATATGTCGCCATATAGATCGGACTATATCATCAGATTTCCATCTGTTAGGCATATAGTCTCTGGGGATTCTCTAAGTATTATTGCTAGATATTATATTTTGAATATCTTTTCTAGAATATTTTCTTTTTCTGCCAACAATTATCTCCTCTCTTAATTCGTAAATTTTTAGAATCCCATCTCTATCGAGATGTTTATTTTGATCCATCAAATCTACTATTTCCGAAAAAATGATAAAAGTGGCTTGCTTTCTCGTTCGTAAATGATATTTATTGAAAAACGGAATGATAATCTTTTTGAGACATTGGACATCTTGTACTTCATAGTAAAAGACCCCGTCTCCCCTATCTCTTATCGTTCCACATCCAAAAACATTTTTAATCCATTCAAGTATCTCTATCTCTTTTTGAGAAATATAAAAACTTGCAGATATTTTGATACTGTTTTTGTAATCAGATCGTTTAATAAAAGATATATTGAAACTACCTTCTCCATCTACAAAACCTACAATGTAATTAGCATCGTTTGGTTTAATCATTTACAATTTCTTGAAAACTTAGAGCCTTTCCTGCTGATTGTCTGCACTTAGATGTTTTCACTGTGATAAATCACTAGTAATCTAAGATACTCAGATATTCCAGCATATAGCCTAATTTTACAACTACAAGATACCGATAACAATACCGATATTGGTTCATAGTTACAGCCGCCATTGACCAGGGCTTCGGTCGCCCGCTTCATCACCACCAGAGCACCGAAGTGCATCTGGCAGACGATTAACAAGCTTCCTTAACCTTCTGGCATTGGGCAGGTGTCAGCACTTATACATCCTCTTACGAGTTTGCAAGCACCTGTAGTTTTGTTAACTAGTCGCTCCTCCCTATTCTGTGCCGCCTCCATTATCACAAATATTAAAATACTTATAATAGAAGGCCCCCCTTCTCGCTAACTTACGGGGTTAATTTGCCGAATTCCTTAACAACGCATCACTCGTACGCCTTGGTGCATTTACACCAGTCTACCTGTGTCGGTTTGTAGTACGGTCACCAATATTTTTCAGATTATCCGAAGACAATCAAAGTTAGAAGTTTTTCCTGAGTACTTAATCCAACAAATCGGTTTTCCGAAGATCACCTTTGTATCACAACTCGTTTTCATACCGCAAGCGGTAAACATTTTCCCGGATTTACCTGAGAAAACTAACTTGTTGCTTACACCCCAAACCAATTAGGGGCTTGCATTTTCAAATCCTACACTCCATCACAAAATATTAGTGGTACGGGAATATTAACCCGTTGTCCATCGCATACGCTTTTCAGCCTTTACTTAGGACCGACTAACCCATGGATGACTGACATAGCCATGGAAACCTTAGACATTCGGCGAACAGGGTTTTCACCTGTTTTTCGTTACTCATTCCTGCATTCTCACTTCTATACGCTCCAGCAGCTCCTCACGGGCCACCTTCACAGCTAATTATCAACTGCTAAGTTGATCATGTATAGAACGCTCCCTTACCTCCCATACTGTCCGAAGACAGTATAAAATTACGGCTTCGGTGTCTACCTTCAGCCCCGCTGAATCTTCGGCGCAGAATCTCTTGACTAGTAAGCTTTTACGCACTTTTTAAAGGATAGCTGCCTCTAAGCTAACCTCCTAGCTGTCCAAGAAACTCTACCACCTTTTCCACTCAGGTAGAACTTAGGGACCTTATCCGGTAATCTGGGCTGTTTCCCTCTTGACGATATGAACTTAGCTCCATACGTCTAACTGCTTTAATCTTCACAATGGTATTCGGAGTTTGACTAGATTGAGTACCCTTTCGGGCCCCAGATCTAATCAGTGCTCTACCCCCAAAGCTTAAATTACAACGCTAGTCCTAAAACTATTTCAGGGAGAACCAGCTATAACCAGGTTCGTTTGGCATATTACCGCTAACCACAAGTCATCTCATAGATTTGTAACTCTAACGAGTTCGGGCCTCCACGATAATTTCTTATCGCTTCACCCTGCTCATGGTTAGATCACCTGGTTTCGGGTCTCGTGCATGCAACTAAAATCGCCTTATTCAGACTCGCTTTCGCTCCGGCTCCCCAATAAACATGGTTAACCTTGCTGCACACAACGAACTCGCAGGATCATTCTTCAATAGGCACGCCGTCACTGGATATACCAGCTCCGACTGTTTGTAAGCATACGGTTTCAGTACTATTTCACTCCCCTAACAGGGGTGCTTTTCACCTTTCCCTCACGGAACTTGTCCACTATCGGTCGCAAAAAATATTTAGCCTTACCAAGTGGTTTTGGTTGATTCCCACAAAATTTCTCTTACTTCGTGGTACTCAAGAAATTAGAAAGCTCTCTACATATTTTCATATACGTGACTATCACACACTATGGTATCCCTTTCCAGAGATTTTCTATTAATATATAGAGATATCTTTGTTAGTTTACCGACTAACACTCTAACTCTTACAACACACATATCACACGAGCGGTAACCTACGAGTTCACTTCCGCGATCATCGCAACGCGAATCACGCTTCAGATTCCTCTTACATGATATGAGTTTAGGCTTTTCCCTTTTCGTTCGCCACTACTAGGGGAATAAACATATGTTCTCTATTCCTGGAGTTACTGAGAGGTTTCACTTCACTCCGTTCCCATCCTAAAAGTTATGAGTTCACTTATAGGACGACTAGATATGACTCTAGCCGGGTTATCCCATTCGGACATTCTTGGATCAAAGCTCGTTTGACAGCTCCCCAAGACTTATCGCAGTCTACCACGTCCTTCATCGGTCTTTTGCGCCAAGGCATTCACCGTACGCCCTTATCTCGCTTTTACTTCGACGAAATTGCCATTTCTATTCAATTGTTAATGTACAATATCAAGAATTGAAGATCTCTCTTCTTTTCCTGTTAATCTTGGTGGACCTGAGGAGAATTGAACTCCTGACCTCATCATTGCAAATGATGTGCTCTAGCCAACTGAGCTACAGGCCCCTCTCCCATCCTGGTGGGCGCACCAAGAATCGAACTTGGGACCTCAGTCTTATCAGGACTGTGCTCTAAACCAACTGAGCTATGCGCCCAAAATTCCTCGATCCTTATAAATAAAAAGAACAACTCTTTAAAAGCAAAAAATGGTAGGAAATCGGGTAACTCCTTAAAAGGAGGTAATTCAGCCGCAGATTCCCCTACGGCTACCTTGTTACGACTTAGCCCCAGTCATAAGTATTACCTTAGTTGTTCCACTGCAAGCAGCAAAACACCTTCGAGTATCACCTACTTCCGTGGCTTGACGGGCGGTGTGTGCAAGACCCGAGAACGTATTCACCGCAGCATGGCTGATCTGCGATTACTAGCGAATCCAACTTCATGTGGGCGAATTTCAGCCCACAATTCGAACTGAGATCGGCTTTAAAGGATTAGCTCCACCTTGCGGCTTGGCTTCCCGTTGTACCGACCATTGTAGCGCGTGTGTAGCCCAGGACATAAGGGCTATGCGGACCAGACGTCATCCCCTCCTTCCTCCCCGTTTTACCGAAGCAGTTTCCTAAGACACTTGTAACATAGGATGGGGGTTGCGCTCGTTTCGGGACTTAACCCTACATCTCACGACACGAGCTGACGACGGCCATGCAGCACCTGTGTATCACCCTCGAAGGCCTCCCCTATCTCTAGGGGCATGCAGATACATGTCAAACCCTGGTAAGGTTCTTCGATTACCATCGAATTAAACCACGCGCTCCTCCGCTTGTGCGGGTCCCCGCCAATTCATTTGAGTTTTAACCTTGCGGTTGTACTTCCCAGGCGGGATGCTTAACGCGTTAACTGCGGCACTTAACTCTCCCATTTAAAAATCCGAAGACATTAAACAGTTGAGCCAAACACCTAGCATCCATCGTTTACGGTATGGACTACACGGGTATCTAATCCGTTTTGCTACCCATACTTTCGAGCCTTAGCGTCAGAATATAGCCAGTGAATCGCCTTCGCCGCTGGTGTTCTTCCGAATATCAACGTATTTCACCACTCCACTCGGAATTCCATTCACCCCTCTATATCTCAAGCCTAATAGTTTCCAGAGCTTTTCCACGGTTGAGCCGTGGACTTTAACCCTAGACATGTTAAGCCGCCTACGCATCTCTTTACGCCCAATGACTCCGGATAACGTTCGTACCCTACGCATCACCGATGCTTCTGGCACGTAGTTAGCAGGTACTTATTCAAGAGGTACCGTCATCTATTCGTCCCTCATAAAAGGAGTTTACAATCCTAAGACCTTCCTCCTCCACGCTGTGTCGCTGCGTCAGGGTTGCCCCCATTGCGCAAAATTCCTAATTGCTGCCTCCCGTAGGAGTATGGACCGTGTCTCAGTTCCATGGTGACTGACCGTGCTCTCACACCAGTTACCCGTCTTAGCCTTGGTGGGCTTTTACCTCACCAACTAGCTGATAGGACGCAGGCCCCTCTTAAAGCGCCGAAACTTTACTCCAAAGCACCGAAGTGATTGGAGACCATCAAGTATTACCCCATCTTTCGATGAGCTATTCCCGACTTTAAGGCAGGTTACCTACGCGTTACTCACCCGTTTGCCACTGTGACATCCAACCAATAACCGCAAGCGGTTAAAGATTAGAGCACCGTTCGACTTGCATACCTAAGGCACACAGCCAACGTTCATCCTGAGCTATGATCAAACTCTCATTGAAAAACGTTTTTTGTATCACACTAGTATACAAAGGATACCGAAGTATCCAAACTTACAGATTTAACTCTGACCAATCAACGTTATAATTGGATTTTTATTGCAAATGAATTGTATAGGACTTTAAAAAAAAGCACTACACGAAAATCAAAATGTTTTGATTTCCTACCAATCTTTAGCTTTTAAGGAGCTTTAGAGCGCTGGAAAAACAGAAACGACACCTTTGTTTATCGTTTACTCAAGTAATTCTTCTGAAATTTTTCTATATTACCTGACTATCGTTTTCCCAAACTCGTGCGTGATTTTAACATAATCAATACCTCTATGCAAGCCTTTTAGCAAACATTTCTACTTATTTCTAGCATTAAAAATATTCGCCAACTCTTCAACTGTTGTGATATTTTCTATGCCCTTTTCTCTATCCCACTCCACCAATCTAGGAAACCTCAAGGAGAGGCCATTTCCTACACCCTCCTTATCTTTACCAATATCTCTAGTAACCTCGTCAGCATCAACCGTGATTACGAAATGAGGTCTAACCCACACATCGGGCTTTAGCAAATCATTTACAACAACATCATTAGTTTTTTTCAAAGTTTCAAACTCTCTTAGATCCTTCACTATTTTTTTGAACATTTCGTCGGAGATACCTGTACCTACTTTACAAATCGCATCATACCTGTCCTTTTCTTCATTATATATAGCACCCAAAAGTGCTCCAATACCCAACTCTGCCCTTCTGCCAGAACCATAGTAGTAGCCTACCACTACAAGATCTACCGTATCTACAAGCCCAGAATCCATACTCTTTTTAAGTTTGATCCATTCAAAATTCCGCTTACCTGCACTGTAACCACCACTTAGTTGCTTTACTATCAACCCTTCCAAGCCTTGTTCTACATATTTATCAAACAGCTCTTTAAGCTCCTTTATCGATTTTACTCTCAATGTTTTAGCAACTCTCAAACTGTTATCTATATCACTGAATTTCTCTTCAAGAATTTTTACTCTTTCTACAGTATCTGTTTCTGTTAGATCCCT
>JBAYNT010000011.1:0-13763 GCA_041678645.1 Candidatus Dojkabacteria bacterium
CCTGCATATACGTAGCTGTATCCACTTGCAGTTATAAATTGCCAGGGAGTTTCTCCGTTAGGACCAAAATGGTCCCAATATTGCTGTTCAAACATATTTTGTGCTTTAGCCTGTGCAGCAGAAACTAATAATGAATTGTTATTAAGAGTATTTAAACCAGCAACTGTTCTTTCTTGGTTTGTTAAAGATATAAGGGTTGCACTATTAATATCACTTGCCGCAATTTTTGATATTCCCAATACTCCGCCAAAGGTATTAACTACAACTAATATTACAGTGTAAGATGCAAGAAATAGTTTTCTTAAAAGATATGGTTTGTAATTATTTTTTTTAGTTGGTATGAATAATTCTTTCATGGCAGTTTCTGTATATATAGTAACCTATTTTACTGAAAGAAAAAAGGCTCTGCTGAAGTTTTCTTTCAGTACAATACTAAACTGATTCTCTTATATAGTCAAAAGACTCTCCTTATATAAACACAAAAGGAACCTTTCAGTTCCTTTTGGCTTCTCTACAGAGAATTTCCGGTAGCTAAAACTACTTTACAGCAGTTTTAAGAGTCTTACCTGCTTTAAATGCAGGAACCTTTGTCTCTGGAAGTTGAATCTCTTCCATAGTCTTAGGATTGATTCCCTTTCTAGCAGCTCTAGTTCTGACTTCAAATTTACCAAATCCAGTTAATAGTACTGGTTCACCATTTTGCAATGATTCTGTGATAGATTCAAGTACTGCTTCTAATGCTGCTTTTGACTGTTTCTTAGTGATGCCAGTTGCATCTACTATTGCGTCTATAAGATCTTTTTTTAACATTGTTGTATACCTCCTTTTTATGATGCAAATCCTTTTACCTAAAAGAATTTGTTGTATTTACGTTAATAAAATAAGACAAATACGGCTAAGCGTCAAGGACGATTTAATTATAGGATACGCAGGCCTTGTGTTTATAAAAACTCTTATCTGTCAAGCTTTCTTTGCGGTTTTATTCACAAGTGCTTCAACAAAGCCACAAATATACAACGGTACTGCGAAAACCTTGCTGTATAGCCCTTAATCCGTACACTCTTTTTAATCAATCTTTTTATCCTTTTTGTTAAAAGAAAAGAGGTGGCTGTTGCCACCTCTTTCCAACTAATTTACCTTATAGTATCCACTACTAGAAGACGCTGTTATTTAGCTACTTTTGTAGTACGTGTTTCTCGAATCACCGTTACTTCAACATTCCCTGGGTAACTTTGGGTCTGCTCTATCTTGTCAACAATGTCTTTTGCGAGAACAGTCATCTGGTCATCTGACACATGACTTGGCTTAACTATTACCCTTAATTCTCGACCTGCTCTAATTGCAAAGACCTCTTCAAGTTTATCACCACCAATTTCTTTTGCTGCCTTTTCAATACCCTCTATCCTTTGTATATACTGCTCGTAGCTATCCTTCCTAGCACCTGGGCGAGAACCTGATATAGCATCTGCCATATATACAATTACAGCCTCGACTGACTGAGGCTCTATATCTAAGTGATGTGCCTCAATAGCGTTAACCAATTTGTCGTCTAGTAAATATTTTCTAGCTATCTGACCGGAGATATGATGGTGAGGACTATCAACCTTATGAGTTAGAACTTTCCCAACATCATGAAGTAAACAGGCCTTTTTTACCAAATCAACATCTGCTCCAAGCTCTGCAGCTAATACTGCACCTATCCTTATCACTTCAATAGTGTGGGCCATAAGAGATTGACCATAGCTTGTTCTATATTTTAGTTTACCGATTAGCTTAAGTAAATTTATATCAATACCAGGCCAACCTGCCTCTTCGGCAAGTATCTGACCATTATTCCTAATCTCTTTAGAAATCTCATTCTTAGCTTTTCTCACAGCCTCCTCTATAGAGCCTGGGTGAATCCTTCCATCTTTGATGAGCTTACTCAATGCAACATGCGCTATCTCTCTTCTTAAAGGATCAAAAGACGAAAGCGCAATAGCATCTGGAGACTCATCAACAATCACATCAACTCCTGTTATTTTCTCAAACGCCCTAATATTCCTACCCTCTTTACCAATAACACGACCCTTAACTTTATCGTCATCAACTTTAATAGTTGATGTAGTTGTATCACCAACATAATCGGTTACTACTCTTTGCATAGATTCAACCAAAATATTTTGAGCTTTATCTTCTGCAGATTCTTCAGCCCTCTTCTCTGCATCTCTTATCTTCTTGGCCTCATAGTTGACGATATCCTCATCAACCTCCTTCATCAATTTTTGCCTAGCCTCATCCTTAGTTAAGCCTGAAATCCTCTCAAGGCCTGTTTCTAATCTCTCTTTGTCCTTCTCAAGCCTTTGCTCGAAAACTTTCAAACTCTTCTCCTTCTCTTCAAGTTCATCACTTTTCTGGTCTAGAACCCTAGATCTCTTATTCAATGTCCCCTCTCTCTCTACCAGAATCTCTTCATGCTCTGTGTTCTCTTTTCTGATTTGTTTAATCCTATTTTCTTCTCTCTCTCTAAGCTCTTGTACTTCTTCTTCTGCTTCATTGAATCTTTTCTTTAAAACATCTTTAGCTATCTGCTCGATTTGTTCTTGAGGGATATTGTTAATATTCACCCATTTAAGGACATATTTTATAATGACAAAAGTCAAAGCAACAGAAAACCCAGCAACAGCTAGCACGATTACTACATTCATACTTTTAGACTAATAATTTAAGCGTGTTAAACGCTTTGCTTAAGAGGATATATATCCAAACGACAAAACTAACAAATTGTCTGAAAATATATAGTTTTTCATTTAAAATTTTCGAAGTTAATTATTTACCAAACTCTTATTCTGAAATCCTCTATTAACAAGCATGTCGGCGTATTAACAACAATATCATACCATTTTTGCAATTACCTTTCCAGGGCCTTAATAGGCCTGGCCTAGATCCGACCCCTTGTAAAGATCCTCTGAGGCAAGCTTTCCCCTGCCGATTCATCGTTTTTTCATCTTCGAAACATACTATTTAAACATATGAGCAGATCAAGAAGATTTTTTCAAAAGGAATCGTATTACCATATATATAATCGTGGCAATAACAAAGATAGAGTCTTCAAAACAAGTCAGGATAAAAGCTTTTTTATAAGCCTTTTATATAAGTATCGTAATCAAACAGATCTAGTTCTTGATACATATACCGTTATGGACAATCATTTCCATTTGATTATACGAACAGGGAAGTCCCCGGATGTTATAAGTAAATTCATGCAAAGGCTCTGTACCTCTTATGCCATGATTACAAACAGAAAATATGAGCGTGTAGGTCATCTTTTTCAAGGAAGGTATAATGCGAAGCTCCTCCGATACAAGAAAGATCTTGAACAAGCAAGAGCATATATAAAACAAAACCCTGTCAAGGAGGGCCTCGTAAAGAAGGCAAGAGATTATCCTTGGTCGCGGTTTAAATAACGGTATAGCGAAGTCCTTAACACTTAACATCGGTTGAGGTACTTAGAATCGAGGACGGACCTAGGCCAGACCTTTTATTAAATTCTGGTAATATCTCAAGTTATGAATAGTAGCTAAAGTCATTCCAGTAGCTTCACCTATTTTAAGAAGGTGGTGTATATATGCCCTACTGTAGTTCTTACATACCTCACAATCGCATTTTGAATCAATAGGTTTAAGATCCTTTCCATACTCTGCATTAGTTATTCTTAAAACCTCACTCTCCATATCAGAGCTATACAAAGTACCATGCCTCGCATTCCTTGTTACTAGAACTGTGTCAAACCAGTTATATCCTATTTCCGATGCATCACGAATGTCTTGTGGCTTACCTACGCCCATCGCATATTTAATTGTATCCGCAGGGATATTCTCTATTACTGCACGCATTTCATCCAAAACCAGTTCACCATTTTCATCTACTACAAAGCCACCGAAGTTATATCCATCAAACCCTATATTCACCAAAGCCTCTGCACATTCCTTCCTGAGATCTAGATAGTTTGCACCCTGCACAACAGAGGTTAAAAGTTTGCCTGTTTTCTCTGTGCCACCATATTCATTATCAAAACGCTCCCTACACCTTCTCGCCCATTGGACTGTTCTTTCGACAGATTCTTCTGCCTCCTCTCTAGTTAGATCTGTTTTCCTGCAATCATCTAAGCATACTAACACATCACTATCTATTTTCATCTGTATATCTATTGAGCTTTCTGGTGTTAGCTCATATTCAGTTCCATCTTTGGGAGAACGAAAAATCGCTCCATCCTTATGTATCTTCCCTTTCCACTTACCAGAATGAATTAATGAGAATACCTGAAAACCTCCAGAGTCTGTTAGAACCATACCGTTCCAGTTCATTAGGTTTTTAATACCACCTAGCTTTTGGATAGTATCTGCACCGTAGTTAATCAAAAGATGTAAAGTGTTTGTCACTAAGCCTTCTGTCCCAGTT
This sequence comes from Candidatus Dojkabacteria bacterium, assembly GCA_041678645.1. Lineage (GTDB taxonomy): Bacteria > Patescibacteriota > Dojkabacteria > SC72 > SC72 > WOZL01. Next base: position 4,441 of record JBAYNT010000011.1, read on the forward strand.
TCTTCAAGCTGTTTTGTAGTTAGAAACCTCACTGCTCCCCTTGTAGCATCTGGTAAAAAAAGTTTCTGTTTTGCTAACTCTCGAATGTTTTTCATAGTATGAGCATACTGTCCCCGTAACTTAAGAATTTATAATCTCCTTGTAATGCAGTATTATACAGCTTTTTTATCTCCTCTGTCCCTGCGAACGCACTTACAAGAAGGATGAGGGTTGAATCGGGTTGATGAAAATTAGTAATTAGGTGATCAACAACTTTGAACTCATAGCCAGGATAGATGTACAGATTGGTTTGACCAGAATAGGGTCTTGCCCCAGAAGATTCTAATGCTCTTGCAACTGTTGTCCCAAATGCCCATATCTCATGGCCTGAATTTTTTGCTAAATTAATCTTCTGCGCGGCTTCTTCAGAGATATTAATATATTCCTCATGTATTTTATGATCTTCAATATTCTCCTCTCGAATTGGGGCAAATGTCCCCCACCCAACTTGTAGCTCTACTTTTACTATTACTGCTCCTTTATCTTTAATTCGTTTGATAATTTCATCAGTTAAATTAAGACTAGCTGTTGGTGATGCTGATGAACCAGCTGTCTTGCCAAATACAGTATTGTATCTAACCTTATCCGCTTGATCATCCTCTCTTTTCATATATGGAGGTAGTGGCGTATGCCCAATTCTTTTAAATATCTCTATAGCACAAGCTCCATCTAAGATCTCGACTAAATAGCCCCTATCTTTCTTAGAGATTACTCTTACTCTGATTCCTTGGTCATCCTTAGCAATTAAGATATCTCCATCATCAACATATCTCCCTCCACCTACCAAACAAAACCAATTACCCTTCTCTGCATTAAGAAAAAGTACTTCAACTTGTTTACCTTTTGGGGTTAAAAAATATGTTCGTACATTTAATACTTTAGTTTCATTAAGGACTACAATATCTCCAGTCTTTATATATTGAACTACATCAAAATATTCCCTGTGCTCTATTAGCTTACTCTTTCTGTCAAAAACAAGTAACTTACTTGTACCCCTAACCTTGGGAGGATATTGAGCAATTCTTTCTTTGGGTAATTTATATTTAAATATATCTGCTCTCATAGCTCACAATTATATCATCAATATGGCATTTTCTTTGAATTTTGAGTAAAATAAATGATGAGAAATTTAGAAAAAGAGCCAGTAAAAATACTCTTCTTAGGGAGCAGCTGGGAGTCAGTCGAGACTTTGAAAGCCTTGAATGAGGATATCAGATTTGACGTTGTTGGGGTAATTACTACAGTAGATAAGGCAGTAGGTAGGGAACAGTTGATGACTCCTTCTGAAGTTAAGAAATATGCGTTAAAAAATAGTATAGAGGTTTTCCATACAGAAAAAGATGGAAAGAAGTATAGAGAGGCTTTAAATATTTTCAAACCTGAACTAATAGTTTGCAAGGCTTTTGGAGAAATAGTCCCTGAGTTCTTTATAGAAGAACCTAGATATAAGGCAATTAATGTACATTTTTCACTACTTCCTAAGTATAGAGGAGCTGTACCAATACAAAAAGCGATATTGGAAGGAGAGAAGGAAACAGGTATTTCCATTATGCTTATGTCAAAGGGACTTGATAAGGGAGATGTCTTGGAAGTTTATAAAGAACATATCTTACCAAAGGATACAAATTTGTCATTAAGAAAAAGATTAGTTGAAAAGAGTGCAAAGATATTAGGTAATACTCTCGAGAGATGGATAAATAAAGAGATTGTTCCTAAAAAACAAGAGAATCAAAAGGCTACTTACTGTTGGCAAAAAGAAATATCAAAAGAAAGTGCAGAGATTGATTGGGAAAATATGCAACCTGAATATATAGAGAGAATGGTTAGAGCTTTTATTCCTTGGCCTGTTGCTTGGACTATATGGAAAGGAAAGAGAGTCAAATTTCTTGGAGTTGATCTTGTTAAATGTAAAAGTAGTAAAGGTGCTGGAGAACTTTTTATAGAAAACAATGATCTTCTTATAGCTACTAAAAAGAAAGATAGATGTATTAAGGTTAACAAATTGCAGATTGAGGGGAAACAAGAGATGAGTGCACAGGAGTTTATCAATGGGTTTGGGAAACAACTATAGTCTTATTCGATAATTATGAATTTATTTGCACTACCAAAATATAAATATTATACTATGGAAGTAAAGCAGAAAGTCAGAAATAATCAGCTCTACTGCGGAGGTTAAGTTTACTTAACAGTGCGATGAGGGGTTCGCTGTCCCTCCTGGTTTACTATCTCAAGCTTTGAAAGATATCTCTCATTTGTATTAAATACAGTAACTATAAAACATTTTTTCTTCATCTCTTCTAATACCAGTAGAATACTTACATTATTTATGGATTTATAAAATAGATATTGTCCTCTTCTATGCTTTTTATTCCAATATATTGTATCTGGAGAGGAAATTATTAAATACAGATTTTTAACAACTATATCGTAAATTTCAAAATGCCTATCATAGATATGTTTCAACACCCATGTAGTTATATATACTGTTCTATTCTTTATATCGCACAATTTTGCGCTTCTATATGAAAGTATTCCGACTGAGATATCAATCTTCTTAATTCCTGCTTTAGGTGTAGTATTAAGAATATGATTTTTTGATATGTTTAATAGCCTCTTTTTTCTTGGCTGAGAGCTCATACATATATTCTCTCAACAAGAAATGATATTTTTATGAATTATGAAAATGCGCAAGTATTCAGTAAGCCGGATTCTGTATAACGATGGTTATCTATCTATGCGGTTAAACCTTGCTCCAGGAAGGGGTTACCACGCGATACTGTATTACTACAATACCCGGTAGTCTCTTACACTACCATTTCACCCTTATCTCGCCAACTATAAGTCAGCGGGACGGTATATCTTTCTGTTGCCCTTTTCTCCATGAGATCACTCCCATCCAACTCTCGTTGGTTCCATTTACGGAGTCCGGACTTTCCTCACCTATTATCTAGGCGCAACCATCTAGAATACTTGCGCAATGTATTATACCATTTACTTACTCTTCTTAGCCTTCTTCTTTATCAAAATTACAGTTATCACTGCGATTGCTATAACCGGTGAGAAGATGATCACCCATATTAAGATATCCGCTAAATAAATCCCAAAATCTACAAGAGAAGAGAACGCATTCTTAGCAACTCCCAATGGCTTCCATTGCTCGTCCCTTATATCTTTTCCTAGATCGCTTAAGGATAAGTTTACTGTAAGATATGAATAATCTACCTGACTATCAAGATATTTCAGTTGGCCCTCAATTACTTCAATTTGTGATCTAATGTCTGTAAGTTCTGTATATACAGCCAATGTATCTTCGACTGTCTTTGCTGTATCAAGAATTTTAACTAATTGAATCTCAGTAGATACGAGGTTTTTTAACCTAGATTCTAAATCTGTATACTCCATAGTTACATCATCTGTGTAGTAGGAGGCATACAGTACCTCTCCCTCAACCTGCTTTACATCTTCATATATATCTTCGAAATACTCAGATTTAATCTTTATAGTAGTTGATACACTCTTTTTATTACCCTCACCTGCATCATAGCTACTAACTATCGTAGCTTGGTATCCTCCCATTATTTCTTTAAGAGATTTATATGACTCATCCAAACTCTCTACCTTTATATCAACACTTCCACTTTTTTTAATTTTACTATCTATATTTGCTTCATAGTAATTATCTGCTTCTAAAGTTCTAGAGTCAGCTCTCTGATAGCTATCCAAGCTCAAACCTTCTGATACTGGATACCTACCCTCATTAAAAGATATTGCTTCTTCTTTGTAGAAGCTTGGAGCGAAATATTCCTTAACACCATAAATAAGGAATAGTGCTAAAGCAACTACTAAAATGCTAAATATTACTGAGGAAACTATTAAAATTGTCTTTGCTTTTTTGGATAATGCCATAGCTAAAGTATCTTAAATTAATACTTTATTGTATAGCATATGTTGGGATAAAAAAAGAGCAGTAGTTATAAATCAAAACCCTCCTCATCTATATACATTAACAGTTTGGAAGGAAAGGATTTAGGTTTAGTTATCTGATCCCATTCTTTAACTAAAGATAGATACCCTCCCAGTAATTTGCCATCTAAGTTATCAAAAAATTCCGTTATATCATCCTCTAACTTCAACAACTCTGAATTTGTTAAAGATTTAACAAATGGACAATCTAAACTTAACACAACTTTAAATCTTTTCTCTTCTTGCTCATAAAGAATTTTTACTGGATATAATAAACAATCAAAAGGTTTAGAATTTTGTATTATACATCTATTATTCTTATAAAATTTGCATCGTGGGATTTCTTCTAAGATTCTATCTCCACTACTATCCTTTCTAAAAGAATCAAAACATAATACTTTCTGATTAATCTCTAAAAGCTCCTCGTCATAATATTTTTCTTTTTCTAAAGGCAGTATCCAACCATATGTAAAACAACATAGGTCACAACTTTTACAATAGATACTTATACTCTTAAATATTTCTTGTAATTGTTTTGGGACTTCTTCAAGGGAGTTCATTGAGATAGGTCTTTTTTAAATTTTGAAAAGCTTTTCTCTCTCATTATTAGATTGAGTTTGACACAACCTGAGTATTTCTCATCAAAAATATCTAATCCACTATTAGGAATCCACATATACTTATCAAGGAGACCCTTTCTTTCAAAATAATTCTCAAGGTTTGCAAACATAAAAAATCCACAAGTAGGGTTAATATATTCTATATCGTTTGATTCGAACAATTCCTTAAGCTCAAGAAATCTATCTCTAGAGAAGGCTCCTATAGGATTTATTTCATCTGCAATCATTTTCTCAAACATTGCTGGACGAGATTTATGGCTAAAATAGCTACTTGATCCTATTGTAGAGCATGTTATTCTAGATAACTCTTTCTTATACTCACTAGGACATATCAAATAAGAGAATCTTAAACCATTTAAGCCAAGAGTTTTGGTAGGACAGATTAGTCTAAAAGTTAGAGTAGGATCCAATATTCTTTCTGGTTCCTTCTTCTCCCTAGAATACCAATCCGTGTAAGAGAAAGAACCATCAACAAATATCAGAGATTTTGTACTCTTCTGCCACTCTGCCAGCTTCTCAAAAACATCTTCGCTTTGATGCCTTCCTATCGACCATATTGGGTTTGTTATTATTAAAAAAGATTTCTTATCTGAGAGATTAATATCAGCATTATCATGGGTTAAAGTCGAATTAATTGGGGAAATCGGCATGTCAATTAATTCTGCAACTTTGAAAATATTGAAATATAGAGGCGATACTGAATATATCCTGTCAAAGCCAAGTGATTTAGCAAAAATAAGCAAAGATGCAATCATCGGAGTTGAACCCTCTGTAATAAAGATCTCTTCCCCATCTTCATAATATCCCTCTGATTCCCTGTGAAAATTCTCAATATCTTTGTTTAACTTTTGATAAGAGTCTGGGAAGTAATACTGCGTAGGTATTTCAAAGGGGACATTAAAGAAATCCTTATCAATCCCGGTATATTGATGAACTTTTTCATCAAAAAACCACTCTGAAAGGAAAATAATACCAGAAGAATCATAAGCTTTATCTACCTCATAAGTTTCTTCGTCAATCTTTTTATCGCCAGAGCCTACTTCAAAATTATTCTCATAAACTTCCTTCAAGTACTGAAGATCCTCCTTATTCATCCCCGCAGCAATTTAATTTATTATTTGTACATATAGTCGCATATTTATCTGAGCGCCATATTGTATACGGACATTCTTGCCCACTGTTTTTTTTAACATAACTGTTTAACCTCTCGTAAATTTTATTGAGGTCATCTTCAAATACATTTCCAATTGAATATCCTCCGTTTTGGGATAGTTCAACACAAGGGAAACAGTCGCCACAAGGATTTATAAAAAACTGATGATTATCTAAATCACATTTCTCTGAAATCTTTTCACCATCTGGGATTTTGTACTCAACATCTGTAAACAAATCTGAATTCTTAAGAGCCCTACCCCTCTGAGTAATCTCATTTATTTTACAATACTCTGCACCCACTTCCTTAGAGAATTTAATCATATCTTCTATGTCATTATTCTTCTTGTGCATAGTAAAATATAAGGAAAATGGAATCCCCTTATTCTTTAATAGCTCTATACTTTTCATCACCTTTTCAAAGGAACCTTCTCCACGAATACTGTCATTTATATTTTTTGCAGTCCCGTCTAAACTTATTCCAATTTCTGAAACACAATCTTTTATAGATTCTAACAATTCCTCAGTCAACATTGTCCCATTAGTAATAAATCTTGCGCTAAGATCCTTATACTCTAAATATTCCAACAATTCCTTTAAATAAGGATATGTTAAAGGCTCTCCACCAGTAAACGAAATCTCTTCTAATCCAATATCACAGAGTTTGTTTATTACTCTAATAATTTGACCCAAACCCCTATACTCAATTTTAATTGGAGAAGAAGTAATACAATGTTTACACTCCAAATTACAATCTCGAGTAATTTCCCAGTCAACAGACTTTATCTTCTTTGTGTGTATAGCTTCTATCGTCTCTAACTGAGAGAGAAGTTTTCTTAATTCGTCAGGTTTGAAATCGTCACTGAATTTCTCTAAGATAGCTTCTTCATCCTGTAGTCCGTTAAGAATCTCTTCCACAATTTTGTATACCTCATCATTAACTACTACTGTCTGGTATCTAGTTACTACATATTTCTCTTTATGAGAATTGTTAAGTTTGGTACATTTGTCTACGAAAAACTCACGATATTCTTCAGGAACTTCTACATCTTCTAACTTTCTCTCATATTCTTTTTCGTGCTCTTTCCAAAGCTTTTCAACCTTCTCTATACTTACAAGCTCTTCTCGATTCTCTCTAATGTGATAATCTATGCAGTAAGTTGAGGAACAGGAAAGATCTACTTTACATCCTCCAGTACATTCTGTTAATAAGACACAGTCCTTACAAGGTTCGTTCGCCCACTTAAGATTACGAAACTGCTCAATGTCCTTTTTATTCCAAATCTCTTCTACAGACTCCTCCAATATATTTCCATAGACTATTTCACTTTGATTACATATCCTAAAATCCCCATTAGGATTTACTGCAGCAAAAGTGACACCGACACCACAATTAGCGAACATGTTCTCTTTAATCAATCTTTCATCTAAACAATATGGTATGGCAGTACCAAATCCTACAGGAATGTTAAAATCATCCCTGGCTTTTATCATCTGGTCGAGAGAGATTTTAAATTGTTCAAGGGATGGCTTAAGTTGCCCAGCCATATCTAGACCCATTCCACCAATTTCAAATTTGTCAACAAAGACACTTTCCATACCGAGTTCTTTTGCGAGCTTTATAATATCATAGATTTGGTCATAGTTCTTGGAGGTAAGAACTGGGATACACCTTACATCAAAACCATCCTTAACGTATCTCTTTACATTTTCTACAGTCCTATCATAGCCGCCCTTAATACCAGATAACCATTCTTGTGTTTTAGCGTCTCCGTGTATAGCTACCCCTAAACACGCTAGGTCAGATGATAATCCATCCATATATTTCAATCCATTAGTAACGATAGTTAAAGAAGAGTCTGAAGATAAGATATCAATGTAATTATTAAGCTTTTCTACTTCGAGTAACGAAGGCTCTCCCCCGATTAAATAGACATGTGGAACTTTTGATTTTGCTACAGATTTTACTAGCTTAAGGATTTGTTCGTAGTCTATTGGGCTATTTCGAGATGGATTATAACAAAAAAAACATTTAGCATTACAAGAGTAGGTCATTTCGATATGAAGTAAATGAGGTATAGAAAAATGGTTTAATTCGTTTTCTTCCATTAAAATACTCTCTTAAGTTATATACTCTTAATCAGGGATTGGGTTCTTTGATAAAGATAAAATAGCTTCAAAATTATCATCAGGAGCACTTTTTACTCTGTGTTCATAACCACATTTCTCACAATCATAATATATCTTATACCCATCAGACTTGATCTCTACAGCTTTTGGAATCATAAGTCCTCCACAATCTTCTGCTCTGTCTCCGGGATTTACATCAACGTGTTTTGAATAAAGACAATTAGGGCAGTGGTCTGTATAACCATTACCCTCTACCTCTGTATCACAGTGCTCACATACGAAATCTTCTATTCTTCTTTCAAACTTTTTTGAGGGTAATCCTTCTATCATATTAGAATTTTTATTATCTTGAGAATTGACCATATTATAACCAAGTTTTATTGAAATAATAAGATTATATAGTTTACTAAAATATTTTTCAATCAAAATAAAAAACACCCTCATCTATGTAGCTAACTGCATACCCCCTAGATTCAGGTGTTTTTTCAAACAATAGTTTTCTTTAAATTTGATGATGTTTTCTCATCCATAGTAGAGTTGAATGATCACCTAACTCATAATCCAAAACTAATTCGTCCCCTGGGTGAAAATCCTTTTCACAAGCTAAACAGGAAAACTCGGATCCTTTTCGAACTATAGCGGTTGTTCCAACTTCTAAAACTTGAACCTCTTGAACTTCGATAAACTTCCCACAACTAGGACACACTAGGGTAACCATTTTTCGCTCCTTTCTTAAAGAACTATTGATTGAATATTATAGGATATCATATTTTAATATTTATTTCATCAAAACCACCTATATTGACAACATATACTGCTATTAATATAATTAAGTGTACTTTAATTAACTCTTAGAATTATTTATGTCTAAGTGCAAAGCAGTTCTTGACTCTAAAAAGATTAAAGAACTAAAAGTAAAAAGCAAAGAAGAAACAAAGAGTAAGAAATAGCTTTCTTATATTGAAGTTTTGAAATCTCTCTTAATCTATTGGGTTTACTATCTCTTGGAGAACTGATGTGCTTTTCTTGCCTTATGCTTGTTATACTTCTTTCTTTCAACAGCTCTAGGATCTCTAGTTACAAGCTCCGCGTCCCTTAACACTGGCTTTAAACTTTCATCCATCTCATACAGAGCTCTTGCTAGACCTAACTGAATTGCATCTATCTGACCTGTTGTACCACCACCGCTAACATTAGCAGTAAAGTAGTACTTACCACTAAGATTCACCACGTCCAAAGGTTCTATAATATTCTTTTTTGCTTCAGGAATACCTTTAAAGTACTCGTCGATAGGCATGCCATTGATAGTTGAAGTCTCATCACCCTCATAGATTCTTACTCTACAAGTAGATGTTTTCCTTCTCCCTATTCCTTCAAAATATTTGTTTTTAGCCACTTATATTCTAATTATAATTTATA
>JBAYNT010000012.1:0-13675 GCA_041678645.1 Candidatus Dojkabacteria bacterium
CACTAAAGGAAATTAGGAATTCATTACAATCATCTATGCATGGTTGGAGTTAACTAGTTGACAAATCCAATTTGAAATCATATACTTTAGCACTTGACTGTTAAATTTGCTAGGAAAAGAATGAAAGGGAATAATAAGGAAGATAAAAAAACAAAAAACTTCGAGTTACAGATTCAAGAGCTTGCTATTACAATAGATACACTTGAGGATGAGAAGTTAGAAATCTCTAATCAACTAAAAAGAGCTTTAGCTGACTATCAAAATTTGGAGAAGAATACAGAGAAATTCCTAAGGCTGAGATTTCTACAGGTTAAGAAGAATTTAGTAGAAGATATACTTCCAATAACTGATTCTTTAACAATAGCGATAGAAAGTAAAAAGACTTTGGAGTTAGATGAAAAAACTTCAGCATGGGTTGATGGAGTATCCGCAAGTATAGAGAATTTAGAAAAGGTGCTTGCAGATATGGGATTAACCAAATTTATACCTAAAAAAGGTGACAAATTTGATCCTGAAGTACATGAAGCGATTACAGTAGTAGATAAAGGTAAGAAAGATCACATCTTTGATACCATACAACCTGGCTATAAACTAGATGATATCCTTATCCGCCCAGCCAGAGTTGCGGTTTCCAAATAGTTAATTTTTAATAAAGGTTTTTAAAATGAGTAAGATAATAGGAATAGACTTAGGTACAACTAACTCCGCTATGGCATATATGTCAGGAGGTAAACCCAACATTATTTCGAATGTACAGGGAGGGAGACTTACTCCTTCTGTTGACGCCCAAAATGATAAAGGCGAAGTAATTGTTGGTCAACCAGCTAAGAATCAAGCAATTACAAATCCGGAAGGTACAATTTACTCTGTTAAGAGGTTAATAGGTAGACCTTGGGATGATCCTGAGGTACAAAAAGATAAAGAATTACTACCCTTTGAGATGAGGAAGTCTAAAACAGATGGTGTTGAGGTAAAAATGGATGACAAATGGTACAGTCCTCAAGAAATTTCTGCGAAGATATTAGCTAAGCTTAAAGAAGATGCAGAAGATTTTCTAGGAGAGAAAATTAATGAGGCAGTTATTACAGTACCTGCTTATTTCGACGATTCTCAAAGACAGGCAACAAAAGATGCAGGTAAAATTGCAGGCTTCGACGTTAAGAGGATTGTCAATGAACCTACTGCTGCAGCTTTAGCATATGGATTGGAAAGCAACAAGGATGAGAAAATCGCGGTTTTTGATCTAGGAGGTGGTACATTTGATATCTCTATATTAGAAATTGGAGATGGAGTGTTTGAGGTGCTCTCGACCAATGGAGATACACATCTTGGGGGTGATGATTTTGACCAGATTATTATAGATTATATTGCTAAAGAGTTTGAAAAGGAGCAAGGCATTAATATTAAGGAAGATAGAACAGCACTGCAAAGACTTAAAGAGGCCTCTGAGAAGGCAAAGATAGAATTATCAAACTCTGAGAAAACAGAAATAAATATTCCATATATCACAGCAGATGATAAAGGGCCAAAGCACTTAAAGGTTGGATTAACAAGAGCTGATTTAGAGAAACTAACTTCCAGTTTGATTGATGAGACTATAGAGCCAACTAAGAAAGCTCTAAAAGATGCGAAACTTAAAGTTGAGGATATAGATCAGGTACTTTTAGTCGGTGGTATGACTAGAATGCCAGCTGTCCAGAAAAAGGTAAAAGAGTTTTTCGGCAAAGAACCTAATAAAACTGTAAATCCTGATGAAGTAGTAGCTGTAGGAGCTGCTATACAGGCAGGTGTGCTAGGAGGCGATGTAAAAGATATCACACTACTAGATGTAACGCCTTTATCACTTGGACTTGAGACTTTAGGTGGCGTTATGACAAAACTTATAGATAGAAATACTACTATACCTGTAGAGAAAAAACAGATTTTCTCAACTGCAGCTGATAATCAGCCAGGAGTAGAGATTCATATCTTGCAGGGTGAGCGTGAGATGGCGGCAGATAACAAAACTCTAGGAAAGTTTATTTTGGATGGTATTCCACCAGCCCCAAGAGGGATTCCTCAGATTGAAGTTAGTTTTGCTATTGATGCTAACGGTATTCTAAATGTTAGTGCAAAGGATATGGCAACTAGTAAGAAGCAAGATATAACTATTACTGCATCAACTAGTCTTAAAGATGATGAGATCGAAGAAATGGTCGAAGAAGCAGCAAAACATGCAGAAGAAGATAAGAAGAAAAGAGAGAGAATAGAAAAGAAGAATGATGCAGATACACTATGCTTTACTGTAGAGAAACTGTTAGATGAACAGAAGGGCAAGATAGATAAGGAAGATGCAGAGGATCTAGGAAAGGATGTTAAGGAACTAAAAGAACTTATATCAAAGGATGACTTTGACGAGAAGAAGGTAGAGGAAAAGACAGAAGAGCTAAATAAGAAAATGCAGGAAGTTAGTAAAAAGATGTACGAAAAAGCTTCAAAAGAGAGTAAGGAAGAAGATGAGAAAGAGGACAAAAAAGATAAAAAAGACAAAAAAGATGAGGAAAATGTAAAAGAGGGAGAAGTCGTAGACGAAGATTAGTACTCTGGTAGCAAACTACTGTTTGTGATAGCATTTAGTTATATGCTTAACTTGTTGTATTAACTGTCTATGTCACTAAAATCTGAGCAGAATATCAGTACAGTGGTTGCTTCTATTCAGAAGATCTTGTTATATGTTTTTATAGCTATACTACCGATATCGATTCTGCCTTTCCCGTGGGATTTAACGGAGAAGGGTATGTCTATAGTAGTGCTCTTTTTTACCGTGCTTATTGCAGGTCTAGAAATTATCAAGACTATCTGGTCTGGGAAGATATCGTTTGTTAAAAGAGGCATTGATTTAATAATATTCTCATTATTTATATCAGCAGTCCTGACTACAATATTTTCCCAGGATAGCAATCTTAGTCTGTTTGGTTACAACTATAGATTAAGTGCGGGCTTTTTGAGTATTGGATCTATATTCCTCCTCACATTTATCGCTCGGGATTTCATCTCCACCAAGAAAGATTTACTTAATGTTTTCAACGCATTCTTTGTAGGCAGTATATTGGCCTCTTTTCTTAGCATAATATCTCTATTCGGGGGAAATATTTTTAATATTATCCCTAAAATAGGGACTCCAAACATGGAAGGTTTCCCAACATTAGGATCTCCAGTTGCATTAGCTATCTATAATTCTGTCTCTATTTTCTTAGCATATATCTCGCTTGGTATGTATAAAAATGATAACGAGCAGATGGATGCCAGTTGGTTTGCGGTATTAACAATATTTGTAAATATTATATCTCTGACGCTATTTTCTGCAAACGAAAAGGTCTTCCTTATAGGCATGGTTTTCATCACTCTATGGATGCTTGTCCTTGCAGTAATTTTCTTAAAGAAGAGAAGAAATAATCTTAAAGAGAAACTAAAACAGGCAGTTGTTCCATTAATCATACTATTAGCAATAATTCTTATCCAAATAGGTCCGATTAAAAGCTTGATTTTTGGTGAAACCGAAGTAATTACCTCCCTTAACCTTTCAGTGGACGCAAGTTGGCAAGTTGTATCAAAGTCCTTAATGCGCTCATTGAAAAATGGGATATTCGGATTAGGGTTAGACAGTTTCGGAGTAATTTTTACAGAATTTAAACCGGTGGAATTAATTAATATAGAGCTTACTACCGGATTCAATGAGATCTTTACCTCTCTATCTAACGGTGGATTTTTATGGTTGGTAATTTGGTTACTACTAGGTTGGTATATATTGAAAGACTTAATAACAGATATCAGAAATTATGATCAAAAGGATAAGAGTGTTATTCTTTTTGACACGCTTTTACTCTTTATATACCTAACCTCCTTTTTAACCTCATATACTGTAGCATTGCGCTTCCTTTTCTTCCTCATGCTATCTAGTGGTGTAATTTTAAGGAGTACGTTAAAGCAGCAGGATGTTGATAATCTATTACTTAAGATGTGGGCTATGGGGACAGGTAAGAAAGATGAGAAGAGCTTTCCTGTAATATCTGTCTTCTTTACTATTATTATATCTCTCTTTATGATTTTAGGGATTTGGAAATTAGGAAGGGTTACCTTATCTAGCATTTATCTTCTTCGTGCAGAAAGCTATATTTCCAAAGAAAGTGATAAACTCGGTGATAGAGAGGCTACACTTGAAGAAAAAATTGAGATAACAGGGAATTTATATCGATGGTATAGCAAGGCCTTGGAGTATGATAGAACAAATCCTTTGACAAATCGTAAGGCAAGTGTAGTGGCTATTGATAAACTTGGAATACTTATGCGAGAGTATAAGGATAGTAGTGATGAGAATATATTAAGCGAAGCAGTTGCTTTAAGGAGTCAAGCCTTTGAGTATAGTAGAACAGCAATCAATTTGTCTCCATCTCTATATTCTAGTTACAACAGCAGAGCCTCGATATATCTAGCTATTATAAATTTGGGCTATACAGAGTACATTAGAGATGGAATATCTGTGATAGACGAGGCGATAGGGATGAATCCATTGGATTATCAGAATTATTATAATAAGGCCCAGCTTTACTATCTCTTACAAAACTATGAATTAGCTTTAGCATCTTCTACAAAGACATTAACCATTAAGGGTGATTATATTCCGGCCTTACTACTCTCAGCCAATATAAACGGAATACAGGGTAATATAGAAATACAGCGTTCATATCTAGAAGCAATAAAAACTATAATGGAAGCAAATAATCTTCAAGAAATTCAACTATATGAAGATATAATAAAACAAATTGATTCAACTAAGCCACAAGATGAGCCTACGGCTCCTGTTGAAGATAGTGTGGACGTCCTCGAAATAGAGCAATAGCTTTTATACTGTTGTTTTCTAAAGTCTGGGCTATTCTATTGATAGTCGTGCCTGTTGTAATTACGTCATCAAGTATAATAAGATCTTGATTCTCTATTTGTTTTTCTAATCTAAAAACTTGATCCAAAATCTTTCTATCTCTTAGGCTTGATTGTGATTGGTACTGATTTTTGCCTACCCTTACTAAAAGATTCTCATCTAAATGGCACCCTAAATGCTCAGATAATTGTCTGGCGATTAAGAAACTTTGATTAAATCCTCTCTCTTTGTTGTGTGAACTGTGTATAGGGACAGGAACTATGATACTATTTTTCTTAATGTTTTTAATAAAACCTGTTCTTTTTAATCTCTCCAACAGAAGCGAGGATAATATAGTGGATAGTTTGTAAGCGTACCTATACTTGTACTGTGAAAGTATCTTCTTAGCGATGCTGTCATACTGCCATCCTATAAAGGCAGAGTCAATTCTATGAGCATTGCATCCAGGATGAGTACTGTAATTATTGGAGATTCGCCTACAGACATAGCACTCAGGAAGACTAGGTTTAAGCTTCTTCTGACACTTCATACAGAGATACGCCCCTGGCTTATTACAGTTAATACAGTAAGAGGGGAATAATAATTCAAACATAAATAAAGGATATCTTTAATTTATGAAAGTATTCTGAACTGGTTTGCTTAATCTTCATACATATTTTATGATAGAATCACGAATATTTAATAATTACTCATTAAAACAGTGGTAAAGAAAAATGGGGTAGTATCGGTAATGGGCCTATTACTACTTACAAAAATTTTAGGATTCTTTAAACTTAGAATTATTGCCCAACTATTTGGAGCATCTCATGACTTAGATATTTTCTGGGCCTCCTTTACAATCCCCGATATGGTATTTTTAGTTATAGTAGCCGGTTCAATTAACGCTGCTATAATCCCTATCTTTAGCGACATCTTATACGATAAGGGAAAGAAGTCTCTAGATTCGTTATTTAACAAAATAACATTCTTGTTTTCAACAGCTATCCTACTTACGACCATTATTTTGTATCTATTTACACCACAAATTGCTGATTGGCTAATATGTTCGCAAAGAGCGAGCTTCATATTTGGTGCATCTGACACTTTACAAAGTACAGATCTATCCCGTTTTACAAATGTTATGAGGATTGGCCTAATATCTCCATTTATATTAGGTTTAAGCTCATTTATTACAGCATACCTACAGGTTAAAAGACAATTCTTTATCACATCGCTAGCTCCTGTTTTCTACAATCTAGGGATGATTATTTTCTCATTTATTTTTGTTAAATACCTTGATATGGGTATATATGGTCTAGCATGGTCGTCTATAGTTGGGACAGTATTACATTTGTTGATACAGTTACCACTATTCGCAAAATACTATAAACAGTCAAAGATTAGACCGTTTGAGGGTCTTAAGAATATATTTAAAGACAGTGCAGTTATTCAGACTATTAAACTTGCTACCCCAAGGATTTTATCTATACTTGGTGAACAATTTAATGTCATTGTTAATACAATTATAAGCTTTACCCTTGCTGCTGGAGCGCTTAGTGCATACAGGTTTGCATATAGCCTTCATATGTTTCCAATTAATATAATTGGGAGCGCTGTAGCCCAGGTAACGTTACCTAATTTAGCAGAATTTAGTAAAGAGAAAGGGAAACATAAGTTTAGTGAAGTTCTCAATAATGCCATACAGTTTTCAATGTATCTAGTTTTGCCTATTGTTTCTGTTTTGATAATTTTAAGACTTCCTATCGTAAGACTCACATATGGTGCTGGAGCTTTCGACTGGCAAGATACTCTTCTCACATCCTTTTGCCTAGTTCTTCTTGGACTATCTATAATTGGGCAGACATTAATGCAAATAGTAATGAGAGCGTTTTATGCACTTAAGGATACTTGGAAGGCTCTTATTATAACAGTGATAGGTATAGTCGTTAACCTTACGTTTGTATATTTTCTTACAAATTTCTTTAGTCACTACTATGACTGGAGAATTATTCTAGATAGAGTATTCTACCAGATCTCTCATGCCAATGGCGCTGGTCTAGCTCCTGTTTTTAAGAGCTTTTTTACAGATTTGTGGCTATGGATGACTACAAGAGGCGATTCTGTATTAGCTGTAGGAGGTTTAGCAGTAGGCGTTAGTATGACCTATCTGGTAGAAACAATCATTGGTTTTATATATCTTAATAAGGTAACAGAAATTAAATTAATAACTTGGGAAGAAACAATTAGACCGATTTTCCTTAAGCTATTAAATGCAGGGATAATGGCCATCGGTATGTATTTTGTGTTTAAAATATTTGATTTGCAGTTAGATACAACAAGAACTATCTGGGTGGCTACCCTAACCTTAGCTACTGCAGTTTATGGATCTGTATCATATCTTTTAGGCTCCTATC
The DNA here is from genome assembly GCA_041678645.1 of Candidatus Dojkabacteria bacterium. GTDB lineage: Bacteria > Patescibacteriota > Dojkabacteria > SC72 > SC72 > WOZL01. The sequence continues at coordinate 7,312 of JBAYNT010000012.1, forward strand.
TATTCAAAATTAAAGAGTTTGTCTATATTCGTAAATATGTTGTGGATATAATCAAGGAACTTAAAGATAGAATTATTAAGAAACATGAGTAAATTTTTAAAAGTATTAGGTGCGATCTTCCTCTTTTTCCTTATCACCCTTACATCCCTTTCTCTGTTTCTCTTTATCAAATCTAAGACATGGGAAAGTAGATTTCACTCTACTATAAAACCAGAATATATGGTTACAGAATCTATGCAGCTTGAAGAAGCCCTCAATGAAAAGATAGCAGGCTACATCCTAAATCAAGAATACACAAACTACATTTCATTCTCTCCAGTAGAAATAGGACAAGCAGTGAGGGGCTCTCTTTCTGAGGTTTCAAAAGGTAGTGGTTTAAATATAACTAATATATATATTGAGCCAACAGAAGGGTTATGGAAAGTCTGTGGACTGGCGAGATTAGACAAATTCCAGAAATTAGATGCTTGGGTATGTGTTGATGTAACAAAAGACAATATACAGACAGCCCAATTATTTGTGAGCAATCTCTCAATACAGGGGATTAACGTAGGGAAAATATATCCATCACTTTTAACTAAAATTAACAGTGGTATAGCAGAAGCCTTAGTTATTGTTAACGAGAATGGCTTCGCAGGGAGGGTTTTTGAGAATATAGAATTGCTTGGAGATGAGCTAGTTATAAAAGGCTCACTTTACTAATCCTCATATCTTGACATTTCCTTCACTTCTTCCTAAAATACTTAGCAGTTTGTCAAAGTTCTTGCTAAAAATTTGTTTATATAAATTTATGATTAAATTAAATGGCAGAGATAAACATACAACCTTTAGGTAATCGTGTTTTAGTAAAACCTCAAGAGGAGGAAGAAACAATCGCTGGAGGTTTAGTTGTACCCCCTAGTGCAAACGAGGATAAACGACCAGCTATGGGAGAGGTTCTCAAGATTGGTAAGGGAAAAGATGAAAACGGTAAAGCTGTTGAATTCCAATTTAAGAAAGGAGATGTAATATATTTTAAGAAATATTCACCAAACGAGATTGAGATAGGAGGTGAAGAGTACTTAATAGTAGATGCAGAGGATATCCTTGCAGTAATCAATAGTTAATATTTTAAATCTAATACAAAATGGCAAAAGCAATTAAATACGGCGAAGATGCACGCAAATCACTTAAAGCTGGCGTAGACGCTATCTCAGATGTAGTTAAGACAACTCTAGGACCCAAAGGAAGAAATGTAGCACTTGCAAAGAGTTATGGCTCTCAAGTGATAACAAAGGATGGTGTAACTGTTGCAAAAGAGATCGAATTAGAGGATTCTTTTGAGAATGTTGGCGTTGAGATGATTAAAGAAGCTGCTAATAGGACTAATGACATGGCAGGAGACGGAACTACTACAGTTGCTGTAATAGCTCAAGCTATTGCTAATGCAGGGTTTAGAAATGTGACAGCCGGGGCAAATCCAATATCTCTTAAGAGAGGCTTAGATAAAGGAGTAGATATTGTTGTAAAGGAACTAATTAAGAGTGCTAAGAAAATTAATGGAAAAGAAGAAATCTCACAGGTTGCTACAATATCGGCTAATAATGATAAAGAATTAGGAGATATGATAGGAGATGTTTTCGATAAAATCGGTAAGGATGGAGTTGTAACAGTAGAGGAAGCAAAAGGCTTTGAGGATGAGGTCGCTTACACTGAAGGTATGCAGTTTGATAAGGGGTATGTAAGTCCTTATTTCGTAAACGATCAAGATACCTTAGAGGCTATTATGGAGAATCCGTATATTTTAGTAACCGATAAGAAGCTTTCCAATTTACAAGACATACAGGCTATTGCAGAGAATGTTTTATCTGCAGCTGATAAACCAATAGTTATAATCGCTGATGAAATAGAGAATCAAGCATTGGCGACATTGGTAGTTAACAAGCTAAGAGGTACATTAGATGTAGTGGCTATAAAAGCTCCTGGATTTGGCGATAGGAAGAAGGAAATGCTTCAGGATATTGCCGTTATAACTGGGGCGACATTTATTTCTGAAGAGATTGGTAGAACACTAGACTCTGTAACCGTTGGCGATCTAGGTAGTGCAAAAAAGGTTGTTGTTAACAAAGAGGAGACAGTAATCATTGAGGGGAGTGCTACAGCAAAATCTATTAAGGGTAGAATTACTGAGATTAAAACACAGATAGAAAATACCTCCTCTGATTATGATAAAGAGAAATTACAAGAGAGATTAGCAAAGATATCTGGTGGAGTTGCAGTTATTAAAGTAGGTGCAGCTTCTGAGGTTGAGGCTAAGGAGAAGAAACAGAGAGTTGAAGATGCTATAAACGCAACGAGAGCAGCTATTGAAGAGGGTGTAGTTGCAGGAGGAGGTTTAGCATTTCATAATGCCAAGAAGTTCTTAAAAGATGTTGAGCTAGAGGATCTTGACGAACAGCTAGGTATTGAGATATTAAAAGGGATATTAAGTGAACCTTTGAAGCAAATAGCAGAGAATGCAGGACAAGATGGTGCCGTAGTTGCTGCTAATTGCGGTGGGAGTAAGGGTTACAATGCTAAGAGTGATGAGTACGTAGATATGATTAAGGAGGGTATCATAGACCCTGTTAAGGTAACAAGATTGGCCCTAGTAAATGGAGCATCCGTAGGTACAATGTTAATAACTACTGAGGCAGTTGTTGCGGAGATTAAAAAAGAAGAAGATGCCTTTGGTGGTGGAGCAGCAGGGATGGGAGGAATGGGAGGAATGATGTAATCATAAATCTCATTCAATAGGAATGAAAGTAAAGGAGAGGGTTAAGCCCTCTCTTTTTATTTAAAGATAACTTCTTGCATCATTACCTTACCAATAGGTATAACTCCATTATTATTAAAAACTTCAACTCTCAACTTACTATCATCTGATATAAGGATAAGATCAGAATTCTTAATTTCAGAATTTGGGCTTATAAAAAGATAACCCTCCTTTGAGCTAATTTCTTTGTCCTGTATAACTAACTGTGTGTCTATTGCAAAAACCTCAGGGTCTAATTTTATTAACCATCTAGGGCAATTATACGAGAGTGTAGTGTTTTTCCTTTTGAATTCAAAAGCTTTAGGGATTTTTGCAAAAAGAGGTATGTTGTAATCAGCACAGCCATTCTCTGAAAGAAGATCTGTAACCCTTATATTCAAAGCATTAGAGAGCTTATCCAATTTATTCATAGGCGAACTCTCACCCCTTTCGTATCTAGAGATCATCTCCCAAGTTACGCCGACTCTATCTGCTAATTGATCTTGAGTGAGATTTAACCTTCTCCGATATTTTCTAATACTCTCTCCTATATCACGATATTCCATATATATGAATTGTAAAGAATTCTCAGGCAGGAATATATAGAACAGCAATTCTTTAATAAGAACTCTAATTTAATATTTTCTAATTACATCTAGCCAATTCTCTTTCAACCACACTTCACTCTTATCGAGGATATCTTCCAAACCTCTATTTTGCATCTCCTTTTCGACAACTCCTCCTCTATGGGGATATCTATATTTTCTTGGCAGAGGAGAATGGAAACCGTGAGCGTAGTGAGAGATTTCGTGTGATAGAGTTGATACGAGAAGAAACTCTGGCACACTTTCATCCATAAAGTATCTAGTCAGAAGTATTACAGAAATACTATTGACGTCTTGTAAAGCTATGTCTTCTCCATATTTATTTAACAATCCTTTAATCTTAGTATTCTCTGTAGCATACTTTAAACATCCTAACTGGCGCTTAGCATACTTCCCAAATTTTGTAATGACGAAATTCTTCCTAGGGATATCATTGAAATACTCTTCCCATACTTCATACATCAAATTTTGTAAATAAGTATTGTTTCGCAAATCTAGATTCAAGCCATTTAAAATGATATTGTATATTAACATGAATCAGAAACTTAAGAGTAAACTCAAGACCTTAGTGCAAATTGTGAAATTCTTCTATGGAAGGTACACACTTTGGGTTGTACTCAGAGATGTCCTCTTCCTAGTTACTACAGTAGCAGAGATGTTTAACATTACTGTTATGGGTAATTTCATTGATAGTACGGCAGACTTACTAAGAAGTGGTGCTACTGATTTTAAAATAGTGGACTATATATACTCAGATTCGTTCTTTTATCTAATGATGTACCTTTTGCTATGGATAGTAATAACTATTGGCAACAAAGTGAGGACAAATATATATGAAAATATAACAGATAAAGTATGGGCAGATAGTAAGTATGAGATGGTTAACAAGGTGTCAAAGTCGAACTTACAAGATATAATTGACACAAAATTCCAAGATTTAGTTGCCTATGTTCCTGCATATTCCATAGACACCCTCCTGTCATCGTATCTTGCCTTTTCTGACATCCTCTCCCAAGGAGTACGATTAATATCTGTTCTCGCCATAATGTTCGTAGATTTAAGATACTCTGTATTTTTGCTGATACTTTTCACTTTGCCAGAAGTGATAGTAGGATATATTCAGAGAAGAAAGATTAGAAAATATAAGGAAGGGAAAGTGGAAAATCTCCAGCTAGTTAATTACTTATCGAACCTAGCTCTAGACAATAGATATTTTGAGGAACTGCGTGTCAATGGCACATTCCAACATATAAAGAATGTTCTTAAAAAGGAAAACGAGGGGTATCAGGAAGGTTTGTTTAGCAGAAAGAAGCATTTCTATATAGATCATATTGCAACCTCAATTTTCGATCAAGTTCTCAAATATGGTTACATCATATATTTAGTTGGATACTCTATTATAAACAAACTTACAATAGGTACCTTCTCAGCACTTTTCAACTATACGGATGTAATATATAGCAGTGCATATAATGTCCTAAACACTATAGCAATAATGTCAGACAGACTCTCCTATGCAGATGAATTCTTCCAACTTATAGAGTGGAAAGATTTTGGAGATGTTAGCCATGGGACTCTCAACCTACCTAACAAACCATTAAGTCTTAAACTGATGAAATTAGATTTTGCATACCCTGATAAACCTGAACGCAAAGTGTTAGAAGATGTTAGTTTGGAGATACAACCAGGAGAGAAAGTTGTGTTCTATGGTGGGGACAGTTCTGGAAAAAGTAGTTTAGTAAAAATCCTAACAGGAATGTATGAAATCATCTCAGGAGACTATATGATAGGAGATCTCTCTATAAGGGAACTTCAAAGGGGAGAGTTAAAAAGTCGTATCTCTGTTGTATTCCAAAATTTTATAAATTACAGTTTCACCTTAGAGAAAAATATTACAATAGGGTCTGATAAAACAAATGTAGATAGAAAGCTGTTTAAGAAAGTCCTAAAGATTACAGGATTAAACAAGCTCCTTGAGAGGGGTGATATAGAGGAAAAGACAAGGTTAGGTAAAAATTTTGCAGATAGTACAGAACTATCCCCTGGCTATTGGCAAAGGATTGCTATAGCACGAATGCTATATAGAAATAAAGACATTTTCATTATGGATGAACCTTTTACCTACATTGATAGCGAATCTAAATCAAAGATGATTGAGGATATTATGGAATTTGTAGGAGAAGAAAGAATATTAATATATATCAGTAGAAGTACTGAAGACCTTGAGAAATTTGATAGAGTCTTCTATTTCGAAAATGGTCATTTAGTAGAGTCAGGTCGCTGGAATGAACTAATGGGCAAAAAGGGGAAGACATATAAAAAGGCGAAAGATGGTAAATAGGCTGTATTAATACAGATAATTTTGGTATTAACAATGCTATCAGATATCCTGTAAAATATAGAAGTAAAGAAAATATTTATAAAAAGGCAGATAAATGACGATATTAGATGGTAAAACAGTATCAGAAGAAATACTTCAGAGATTAGAGGAAGAGGTTAAGAATCTCTTAGATCAGGGCCATAGAGTACCTAGATTAGATATCATTATCGTTGGGCACGATTTCGCTAGTGAGAAGTATGTCTCTATGAAAGAGAAAAAAGGGCAAAAGGTTGGTATTAAAATTGTTTTGCATAAATTTGAGGATGATGCAGAAGATGCTGAGATTATCTCCCTTATAAGGAAGCTAAATGAAGACTCTCTCATAGACGGCATTATGGTTCAATTACCTCTTACCAACATTAGCAAAACTTTCAACACAAAAGATATCTTAGAGAGTATAGATGTGTCTAAGGATGTTGATGGTTTAACATACTCCTCTCTAGGAGCTGTATGGGTAGAAAGAGAATCTATTGGGCCTGCGACACCTACCGGAATCATCAAGCTCTTAAACGAATACGATATAGATGTCACAGGTAAAAATGTAGTAGTAGTTGGTAGAAGTAAGATTGTTGGATTACCTCTAGCTGCTATGCTATCACGAAGAGA
>JBAYNT010000013.1:0-12865 GCA_041678645.1 Candidatus Dojkabacteria bacterium
TGTTTGAAGCAGTATTAAAATCAGACATTGAGATATCTCCCAATTCTCAAGAAGCTCTCGCTATGAAGCAGATATTAGAATATCTGAAGGATTTGGTTCCAAAACAACAGAAAATTGATACAGAATCTCTCCATAGCTTTAAATTTGAATATACTACTGATATCGTAGAGCACATAATAAGCAACTTTGAACTGTTGATAAACCCATTGGGAAGTAAAGGAGAGCTAGAATTTGATTATAACGATCAGGTTAATATTGGCAAATTAATAAGCAAAGGACAACTGGGTAATATAGCAATATCCAAAGGGGCATCACTTTCAGGATATTTATCTCTTATAGACATATTGGAGCTATTAGATAATAAATACCAAATGTATATCCCGCTACTATCCGATTTCATAGATATAGATAATGAATTAGATAGGCCAACCAGCAAGAGTTTTCTACTACCAAAAGAGCTGGATGAAAATTTAGATATAAAAAGAGCTATCTCAAAGAAACTGACAGATATATATTCGGATATTAAGAATTGGAGAGATGAGTCAAAAAGTGAAATGTCTGAAGAAATGTCAAAAGAATTTACTAGATATCTTCTACCGATGTCACATTTAACTAGGTTTAATCTATACTTAGATATAAATGATATGTTTCGTTTAAGAAAGGTGAAAACGAGGTATTCTCAAGAATGGTTAAAACTTTTCTATCAGCGAGATCCTCTATTTAAAAAATAGTCTAGAAAAATGGTAAAATCTGTAATCTAACTTCAGAAACTTAAATCATGGTCTTGAGCGACAAAGGTATAAAAGAGGCAATAAAGCGAGGAGTAATTAATATAGATCCATTTGAGGAAGAGAACCTTCAGCCAGCTTCCTATGATCTCCATATGGGTAAGAGCCTGTTACTTTTTGACAGGGGCCATAACTCTCATATTGATATAAAGGAGCCTATGGATAAACTCATGGTTGAGTATAAGATGGGTCCAGAGGGATATATACTTCATCCTAAAGAATTTATTTTAGCAAATATCAGAGAGATTACTGGAGTAAATGACGAATATGTTGGATTTTTACATGGGAAAAGCTCTCTTGCCAGAATAGGCCTTTTAATACATGCCACTGCAGGGTTATTAGATCCTGGTAATGAGCTGAGATTAACTTTGGAGCTTTACAACTTATCTCCTCTTCCAATTAAACTCTATCCTGATATGAAAATTGCACAAATTACTTTTAACGAATTAGATCAGAAATGTGAGAGAGCATATGGGAGTGAAGGTTTAAATAGTAAGTATAAGGGGGATCTGAAGGTTCAAGGCAGTAAAATGTATGAAAACTATCTAAATGATAAAAAATAATATCAAAAAACAATTTCCGATATTTAAGAATAGAATTAATGGTAAAACATTAATATATTTAGATAATTCTGCCACTACACAGAAACCTGAAACGGTAATAGAGGGACTAAGAGAGTACTACAGTAAATATAATTCCAATATACATAGAAGTGCACATCTTCTTTCTCAGAAAGCCACAGAGAAATGGTTAGATGCTCATAAGATTGTGGCGGAATTTTTAAATGCTAATTCTTACAAAGAGATAGTTTTTGTTCGTAATTCTACCGAGGGTATAAATCTCTTTGTGAATACATACGGTAAGAGTAATTTACAAAAAGGAGATACTGTTATCCTTACAGAAATGGAGCATCACAGTAATATCGTACCTTGGCGAATGTTAAAAGAGGAGATAGGTTTCAATATCGAATATATTCCTGTTAATCAAGAGTATGAATTAGATCTTGAATGGTTCCAAGAGAGAATAAAGGAGTTAGGAGATAAGATTAAAATAGTTTCTGTACTACACATTTCTAATGTTTTAGGGACAATTAACGATGTTAAGAGAATTACAGAAATCTCTCATACCGTTGGAGCAAAAGTGTTCATTGATGCTGCACAAAGTGTCGCTCGATTACCAATAGATGTAAAAGACATAGGGTGTGATGCTCTAGTTTTCTCTGGTCACAAAGTATATGGACCTACTGGATCGGGAGCACTTTATGTTAAGCAAGCAATTTTAGAAGAAATGCCTCCATATATGGGTGGAGGGGAAATGATAAAGGAAGTTCATAGGGAAAGCTTTTCTTTAAATGAGCTACCTTGGAGATTTGAAGCAGGCACTCCAGATATAGCAGATGGAATAGTGTTAGGAGAAACATTGCAATGGTTTAGGAAAACGGTTAAACAAATTGGAGGGTATGATTGTCTTATAGAGCATGAGAGAGAGTTAATTGGGCAGTTCTTATCTCAATTTGAAGATCTGCAATGGTTTAAGCTATTCGGCAAAGAGGAGCGACTAGGTTCTATATCCTTTAATTTAGAAGGCTTTACCTTTGCTGGGTGCAGAGAGGGGACAGTAGATAGTAATAAACAGGGTGAAGAGATCTTGGGATTCTTATCCTCTCAAGGTTTATGTATTAGAGATGGTTTCCACTGTGCACAACCTTTACATGAGAAATTTCATAGGGGCCCAACTATGCGGGTCAGTTTGGGCATTTATAATGATAGTAAGGATATAGATATAGCGGCAAAGCTTATTAAGCAGGGTGTGCTAAGAGTTATGTAATTGTGTTATTATATTTCTATGGATGATACTGCCTTAATTAATAATAGAAACAGTGCTCAGAATGATTTCCAAGAGGATATAAATCTCCTACATCAGAAGCTGTCAAATTCGAATGTTCCTCCAGACCTTAAGGAAGAGACATTAAGAGCTATATCTAGACTCTCTCGTATTGCGAGGTATGGTAATTACAGCACAGAATTTGAGACGATAGATAAATATGTTGACTGGATAAGTAGGATACCTTGGGGTGTTGTAACTCAGGATAGCTACAATATAGATAATGCTAAACAAATAATGGATTCCACACATTATGGTATGGATACCATCAAGAATTTGATATTAGATTATTTAGCGGTAATGGAGCTCCAAAATAGGGGCATCTCGAATATAATACCTGAACCTGTTAACTTAGGGGACAAAGATTTCTCTAATCCATACAATGTTCCACCTGTTGCTGATAATAGGGTAAATGCTACAGCCAAATCCCCTGTATTGCTGTTTGTTGGTCTTCAGGGTGTTGGTAAAACATCTATAGCCAAATCTATAGCGAAGGCTATGGGCAGGAAATTCTCTAGGATTTCTCTTGGAGCTATAGGGGACGTTAATACGATAAGGGGGGTTCCAAGATATGTAGCAGGTGCAGAACCAGGGCAGATAATCAAATCATTAATAAGGACGGGTAGTATGAACCCAGTGATTTTGTTAGATGAAATTGAAAAGTCTAGTGGTCAGCAAGGGTTGCTAAATGATGTTATGTCCGCATTATTAGAAATATTGGATCCTGAACAGAATCAGCATTTTATAGATCATTACATAGATTCTCCTGTAGATTTATCAAATGTATTCTTTATCTGTACTGCTAATAACTTGGGTGGTTTATCGGCCGCACTCCTAGATAGGGTTGAAATTATTAGATTTACAAGCTATTCTGACGAGGAAAAAGAGGTTATTGCTAGAAGGTACATATTGCCTAAAGTTCTTATGGAGACGGGACTTAGTGATCAGCATCTTCAAATAAGAGATGAGGTTTGGCCATTATTAATTAGGCCAATAGGATTTGATGCAGGTATAAGACAATTAGAGAGAAACATATACACATTAGTGAGGTCTGTAGCAAGAAAATTGGTAACAGGCTCTCCCATACCAATAGTTATAACGAATGAGAATGTAAATGATTTCGTTTTGTCTGACCAGGGGACATTAAGCTAAACCCCTTTAAATGGATTAATCAAACCGAGTGCACTAATAGCTCTAGTAACGGCATCTTCTTTTCTCCCCATTGTAATACCTGCCCTTTCTTTTGAGCGAAGTTCAGATTTAGTTATAGCATCTAGATCTTCATTTATTTTTTCCTTCGAGAAACTTTGAAGATCAGATTTCTGTGTAACTAAATATTTTTTTATATCAATATCAGTATTGCTGTTGTCCGTCATCATCTTCTTCAGATAAATTAACCATGCCCTGTGGCGTCATATGCTGCCTGTCCCTTTGTAAATCTCTTCTGTCTTTAACAACCTGACCTGGGAGAGTATTCTCATCAACCCTATCTTGGAAAGTCTTTTGATGCTCATATCTTCGAGGATTCATTTCCTTGTCTTGCTCTTCTAATCTTCTCCTTATCTCCTCTTCATATTGATTTCTTTCTTCGTCTATCTGTACTTTGTCCTCTTTGCGCCTTTGTGCAGCCCTCTCAATCATAGACAGCTGTTTACTTGCAGAGGTTGCTTCTCTAGCAGGTTGTTGTATTGTAGGGGGCTCAAAAACCTTAGCTAGTTCTTCAATAGTTCTGTTGTCCTCTATCCCCAAATCCTTCTTTCTTCTCTTCTCTTCCAAATCTTTTGGATCCGAAGTAATCACTTCATGCTCAGCTTGGCTTGACACGACCTGAATTCCTACATGGTTAGAGCCAGCGAAGAAAAGTCCTTGCCCTCTATCACAGCTTAAGAGGAAATTCTTTTCACCATCTGAGAGGTTAAATACTTTCTGCAATTTCTCTATAGCAGAAGGGCTCTGTTTCATAAGCATTTGTATGGATGAGTTAGAAATAATAGCTTTACCCATATCGTTTTTCATAAAATCTGCGACATCTTGAGTAATTGTTGTTAATCCTAAGTAATATTTTCTTGCACGCTTAGCGATAGAGTACATAAATCTAGCGGAATCTTCTCTTTGCATCATATACCAAGCCTCATCAACTATTAACAATCTCCTTTTTTGATCTTTTCGAATCCTCGTCCAGATGAAATCAAGCATTAAGTACATAGCAAGGGGCTTTAATTCGTCTTGTAAATCTCTAACACTAAATACTGTAAAGGAGTTGTTAATTTCAAAATTACTAGCCTCGTTAAATATCCCAGCACCACTCCCAACAATATATTTTTCCATTCTTCTAGAAAGATCGTGTGCTTCTGGCTCAGCCATACCTTTTAATACCTTGTAAAGATCTTCGAGCATAGGTGGCTGTTTAGACTGAGTTTTAGGATCATAGTTTATACCCTTTTCTCGATAGGTTAATATGAGGGCTCTATCTAAAATAGAGGATTCTACATTTGTTAATCCCTCAAACATGACTTTGAAGAACCCTAACAAGGAGAGCATTTTCATTCTAAGCTCATCATCCTCGTCATCTCCTCCGCTTATACCAGAAAGCTCGAAAGGATTCATCTTGTGTCCCTGATCTTGAGAGAAAGATATGTACAAACCGTCTACCGATTTTGAGAGATCTTCATACTCCCTCTCCGGATCTATGACAATGACATCTGTTCCCATCATTAGACTCCTAATAGCTTCAAGCTTCACAAAATAGCTTTTACCTGCACCAGAGGTTGCAAAGACTACAGAATTAGCATTTTCCAAATCAAACCTATCAAAGACTACTAAACTATTGTTATGCAAATTAACCCCATACATAATCCCATGATCCATGGTAAGCTCAGAACTAACAAATGGAAAGGTTGTTGCGAGAGATGTAGTATCCATGTTTCTAGTTATATACATCTTGTCCAAACCTAAAGGCTGTGTACTAATAAATCCAGGCTCTTGAAGTAAAGTTGCCTGCTTAGCTGTGACGCTCATGGCCGCCAAAGTAGAGGTTACATTCCTGGCGTATTTCTCAAGAAGTTCTTCATTAGGTGCAAATATTGTTATATACATTGCAAAATGGAAGAATTTCTCTGAACCTTCTGCAATAGAATCTTGCAACTGTTGAGCATCAGCAAGTTTAACTTTCAGGGAAGCGTCTATAACTTTGCGCTCTTCCATTTGGGTATACAGCGTAGCCTCCATTTCTCCTATCTTTTTCTTAAGTTTCTCTAAGATGGTTTTTGAGTCTACAGGATAGTAGAAAGTACTTATGCGTAATGAATTCTCAAAGTTGACAATCGGAGACAACCAGTTAGGCCCTACAAATCTAGGATATCCACTTATAAAGAAAGTTTTGAAATAATAATCTCCCATTTGTAATTGATTGAAATCTACTTCTAGATCAATTGGAGCGATTATATCTTGTAATGAAAGTCCAGAGAAGTCTCCAGAAGGCCTTTGCGTAGCCTCTACAGAAGGCTCCTGTTTCTCTTGCTTTTCCTCCTTTATCTTTTTCTTGAAAAGCTTATCAAGCATTCTGAAGAAGAAGTTCTTTTTTTCTTGTATAACTGTATCTTCCAATCTCTCCGCCTCTGTCTTTGGAGAATCCTCTTTCTCTTTAATAATATCGACTTCTTTTTGTACTTGAGTTTGAATGTTTTTATACTTATCAATAGGATTCGAGTTCTGCAACTTATCGATAACGGGTGAGGTAATTTTTTTGTTAAAACTGTTTTTATCCATAGTTAGCCTCCTCATCTGGGTTATAAGTAGTGTAAAACTCTGTTATTAATTCCTGATTGCCTAATTGATGAGCTGTGAGGCCCATACGTCCGAGCTGCTTGATGATATGATCTCTTTTTGGATATAGAAATATTTTTGCCTTCTCTAAAAGCTGCTCTTTTCTCATTGCCTTCTGTGCTTCTTGTTCATCTTTGGTTTTCTTTGCACCAAAGAGGCCTGCACCAGGTAGTTTAGCCGCAGGATTATAGGGGATAACAATAAAGAAGTTCTTATCTAAGACATTATTCCTTATTATCAAATTTTGTATAAATTCAGTATATATTTTCATCATCTTGCTTAAACCTTTAGACGTACCTTCTATCTTTTGGTTTTTAAGATAAATAACATAGTTAGAAATATCAATTCTCCTAGTCCTAATTAATATCTGGATATGGAAATTAAGAGAATTTAACAGACCTGCAAATGCATAAATTTTGTTATCCTGCTCATACTCAGCTAAAAGATCAAAATTGATAGCATTGGTTTGTAAAACTAATGCAACACTGCCACTTTCAGTTATGACTAAATCGTCAACTATATCTTTAACCTCTAAATGGCCCTGGGTGGATGAAGCTGTTCGGGCTCTTTCTTTTGCATCCATTATTTCAATTGAGCAGTTATTTTAATTGGACTTTTACTGACATTTTGGTCTAAGAGTAATTGGATTGTCGGTATTTGGTATATACTTTGATCAAACTGTATGTAGTATACACCGTGAGGGAAGACTTGGTTAGTCAAGAAATACCCATTAGGTCCTGTCCTATTAGCAAAAATTACTTTCCCTCCCTCGTCTTTTAAAAATACTGGAATATTTGTGAGCCCCCTGTTATTTACATCTCCAACCCATATATTGATATTACCAGGGAGTCTGTCGACACTTTGTATTGAAAATTGGTATTGCGAGATATTTTGTGCCCCAATTCTTATAACAGGGCTCTTTGAAGATGCTGCTGCAGGAGCTTCCACTTGAGTTTTCTGATCTTCCTTTTTTGGGATTGCTTCAGTTTCAAAGATGTCATCTCCAGGATTCTCTGTAAAAATTTCTTGATTCTCTTTCAAATCTCCTCCTATAATTTTGGGTTTATCTTTACTCCCATTATTAATCACGGGTTTTTTCCTATTCTCTTGCATTTGGTCATTGAGCCATACTCTTTGTGTAGGTTTATTAATAGCTGTGAAATAATTTTTAACAAACTCATCGGCGTTCTGATCGTTGATGGGAACTAATGCAAAGAAAGCTCCTACAGCAGAAAGCGCAATGAAGGCAGGCCAAGCTATAAGGCCGGGGAGGCCCACTTGACGGTTTAGTAGCAGGAAAACAGATCCACTTATTATTCCTGCCACAAGATATGCAAACTCTTTTAGTGTAAACTTAGTAAAGAGTTTAAATTCTACATCTAAGACATTTTGTGGTATTGGATGTTGTCTCATATTATATTTAGTTTACCATAGCGAGAAAAGTGTTTGAATAACCGATAATATTTGTTTTATTATATATTGATGAACGAAAACACAGATAGACTTGAATCTCATATCCATCAGTTGTACGAGTTTAGGTCTAATATACCATCTAATCTGTCTATAGAAAAGGTAAAAGAGGTATGGGCTGTTGAGAAAAAGCAGTCAGATATACCTTTAGTTATAGAGTCTAGAGAGAATATTATAGGGAGGAAATTGAAAATAGCAAAAGAATCTTTGGGATGGTTGATATTGAAACCGTTTGTAAAGTTTGTAGCAATCTCTGGCTCTGTCGGCTCTGAATTCGCAGAGGAAGAGGATGACATTGACCTATTTATAGTGGTGAAAAATGATACGGTTTGGATATATAGGCTATGTGTATATATTAGGAATATCCTCAAGAAGGGGATTAGGTCAAAAGGTAGCTCAATGAGAAACAAGGAGGTAAAGGATAAGTTGTGTATAAATTTCCTTGCAGAGCAAAGAGGGTTACTTTTTGATGAAGATATTTTCAATCTTAACGAGCTTCTCTATATGGTACCGATTTATAACAGAGATTTTCTGAGTGTGATATTCCTTAATAATTCATGGCTTAAAGATAAATATATGGTTTCTGATAAGTTCTTAGACAAAGGTAAATTAAAAGTAGGTGATGTGAAGGAGTTAACCAAAAGGAATTATTTTATCTATCCAATAAACTTCATATCTTTTTTAGGCCAGCTATTCTTCATGATAATCATGAAGCATGACCCAGACTTGAAGAGGTTATGGAGCGGATTTAAAAATGGTACCGTAGAGTTTTACCCTAAGAATTTTAAGGAAGAGAAAATTAAAGGGCTTAGACCTTGTTGAGGTCTATAAATTGCGTATCTTTCTGTAAGTATTTTGGAAGAATTTTAGGATCGACAGTCGTTATAAAGGTTTGCTGTTTACCAATAATTTGTTTGTCAAAAATCTCCGTAGTGTTGTCTTGGTCTAGTTCTGAGGCAATATCATCTAAAAGTAGAGTTGGGTAATAGCCAATCTCTTGAGCTATCATCTCATGTGTTCGAAATATCAGGTTACCTATAGCGAGGCGTTTTTGTCCTCTAGAACCGTATTTTTTTATATCCTGATCTGTAAATATCCTCCAGTCATCTCTGTGAGGCCCAATATTACTGTATCCGGTAGCGATATCTCTTTTTTTATTTTCCTCTAATACCGTATTTATTATATCTTTTATTTTTTCTTGATCTCCTTTGAATCCGGGAATTCCATTTAGTCTATCTTGGCAAAAACAGTACTGTATCTCGAAATCTTTTTCTTTTAATCTGTGTATTATCAAGATCCTCTCTTTATAGATTTCGGACGCAAGCTCGGCAAGCTGTCTGGTCCAGAAATTTAATTGTGGGTCATTTCTAGCAATTATTCCTTTCTCGTAGAACTGTTTTGAAAGCTTCTTAAGATATGAGTTCCTCTGATGTATGAGCCTGCTATATCTCTTTAAAACTGAAGAGTACTCATAGTTGAATGAAGATATGGTTTCATCTAGGAAATCCCTTCTACGGGTAGGTGAGAGCATCAGAAGGTCTATTTTTTCTGGATTGAATATAGTTGCGCTATTTGGAGAGAAGAATTTTTTAGAGGTTGTCTTATGATTATCTATCATATATATTTTACGATTATTGTCCTTGTAGTGAGCATATGTTTTTTCATCAACTTCTATTTCAATCCTACTGTGTTTAGTGATACTTCCATTTTGATTGTTATGGACGTATTCGTCAGCTCCAGACCATGGAGATTTCCCATTAAAAGCTATGTAAATAGCTTCGAGTATGGAGCTTTTACCCTGTGCATTATCACCGTGTAGCAATACTATACTAGAATCAAAATGTAATTCTAAATCTTTAAATTTCCTGAAATTTTTTAGCTTGAGTCTTTTAATCATTATGTTTTTAATATTGCAAGAAATGCCCCTTGAGTAATTGTTATCTGTCCGATTTGTTTTAATCTCTTTTTACCAGCCTTCTGTTTTTCTAAAAGCTTCTTTCTTCTACTGTAATCTCCTCCGTAGAGTTTTGCAGTTACATCTTTTCTTAATGCTTTAACATCTTCTCTAGCAATTATCTTAGACCCTATAGAGGCTTGTAAAGGTACTGCGAACTGTTGTCTTGGTATCTCCTCTTTCATAACCTGTAGGAGTCTGATGGCTTTTCCTCTTGCTCTATCTCTAGTCTCAAGGAAACTTAGAGCGGGTATTTCTTCACGATTAACTAAGATTTCCACCTTAACTAGGTCAACAGGGAAGTAGTCTATAAGTTCATACTCCATTGAGGCGTATCCGCTTGAGATATTTTTTAATAAATCAAAGAAGTTCGAGACCAAAGAGGCAAGTGGCATATCATATTCAATCGTGATGTATTGTTCTTTAAGCTTTATACTTTCTTCATTACTTTGAGACAGATCCAAGTATGTTGTCGTCACATATTCTCCTCTGTTACGCTCGCATAGGTTCATTAAATCTCCCATATACTTATTAGGGGTTAATACTTGTACTCTTACCCATGGTTCTGAGATCTCCTTTATTTGACTAGGATCTGGTAACTCGCTGGGAGTTTGGATTGAGATGTTTTCATTTTCAATTGTTTTAATCCTATACTCTACAGTTGGTGCAGTGATAATAAGGTTAACGTTATATTCTCTTTCCAATCTTTCTTGTATGATATGCATATGTAGTAAACCGAGGAAACCACACCTAAACCCTGATCCTAGAAGGGTGGACCTTTGGTCTGTGAAAGTTAGGGCAGCATCATTTAGTGCAAGCTTGTTTAAGGCCTTCTGTAAGGGCTCGTACTCATCTGTATCAGTAGGGAAGAATGTAGCGAATACATTGGCCTTAGGAGTTTTATAGCCAGGCAAACCTTCCGTGTTGGGGTCGTCAGATATAGTGTCTCCAACAGCAAAATATTTTATATCCTTCAACCCTGTAGCAATATAGCCGACCTCCCCACATTCTAAGGAATCTATTTCTTGCATACCAGGATTAAATATACCTATCTCTGTGGGAGTAAAACTTTCTTGTTTCTTAATGAGGTGAAGTTCTGTAGCTTTACCGTGCTTGTGCGATATCCTTCCATTGAATATCCTAACGGCAACTACTACACCTCTGTGTTCGTCGTAGAAAGAGTCAAAGATTAAGCCTTGTAAGGGCTTCTCGCTATCCCCACCTGGGCGAGGGCATTTATCTACTATCTCGTCTAGTAATCTTTCTACATTCGTGCCAGTCTTACCAGAGACTTTGATAATATCTTCCTTTTTAAATCCAAGGAGGCCGACTATTTCATTTTCTCTTGCTTCGATGTCGACATTTGGCAAATCTATCTTATTTATCACGGGGATTAATTTTAAACCAAGATCTAATGCTTTTTTTGCATTGGAAAGGGTTTGTGCTTGTATCCCCTGTGAGGCATCTACTAGGAGCAGAGCAGATTCACATGCGGCCAGAGATCGGGAAACCTCGTAAGAGAAATCTACATGGCCTGGCGTATCTATAAGGTTTAATTCATAATCTTTCCATTTCATTTTGCATGCCTGCAGTTTTATAGTAATACCTCTCTCTTGTTCAAGATCTAACCTGTCTAAGAATCTCTCATCCTGTTTTTCGTGCCTTGTATCTGTGTTAGTAGACTCTAACATTCTATCTGCCAGAGTCGACTTCCCATGATCTATATGGGCGATTATTGAGAAATTTCTTATTTTTTCAAGATTAATCATACCTTGGATTATACAAAGTGTGGAGAATTATAGAAAGGAGTTACTCTACAGTAATTTTTATTTCAAAATCTTCGCTAAACTGTATACCTACAACGCTCTCTACCGTAAGATATACATCGTACTTACTTTGGGCTCTCAAAAGGACTGTTACACTCTCGGATTCTCCACTAGGTCTCTGTAATTTATATGCTTGATCATTTATTACCAAACCGATATCTGAGCGGGTAGGGCTGAGTGTTGTTCCTAAGAAGGCGACTTCTCTATCTTCATCTGTTCGGTTCTCTAATCTGAGAATTGGTTTTGAGTAAAAATCTGATTCTCTTTTAGTAAGTTTCGCTTCATATATATATTCCCCATCATCATTTTTATAGACTTTCTCTCCACTGAGTATTTCATGGGTTCCACCTATTAGATTTACAATTATTTCGGAGCTAGTAGTTACGCCGAGGACATCTGTAAACTGCTTTAGGTTTTTTGTTATTGGTTCAAGGTTGATAACTGCAATTGAGGGTATTATGAAGAGTAGAGCAAGAAGACCCAGAGCGATAGGCTCCATAAACTTACCCATTATCTCCTTAAATTTTGTATTTGTTCTTTTCTTTATCATCTTAAAAATATGAGTGTTCTCTATTATTAGGATATACCCTGTCAGTTTCTATTTCAAATGTTTTTACCAATCCCCATATGGAAAGAAGGGAGAGGACTCCTGCAACTACTCCTACCCATGCATAGCTTTCTCCATTTAAGGAGTTGGATACTGTTATTATCGATGCTATTAGAACAAATGTTGACCAGATAAAGATTTTAAGAAATGTAGCAGTGTTGCTAGTAACCCATTTAAGGACATTGAACTTTACCATCTTAGCAATTGTACGCGGATTGTTTTTAGCACTTTGTAAAATAGTTGTTCTTACTATCATATAGAGTGTGGGTACACCCAAAACGACTAACATAGCTAAATCTGAGAGAGAGTTTACAAAGATAGTGCTAGCTTCATCCGAGAGGAAAATTTGGGTAGAGAATACCCCAGTAATTTCATTACCTACCTCAAACTGAAGATTGTAGGCAACAATTAGGGCCATAACTCCAACAAACTTCCCAGCGACCATGAGGACGGCTGGTAATATTGAGAGTTTAAGAGCCTTTTTTAGAAGTATCGACATTATCTTGGGCAA
>JBAYNT010000014.1:0-12667 GCA_041678645.1 Candidatus Dojkabacteria bacterium
ATTCTTTTATCCTTAACCAAATCAGCAATTTTCTCTATCAAATATGCTTTATTAACTTGGTAAGGAATTTCTGTAATAACAATTTGGAATCTGTTGTTCTTTCCCTCTACAATACTTGCTTTAGCTCTTTGTAGAATTCTTCCACTACCAGATGCGTAAGCATAAAGTATCTACTTTTGATCATATATTGTTGAACCTGTTGGAAAATCTGGACCAGGAACAATCTCAATCAACTCAGATGGAGTAATGTCAGACTTAAAGTCAGGATACATAGATTGTTCTGACTCTTTAAGCTTTTTCTCCATTGTCTTTATCTCTTCTAGGTAATCCAATTGTTTCGTGTCAACATAGTTTTCATAGTAGTGTTCTGGATTAGGATTGAGAGTTTGAGGTACTGTCTCTTTCATCTCTTTTACTTTCCTTAATTCGTTGTATACCGCTTTTCCTTCCCATTTATTCCCTCTCTTAACCATCTCTTGTAGAGCCTGTATTAGCTCAGTTAGATTGTGAGGAGGGATTTGGGTTGCCATACCTACTGCAATACCTTGAGAGCCATTTGCTAAAAGATTTGGAAAAAGTGCAGGGAGAACAGTTGGCTCAAGTCGTGTACCGTCATAGTTAAGTGTGTATGTAACTGTACCTTTATTTAAGTCGTTGAGTAGCTCTGGTGCAATTTTAGAGAGTTTCGCCTCAGTGTAACGCATAGCTGCGGGAGGGTCGCCATCTATAGAGCCAAAGTTTCCTTGCCCGTGTACTAATGTGTATCTCATCGAGAATGGTTGGGCGAGCTTTACCATGGTTGGATAGACAACTCCCTCTCCGTGTGGATGGTAGTTACCAGAGGTGTCACCAGCGATCTTTGCAGATTTCCTAAAGTGTGCACTAGGTTTTAGACCCAAATCATTCATTGCGACAAGAATTCTTCTTTGAGAAGGTTTAAGTCCATCTTTCACTTCAGGTAGTGCACGAGATACAATTACGGACATTGAGTAGTCGATGAAATTAGATTTCATCTCATCAACGATACTTCTAGGGAAAACTTCTCCTGGCTTATATGTCTTCCCCGCTTCTAACATGTCCGTTGATCCTTCTTGAGTTGTTTCTTTTATTTCTTCTGGCATTTTATTGAATTAAACATCTAATATAGCTTGATTTGCATGCTTTTGGATGAAGTGTCTTCTTGGAGGGACTTCACTACCCATTAACATTTCAAATACGTGTTCCGCTTCTTGAGCATCATCAATTTTAACTCTTTTTAGTACTCTGCTTTCCGGACTCATCGTAGTATCCCAAAGCTGTTCAGGATCCATTTCACCCAATCCTTTAAATCGATTTACTACTGGGTTTTTACCTGCATCTTTTGCTTTAAGGACATAGGCATCTTTTGTTTTTTCATTTATAAAATATTCTTTTTTCTTACCGACTTCTACTTTAAAAAGAGGTGGTTGTGCAACATATATATATCCTGCTTCTATTAGAGGTCTAAAAAATCTAAAGAAGAGTGTTAGAACAAGCGTAGTAATATGCAAACCGTCCACATCAGCATCACTCATAATTATTACTTTATGATATCGGAGTTTGTTAATGTCCAATGAATCACCTATACCAACTCCTAGTGCTGTGGTTATATAGTTAAATTCATTATTATTTAAAACTCTGTCGACCCTATATTTATGAGTATTAATGATCTTACCCCTGAGTGGTAATATAGCTTGCGTGTGTCTATCTCTACCTTGTTTTGCCGACCCACCTGCACTATCTCCCTCGACTATATATAGCTCACTATCTACAGGATCATTACTAATACAATCTGCAAGTTTACCAGGTAACGTAGAATTCTCTAAAGCACTCTTTCTTACGATGGCATCTCTAGCTGCCTTAGCAGCGACCTTTGCTCTATGTGCTAATACGGCCTTACCAATTATATTCTTAGCGATATCAGGATTCTCATTGAAATATGTAAGGAGCTCATCTCTAAGCAAACTAGAAACAGCACCTCTGACTTCCCGATTATTAAGTTTAATCTTTGTCTGCCCTTCAAATTGAGGGTCTGTGACCTTTACCGATACAACAGCAGTCAAGCCCTCTCTAACATCATCTCCGCTTAAAGCATCCTTTACACCTTTAAGTAATTCGTTTTCTTGAGAGTATGTATTAACAGCAGTCGTAAGGGCCATTCTGAAACCTGCTAAATGAGTCCCACCCTCTGGATTGATGATGTTGTTGGTGTAACACATAACGTTCTCATCCATACCGTCGGTGTACTGTATAGCTATCTCTACCCATATGTCATCAACTTCCCTATTCATATAGAAAGGTTGTTGTGAAATTACCTTCTCGTCAATATTGAGAAATTGGACATACGATTTAATACCATCCTCAAAATATAGTTCAAACACCTTACCCTTTTCCCCCTCCTCTACCCTGTCATCGACAATAGTGAACCAAAGGCCTGCTGTGAGATATGCATGCTGTCTGCACTTCTTTACAATTGTTTTAAAATTCCACTCTGTTTCTTCAAATATCTCAGGATCAGGTTTGAAGGTATGCTCGGTACCCGTTTCTTTACATGTTCCTATTTTTTTGACAGGATATTGAGGTATCCCTCTTTTATACTCCTGTTTATACCTTCCTCCATCCTTGCAAACAATAGTTTCCATGCTCTCTGAAAGAGCATTAGTACACTTCATACCCACACCATGAAGTCCACCAGAGACCTTGTAAGCGCCTTGGTCAAATTTACCTCCAGCATGGAGATTAGTCATTACAGTCTCTAATGTGGAAACTTTAGTCTGTGGGTGTATTTCTATTGGGATACCTCTTCCGTTATCCTTTACGGTACAAGAGTTATCTTTATTAAGGGTTACCCATATATGGTCACAAAAACCTGCGATAGCCTCGTCAACAGAGTTATCTAAAATTTCTGTAAATATATGATGTAAACCCATACTGTCGGTAGAACCGATATACATAGCGGGCCTTTTTCGTACAGCTTCTAACCCTTCTAAAACCTGGATATTAGATGCTCCGTAAGTGCTAGTTTTTGCCATATTCAAGAAGTTTTTTGCAATTTATCTAGTTTCTGAGATACCCTATATTCTACGTGTTTTTCACCCAAATGTTAAGTGTCAGACTATGTAATATTCTGGATTTGTAGATACAAATTCTCTAGTAACAGCCTCCTGTTACCGTTAGCATTAATCTGTCTCATAGTAGTATTTACTAAAGAAATTCTTTGAGTAATATCTTCAATACTAATACCCTTCTTAATACCACTTCTGAGCCTCTCTTGTAAAGAGTCTAAATATTTATCAAGGTAATCTAAGCTCTCTGCCTTGTCTTTAGCAATCTGCTCAAAGAGTGAGAAACAGTATATCAGATCATTGTTCTCAAAGCACATTTCGTCTCCCGAATCTGAAGATTTTCTCACCATTTTTGTTTTTGAATACAGCTTCTTAGACCTTGACACGATTGTAGGAAGCAGATCTTTTTCGTTTCCTACAAGGAGGATATATACAGTACTATCAGAGCTTTCCTCTAAAGTTTTAAGGAAGGCATTTTGTGCTTGTATAGTTAGCTTCTTTGCGTCTAAAATCACCGCAACTTGCACCTTCTCTTGGAAAGGTTTGTATTGCATATCCTCTTGTAACAATTTCACCTCCTCTATCCCTATTGAGTTTTCTAGCCTACCATCGATTATATGGAAATCAGGATTGTTTAGAATTGTTTTAGGATTAATTTCCTTTGACCAAAGTGAGGAGATCAGCTCCTTTGTTCTATCGTCAGTGATATCATTTTGTTGTGTGATTACTAGATATGTCATCTTTAATCTACTATTATATACCATATGCAAACTATTGAAATTAAAAATCAGCAAGAATGGGACAGGCTCTTAGGTCAATGTGAGAGAAAAACTTTTCTTCAGACTTGGCAGTGGGGAGAGTTTCAGGAATATCTTGGTTATGAAATTAAGAGGTTGGTCTTTTTTAATAATGAAAAATTCTTAGGCCTAACTTTGTGTATCATAAACAAGTCAAGATTTGAGAGATATGTATATTGCCCTAGAGGTCCACTACTTTCTAAAGACAACTCTGAAATATATGCTCAGGCACTTGGTGCATTAAAAGAGTTTTGGGAGAAGAAGCATATTTCTACTCTGAAAGTTGACCCTGCTTTTCTAAGGGATAGTAAGATATCTAAACTCCCACAAAAGTGTGGATTTAAACATACTGTTAATTTCATACAATCTGAAAATAACTGGATGATAGATTTGGTTGGTGAGAATGAGGAGGACCTCCTTAGGTGGTGTAAAGAGCATGGTATGAGTAAGAACTACCCTACATATATAAGGAAGGCAAGGCACAGCGGTATAGAGATAGAGTTTTCTAAAGAGCAGAAGGATTGGGATTTGTTCCACACATATTTAAAATATAGTGGACAGAGAAAAGAGTTCGAAGTCAAATCTAAAAGATATCATATAGGGATGTGGGAGTGCCTTGGGAAAGATTCGGATATTTTAAGATTAGGTATAGCGAAAAGGAATGGGAAGATATTGGCAATGATAGTTATCTCCTCTTATGGTGATGAAGTCTCAGCCCTATACAGTGCCCAAACCGGTGTGGATAGTAGGTTGCGAGCTACTATGCTCCTAAGGTGGGAGTGTATGCTCTTGGGCCAAAGAGAGGGATTTAAAAGGTTTAATAGCTGGGGTGTTTTACCGGAGAAAAAATATACTCCCAAAAATCCAGGGTTTGGATATTCGCAGTATAAGCGAGGCTTCGGTGGATACTTGGAAGAAATTGAGAGAACCTATGAATATGTGTTTAATAAGGCTCTTCATCCCCTACAAAAGCTCTATGACTTCTATCTGAAGCTTCGATATTACAGGTTTAGATAAACGTTTGACTATCCGACTTCTTTCCAATATCATTTACCATAGATATAAAATCATAACTGCCCTATGAGTAAGATTACATTACTACAGTACTTGGAGAATAAGGAGCTGATATCCAAAGAGGATTCTAATAGAGTTCGTGTCGAAAGAGCAAAATCTCCAAAGAGTGAAGAGGCTATTATAAACGAGCTAAATGTTGTTGATAATGAGACAATAGCAAAGGCAAAATCAGAGATATTTGGAATACCATATATAGATTTAAAAGAGGTGTCTGTACCTGAGAGTGTCATAGCGGAGATTAATGTTGACCTTTTACAAGACCTTAATGCTGTACCTTTTGAGCGTGGAGATGATTACGTCAAGCTCGCCATGAAAGATCCTTTCGATGTCCAAGCTACACAAGCTATACAGCAGAAATATCCTTTTGGTACTAAGATACAGGTACATATAACAACCCAAGAGAGCTTAAACTTTGTGCTAGATCAAAGAGTTGGCGATATGATGAGCTCTGAGGTTACTGAAGCTTTAGAGGACGTAGATGTCCCAATACAGGAAATTAGTGAAGACGCAAATCAAGTGCTATCAAGTGCAGAGCTTAGAAACGCTCCTGTAGCAAGGATAGTGAATGCAATTTTGCAGTATGCAGTCACCGCATCATCATCAGATATCCATATAGAGCCAATGGAGAGTAAGTTAAGAGTGAGATTTAGAATTCATGGTGTAATGACGGAACGTTTAGTTCTGCCTAAAAACTTAACAGCGGCAGTTACGTCTCGTGTAAAAATACTCTCCAATTTAAAAATTGATGAAAGAAGGTTGCCACAAGATGGAAGATTTCAAATAAAGGTTAATGGTCAGAAGATAGATATTCGTGTTTCTGTCATGCCCACTATACACGGGGAAAAGGTTGTAATGAGGCTTCTTGAATCGGACACATCTGGTATTACCTTAGAAACTACTGGCCTTCGTGGGACTGCTTATAAAATCTTTATTGATGCAATTAAGGTCACTAACGGGATTGTACTTGTTACAGGGCCTACTGGTAGTGGTAAGACAAGGACTCTTGCCTCTTCCCTAATGAAAATTAACGATCCAAAGGTCAATATCATGTCTCTTGAGAATCCAGTAGAAATTCGTATACCAGGAGTAACGCAAATACAAATAAATCCAGATATAGGTATGACCTTTGCTAATGCACTTAGATCTGTACTTAGACAAGACCCTGATATCGTCATGGTTGGAGAGATTAGAGATCAAGAAACGGCAGAGCTTGCTATACAGGCCTCCCTCACAGGGCACTTGGTCCTATCTACTTTACATACTAACAGTGCACCTGCGGCTATACCTAGACTTCTCGATATGGGTGTAGAGCCATATCTTCTTGCTTCTACTATGAGAGTCATAGCTGCTCAAAGGCTTCCAAGAAGGATTTGTAAGCACTGTATAGAGGCTTATCCAGCAGAACAGGAAATAATAGATGATATCTTAGAAGAGTTTAGCGATGTCCCACAATTCGATATTGTCTCATATATCAATCAGGTGGTTGAAGCTAAAAAGCAGAAGGGTGATAGCGGCTCATCTGTAATGAAGCCAGCGTCAGTTGGCCCAGATGGCAAGCCCCAATTCTACCTTTACAAAGGGAAAGGTTGTGATAGGTGTGGAGGTAGTGGATACTCTGGAAGAATTGGTATATTTGAGGTATTGGATGTTACTGAAAAAATTAGTAGAATGGTAATGGATCAGTCCACTTCTGATGATATACAGAAAGAAGCTAAAAACAATGGGATGTTAACTATGGTTGAGGATGGGTACTTGAAAGCTTTTGAAGGTATGACTACAATAGAGGAAGTAATGCGTGTGTCTAAAGAGTAGTTTTAATTTATAATTATAAAAATGGATAATACTGCCCAGAATAACGGAATTAATCTCACGTACCCTACTTTTAATGATGGGATAACCCCTCAGCCTACTACTGCGCCACAGGATACGGCACAAAATAATGTGCAATTAACTCCTCTGCAAGATCTCGGCTATGGTGATTTCCAAGGAAACATAGATACTTCCCCAGTTGGTACAATTAAAGATGGTCTTGATGAGATTATGCCTGACCCTAAAAAGCCTAAAGCATTAGAGAGGACTCCTACGAGCAATAGTCTAGCTGAGCCTATGAGCACAAAAAATAAAAGGGAGTCGGAGTATTTAATTACTCCAAAAGATGAGAGTAAGGATATCCAGCCACCTGAACCTGTAGAACAAATCATAGAACAAGAGATTAGTGACGAAGGAGCGATAGGAGTTCTTGATCTTGGCACTACTCCCCCACCTGACACTATTGATAACCCAGATCTTGATACCACAATGCCTGAGATAAGTGTCAAAAAGGATAATGAAAATATTCAAAAGGATCCTGTGGTAGGAATGCCAGCGAATATTAAAATTACAGAGTTACTAGAATACACTATAGAAAAAGGTGCATCCGATTTACACATATCTGTAGGATATCCAGCAATTATTCGTGTAGATGGAGAATTAGAGGAGGTAAGTGAAAATATAATAGATCCAATGGAAGCAGAAGAATTGATACTACCATTGCTTAGTGATGATAAAAGGGAGTTACTTGAGGTAAATAAGGAGATAGATTTCGCCTATACTCATGAAGGGAGATATAAAGGCAGATTTAGAATTAATGCCTTCTATGCTATGAAAACTCTCTCAGCAGCTTTTAGGTTAATACCTAGCAGGGTCAGAACAGTAGAAGAGCTTAAATTACCTCAGATCTATCATCAATTTACTAAGCTAAGGCAGGGTATGATACTAGTCACTGGTCCTACTGGACATGGTAAGAGTACGACTCTTGCTGCTATGCTCGAGGATATAAATAGGAATAAATTTTACAAAATAGTTACTATTGAGGACCCAGTAGAGTATGTATTTGAGGGTAAGAAATCTTTAATCGATCAAAGAGAGATGGGTCAGGATACCCACTCATGGCCGATTGCTCTTAAAAGTGCAATGAGACAAGATCCTGATGTAATCCTAGTCGGAGAGATGAGAGATTACGAAACAATTTCCGCAGCTATAACATTAGCAGAAACAGGGCACTTAGTTTTTGCTACTTTACATACCAATAACTCTGCTCAGAGTATTGACAGAATGATAGATGTGTTTCCTGAGGAGCAACAATCTCAAGTTAGGGCTCAGCTTTCGAACATCTTAGAGGTTGTAATAGCCCAAAGACTAATACCTCTAGACCATGGAGGTAGAAGAGCGGTGGCAGAAATTCTGCTCATCAATCCTGCTGTTAAAAATCTCATTCGTGAAGGTAAGACTTATCAGGTCGACAATGTAATTAGAACGAGCTCAGATATAGGTATGGTGTCACTTGAGAGATCGTTGGTTGACTTAGTTAGAGAGGGTGTAATTAGTATCAAAACGGCACAGGAGTATGCGGTATACCCGGAGGAAGTTTCTAGATTACTTAAATCATAGATAATATATGAAGAAATTTAAATATTCTGCGAGAACAGTAGATGGAAAAGAGGTAAAAGGTAGTATTTCTGCCAGAGATGAGGCTGCTGTAGCAGAAATATTGCATGATAAAGGGTTGGTAATTGTTAACATCAAAGACTCTTTTGATTTTAATCTAGAGAAACTAAGTGAAATTAATATAGGTGGCGTACCCCTAAATGACAAGGTTATCTTTATGAGGCAGATGGCTACGATGGTGTCGGCAGGTCTTCCTCTTACAAGGTCTCTTGAAATTATGGGGCTTCAGGCTAGCAACCCGCAATTTCGTAATGTAATTAGTAGTGTAAAGAAGGGTGTGGAATCTGGTCAAGGTTTAGCGGAATCCTTTAGAGCTCAGGAGGAGATTTTTGATGAAGTGACTTTAAACTTAATTGAAGCCGGTGAGTCCAGTGGTAAATTAGATGTAATCCTTTTGAAGTTAGCAGTAGAGCTAGAAGAAAAGAAATCGTTAGGTTCTAAACTTAAGGGTGCTCTAATATATCCGGCAATTATTCTTCTTGTTATCGTTGCGGTTATTCTTTTGCTTATGTTTATACTTGTACCCGCTATGTCTGATATATATTCCGAATTTGATGCAGAGCTTCCATGGACTACTACCCTACTGATTAACATGAGTAATTTTATGACAACCTACTGGTGGGCAGTATTGGTTGTTGTTGTAGTTTTAGGAGTCGGTGGTAAGGTGTATTTTGGTACAGAGAAAGGAAAGAGGGTCATGGACAAGATAGTTCTTAAGATCCCTGTGGTTAAGGATGTGGTAACTAAAACTCAGGTGGCACAGTTTTCGAGAATAATGGCACTTCTTCTCTCTAGTGGTTTGTCTATACTTCAGGCTTTAGAGCTTTCTGCAAAATCGTTATCAAACTCTCTATTTAGAGATGTAATCTTAGATGCTAGAGATGAAGTTGAAAAGGGTGGTTCACTTACAGTTCCAATTGCCCGTAGTCAATACTACCCTCTTTTGGTTAGTAGCATGATTGCTGTTGGTGAGGAGACAGGTAATTTGGATGTAGTTTTAGAAAAGGTTGCTACATATTTTAAGGAGGAGGTTAATGAAGCAACGTCTAATCTCTCTTCCATTTTAGAGCCTATTTTTCTTGTTGTAATGGGGGTTACTATTGGTTTTATAGCTATGGCCGTATATATGCCTATGTTCCAGTTGTCCTCTGTAATGACTTAGTTGACAGAGGGTATGTATTGGTGTAATTTAGTTGTATAGATATATATAATTTTTTATTTAATAAATATATGAGAAAGAGTTTTAAAGCATTCACACTTGTTGAGATGCTTATCGTCATGGGTATTATAATCATACTTATGGCAGTTGGTATTACAGCAGGTAGGTTTGCTATCAATAGGGCTAATGATGTAGCACATCAGAACGCTGTAGATAACATTTATACCGCAATGCAGGCTTACTATGCTGACAATAGAAGATATCCTGTTCCTGGTGAAGGTGTCAAATTCACAGAGATGCTCGCTAACGACGAAGAAGAGTATTACATAGGGGAATATTTAGATGATGGTGCATTTGATGGGGGAACTGCAGCCACATATTTCTATGATACAGATGGTCTAGCACAGGAGATTGTCATATGTGTTTCACTATATGGTGAGGCTGACCAGGCTGGAAGGGAAGGGGAATTCTATTGCAATGGTAATGGCTTCGGCTCTACTTCTTCAGGTTTAGTCAAAGTTACCGACAAGATTATTTCCAGAGGACCAGAATTCGACACTTCACCCAATGCGCAGACATTTGATATGCAGCAGGTATGGGACGGTGATGGTTGGGAATAGAGTTGTTTAGAATTCGGTTTTTTACTCCCCTCCTCCGAGGGGAGTTTTCTTATACCCCCTATCCTGTATAATTAAAACATGCAAATAATCCTACACATCTATTTCTTTCTTCTGGGTCTTGTATTAGCAAGTTTCTTAAACGCTCTAATGTATAGAATAGATAAAGAATATAAATATCCAGAGATATTTACTAAACCATCTCACTGTGAGAAATGTAAAAAACAATTACAATGGTACGACCTAATACCCATACTCTCTTACATATTTACTAAAGGAAAATGTAGTAAATGTAAAACTAAAATAAATACATACTACCCTCTATCAGAGCTATTCCTGGGGATATCTTTATTCCTACTCTACTATACCAACTCCCCATGGCACACATACCCAATACTCCTAATACTCTTTAGCCTTACCTACTTCGATATACAGTACAAAGCCATACCACAAACCCCTACTCTAGCATTCCTAGCACTAAGTATCATATATCTAATATTTAACTCTATAGTTGAGGGCGTGCTTACTCTAAATGCTCTACCATCCGGCCTTATACTCTTACTATGTATAACCATACTCCTAATAATTATGTATGGCTTTAAAAATTTCAAAGAAGGATTTGGCTTTGGGGACTTCCTAATACTGCTATCACTAAGCGCATTCTTAAATACCGAGCAATTCTGGTTACTTTTCTGGATATCAATACTCATCGCAGCTATAATAAGCATAGTAGGATTCGCTACTAAAAAATACAACAGGAAAACCGCCCTACCCCTTTTACCCTTCTTCACTTTAGGATATATTGTAGTAGTTGCCTATGCAGATCTAATATTGAAGTACTTAGCTCTAACATTTACAATTTTATGAAAAAAAGTAAAGCTTTTACACTAATAGAGGTCCTAATCGTGATGGGTATCCTCATAATCTTAATAGGGTTGGCGATATCTGTAGGTAGATGGGCTATTAATAGGTCTAATAGGATACAACATATGGATGCCGCACGTACGCTTGAGAGAACGCTGCTTCAATATAAGAATGAGAAAGGGTATGTCCCTAAATGTATAAACGCAGAAAACTGTCAACCTAGCACAGAGTTTTTTGCATTTGCTCTAGGATATAGAGGAGATGATGCGATATTAAAAGAGTATTTAGAAGTAACTCCCTTTGATGGCGGTACAGATGCTACATACTATTATGTCTCAGATGATTTGGGCCAATTCTTTTTAGTTTGTGTCTCACTAGGAGGCGTTGACGACGAGTATAAAGGTGGGGCATACTGTACTGGTACAGGTATTGGCTATATCCCGGAAAATAATCCAATACCCAGAGAACAGTTAGAAGTAGAAGAAGTAAGCGAATACCTATCTTTTATCGATGATTCAGATTGGAAAGACGGGAAATTCGCTAATTAAAATTAATTAACTGCCTAGTGAAAAAATTTAAGGCCTATACACTAATGGAAATGCTAGTAGTCATGTCGATCTTGATTATACTTATGGGTCTAGGTTTTAGTGCATACGCTTCTTTTACAGAAACGACTAGATTTAACCAAGATGTTGCTAACCTACAAAGTGATATCCTAGTCCTACAGAGAGCATCTATGCTCTTAGAGAGAAAATCTGATGAATATTGGCTATATGGTGTAGGCATAGATTTTAATGGTGTTCGCAAGGGGAATGGTCAGTACTCATTCTTTAAATGGTGTTCAGAATTTGAGGATTTTGGTAACCCCTTAACCAAAGGTGAGTATCCATATGATGATCCTGAAAATTCTTCTGATGGCAAAATTCCCTCCACGATTTCCAACGGCTCAAAATGTGATAACACAACCGAAAACAGGCTACTCCGTTTAGGGGGGTACATGAACCACACCCTCGGGCTTAAAGATGATGTGAAAATAGAGAGTAAGATAAGGTTTCTTCTATTCGAATCAGTATCAGGTAGAGCCTTTCTTTATGAAGGAGATGGAACAAGGGTAGATGAAGATTTAGATATCGTCTTTATGAAGAACTTTGGACAAAATAAGACACTCACGGTAAAAAATTTAACAGGGAGAACTAAAATAACTGAGTATATAGAAGATGAAGGATAGAGTCATTGCTAAAAAACAATTTAAAGCTTTAGGATTTATAGAAGTCCTTATAGCCATAGTCGTTGTGGGTATTGTATCTGCAGTATTTCTATCTATATCTGGCCGTGCAATGAAAGACTTGATACAAGCAGAAAGGCTTGAATATATGGCAAGACTTGCAAAAAATGGGATGAATGTTGCTCAAGAGGTTGCTAATAGAGAAAAGGCAAATGTTGTTACTACTTCTGAAACTAACTATTTTCCTGACGACAATGGTAAATGCTATATCCCTCTGAAAAAAGAAGAAACAGGTGTAGGGGTTGTATATAGTTTTGAAAAAGAGCCGGAATCATCGAATAACTTTGTATCATATCCCAATG
>JBAYNT010000015.1:0-11933 GCA_041678645.1 Candidatus Dojkabacteria bacterium
AAAGCCGCTCTAGCAGTCATTAAACCATCATGTGTTCTATCCCAGTTAACTGGTTTATAACCACCAAAAGTCATCTGTATATCAGGAGCCTCTGTCCAAGGTCCATATCCTTGGGTAATAGCTGCTAAATAGGCATAAGGCTTGGCGGAAGAACCCATCTGTCGCAGGCTAGTAGCAATATTTACATTCCCATCAATTCTAGGATCGCTTGTATTCCAATAATCTACAGAACCTACCATAGCTATAATGTCACCATTGTTTGGGTTAATAGCAACTAAAGAACCGTTATAAAGATTGTACCTATTTGCACTCTGTATACCAGCGACTAGCTCCTCTTGGGCAATTTCTTGGATAGTATAATCTAAAGATGTTGTAACCTTTAAACCTCCTGTAGAGACACGATCAACCCCATACTCATCTTCTAACAGCCTCTTTACATAGAAAACAAAGTGAGGTGCTTTTATATCGATTCTTCCTCCACCATATTTTATCTCTTCATCCCTCGCTGCCTGGACCTCTTCTTCAGTTACACCTGTAAATGAAGCTCTTTTAAGCATTTGGTCAAGGACCCATTCCTGTCTTCCCTTGGCCAAATCGGGGTTAGTGCCATACAACGGAGAATAAATACTTGGGTTAGTTATAATTCCTGCTAGAAGAGCACTTTCTGCAAGAGTAAGCTCACTTACATCCTTATCGAAATGTGCCTTAGATGCTGCCTGATAACCATAATTAACACCTCCAAGTGGGATCTCATTCATATACATCTGTAAAATCTGATCTTTAGTAAAACTCTGTTCAACCTGCATAGTAATAAGAACCTCTTTGATTTTCCTAGAATAAGTTTGGTCGTATGCTTCATCCCCTAAAATGTCATAAAGTATTGTGTTTTTAACGAGCTGCTGAGTTAATGTGCTACCTCCTCGTACAACTCTACGAGCCATAGCATTTTGGATAACGGCCATCACAATACCAGAATAATCTAACCCTTTATGTTGATAAAACTCTATATCCTCAGCAGCAAGTAATGCCCATTTAGTATGTTCTGGGATTTTCTCTATAGGCACAAACTCCCTGTTTTGATCACCATATACTGTATAAAGCAATTCACCGTTACGATCATATATCTTAGTGCTTTGATCGGAGCTTCTTTCAATTAGCTGGTCTGGAGAGGGTAAGGAGTCTCTTAGGTTTTTCAAATACACACCCGCTGATAATACTGCTATACAGCCTAAGAAAAATAGAACTCCTACAAAAATATAAAGGAATTTCCTAAATTTCTCCTTCTCAATACCTAGGAAGCCTTTCTTGCTAGATTTACTTACTTTGCTCTTTTTACCACTCAATCTTTTAAATCTGTTGATTTTACTAATACCTGAAGACTTTCTCTTTTTCGCTCGAGGAGATCTTTTATCCTTTCTTGCTTTGTTCGATGACATTGACATACTGTATTTCATAATTTTTTGATTATAAATAACTCTACATATAATATATGCGATTTAGCAAAAAATCTCAATGAGAAACTTCTCACAACTAACAATATAATCCTTAGTCTATTTATAAGAATTAACACTCTATATACTAAGATTTGAGTTTCTAATAAAATATCTGACGTTACCTAAAGAAAACCTTACAATTAAACAAAGAAGAGTTTTAGTTGTTACTGTTAAAACTTGTAACAGTTGTATGCCGGCTCTTGAGGAGGAAAAGATATGGAGAATTACCTCTTCTAACATACAAAAAGCTCCAGAAATAGTAAATAAGCAACATATTGATCTTCTCTGTATAGAGACCGATGAGGCACATCAACTACTTCTGGAATTATTAGAGAGTATAAAAAGGAATCGCCTAAAGACAAAAGTACTAGGGATAATACCCAATGATAGTGCAACTAAAAGGGCCCTATTAAGCTATGGATGTGATGATTACATCTGTAAGCCATATAATAACGAAGATTTACTTTTAAGAAGTAAGAAACTCATTAATTGTATCCCCTTAAAATATAAGTTAATTTACGAATCTAATTTCTTGAAATATATCGAGAATTTCAATATTGTGATGTATCAAAACACATACTTACCACTGACTCCAAGAGAGATTCTAATAGTAAAATTGCTTATACAAAATAACTTCGTTAGCAAAGATGAAATAGTGAAATACCTTAATTGTAAATTGGACAAATCCTATTCAAATACATACATCAGTACAGTAATACATAGAGTGCGCAAGAAAATTAAGCTATGTACTGGTAGGGATTTGATAAGGAATCGATATGGGTGTGGCTACTACATCCTCTAAACCTTTTTCTTCCATTCATTAATCTTTCCAAGGGCTTCCAGCGGTGTAATATTATCCAGATCTATTTCTTGAATTTCTTTTTCTATATCGCTTTCTTTTGATGTAAAAAGAGGATACTGAAAAAGGGTTCTATCAATTTCCTTACCCTTATCTGAGAGTACTCCAAGGTCCTTTATCTCATTTTCATTATCAAATAGCTTTTCTTGTTCAAAACCCTCAAGTATTTCATTTGCCCTACTAATCACTTTCTCTGGCAGGCCTGCCATCTTTGCTACATATATACCGTAGCTCCTATCTGTACCACCCTCTACAATTTTTCTAAGGAAGATAACTGTCCCACTTTCAAGATCCTCTTCTACTAAAACATTAAGGTTCTTTATCTTCTCTGGAATCCTTTCAGCAAGACGAAGTAGCTCATGGTAGTGAGTTGCAAACAGTGTTCTGCATTTAATGTTTTCAACAAGATATTCTGCAAGAGCCCAAGCAATACTAACACCATCATATGTGCTAGTTCCTCTCCCGATTTCATCTAATACTACCAGGCTATATTTTGTTGCATTATTTACAATATTTGCTGCTTCATCCATCTCCACCATGAAAGTACTTCTTCCACTGCTAAGGTCATCACTTGCCCCAACTCTTGTGAAAATCCTATCTACCAAAGAAATCTTTGCACTACTAGCAGGTACAAAACATCCTATCTGGGCTATAAGGATAATGGTTGCAACCTGCCTAATAAAAGTAGACTTGCCGGACATATTTGGCCCTGTGAGGATATTCATGTTCGCATTTTCAAAATCTAAGAACGCGTCATTTGATATAAAGCCCTCATCGATTCTTGATTCCACAATAGGGTGTCTTCCATCTCTGATGTCAATGATACCATCGCTTTCCCCTATATCATAGATATCAGGCTTTACATAGTTAGAAACGATTGCTAAATTAGCAAAACCTGAGAGTACGTCTAATCTAGCTATTTTTTTACCAACTTCCTGCAAAATAGCGATTTTATTGTCAAAACTCTGTCTAAATTCAGAGAAAAGTTCGTACTCTAATTCAAATAATTTTTCTTGAGAATTAAGTATTATGTTTTCTTTCTCCTTTAATTCTTCTGTGATATATCTTTCACTATTAACAAGTGTCTGCTTCCTAATATATCTATCGGGAACTTTATCCTGATGGGTCTTAGTAACCTCTATATAGTATCCAAAGACCTTGTTAAAGCTAATCTTTAGAGAAGATATTCCTGTATTCTTTCTCTCCTCCTCCTCAAATTTCTTTAACCAACTTTTGCTATCAGAAGTAATCTCTCTCAGTTCATCAATTTCTTTGCTGTATCCCTTCTTAATTATTTTCCCCTCTGTAATTATATTGGGTGGATCATCAGCAATGGCTTTATCTATATCCTTAATAATATCTTCAAGTCCTTTTCTGTTTGAGATATATTTATCATTTAATAGCTTAGATATATTTAACACTGCTTCCAAAGATGTCTGCAGGGCATTAAAATCCCTAGCATTAATACGACCCAATCCTATTTTTCCTGCTATTCTCTCAATGTCATTAACAGAGGCAAGCTGCTCTCTAATATTATTAAGTCGATCTCTATCATTTACAAACATTTGTACCATATCCAATCTCTTTTCTATCTCTTTTTTGTCAATCAAGGGATTTAGAATCCAATGATAGAGTAGGCGAGAGCCCATCCTAGTTTCAGTTTGGTCAATTACCGAGAAGAGGGAATCTTGAGTACTATTACTGTAAGCACCTGCTACCAATTCAAGATTTCTAATAGTGGCCCTATCCAATATCATTTTTCCACTCATATTTATATGTCTGGGCTTCTGAATGTGCCTTGGCTCCATTAATTGAGTGTCTTTTATATACTTAAGGATCATAGCCACAGATATCAGTTGCTCATCTTCTTGTAAGCTCAGGGATTTTAATGAGTTTACGTTATAGAAATCTTGCACAAGTTCTTTTGCGTATGTGCTATTTCTTGTCTCCTTTGGTACAAATTGAATTGCCGTGTTACCGAAGTCATATTTCTCACTACCTTCTACAAGAAGAATTTCGGATGGTTTGTATGAAGAGATTATGCTCTGTAGGTCTTTTGAAGAGATCTTTAAGGTTTCAAATTCTCCAGTAGACATATCACAAATCGATACTCCAACACTATTTTTATTATTGTAAAACGCCACTAAGAAGGAATTTCTTATGCTATCTGCCTGCTCACCATCTAGGGTACCTGGTGTCACTATTCTAGTTACACCTCTTCTCACTATACCTTTGGACAGCTTAGGATCTTCAAGTTGATCTACAACAACTACACAGTACCCCGCATCTATTAATTTTGGTAAGTACTGATCAATTGCCTTGTGTGGGAATCCCGCAAGTGGAGTAGGGTTTCTCTTCTTATCTCTAGTCGTTAGTGTAATATTTAAGACTTTCGAGATTGTTTTTGCATCATCATTAAATGTCTCAAAAAAATCCCCCATCCTAAAGAGTACTATTTTATCCGAATACTGATTTTTAAAGCTACTATACTGCTCCATCATTGGAGTTGTCGAAGTATTAGGCATAATGGTGGATTATAGCATAGAAACAAGCTATTTACTTAGTATTAACTGTGCTTCCTGCCCTGCAACAAGCTTACGCATACTCTTAATCGCCTTAGGTTCTACTGATATACCATAGACCCCTTTTCTCACACACTCTCTCACCAGTTTCTCATCCTCCTCACATACCACAATTATTTTTGCTTTCTCTGATTTGAGTATATCTATAACATTATCGACCACTTTTAACATACTATTACTAGACAAAGTATAAGCAGTTTTTTCATCATTGATATCTATTCCTTGCATCTGTTTTGCAATACGTGGCATATTGAGAATTATGCCATCTATTTTGGTTTGAACAATTTCATCTACAAGAATTACCTCCGTTGGGCTATCAATTACTGCATACACATTAAAAGTAGAGCTTCTTCTTAAGCCTACACTTGAGAGTGTTTTCTTAAAAGCTCTCATGCTCTGACCATTCATTGGAGCATGTATTCCAAGTGCTACATTTCGTTTCTTATAAAGGTCTCTAACCCTTTTGACTATTTTTAATACTCGCCTTAAAAATTTCTCATTTTCAAGATAGTGCCTAAGCCCGAAATACGAATCAGGAACTTCATCTTCCTCTAGACTCTTTCCCTTAGTTATCTCTCTAAATTCTCCTGCAGTAGCTGAACCCACAGTTAAAACAACCTCATTTCCTTGGGCAAGCTCCACAAGCTGGACAATCTTCTCAGATACTTTATTTGCATATTCAACGAACTTCTTATCCTCAACATACGCCATTAGATGTCTACCTTCCTCTATCATTATCCTGTCTAAATCAACATACACAATACCGTGGGAATTACCTACATACTCTTTAAGTTCATCGACATCAAGTGATGGTGTAATGAAAACTTTCGTCGCCGTAGGCGAGAGGGTGGGGTCTTTAGGTATTTCAGATCCATCTATCTCCACAGCTTTCTCCTCTAACAAATCAATCCCCGAGAGATCTCCTGAGCTGTAAGCCTCTATAACGGGATGTATATCTTCCTTCTTTTCCTTAACTTTCTTTACAACATTAGGATCGGTCTCCATATATACAACTCCAGAATTCCCATCTACCCTTACCAGGTTCCCCTCCTTTAGTATATTGGATGCATCTGTTGCTCCAACGATAGCAGGAATATCAAATTCTCTACAAAGGATTGAGACATCACTAGTTAAACCTCCCGTATCCGTAATTATTGCTCCAGCCCTTAAAATCATAGACTCCATCTCATCTGCATATGATTTAATCACCAAGATATCGCTTTTACTAACAGTTACATCTTTTCTACCATCAGCTATGATCTTAATTCTGCCAGTTACTGACCCAAAACTCGCACCGATACCTGAGATTAAGAAGTCTTCTCGTGTTTGTACTCTTGTTTCTGTCTCTTTCTCTTTCTTGTTAATATCCTGCGCAACTTTTACCAACTTCTTTAAGTCTTCATTTTGCTCTCTCTGGTTTTTATGGACTAGTTTTCTTGCTCCATCTACAGCTCTTCCCTCAATTTGAGTAATATCTCTATATCTTTCAACAAATGCAATCACCACCTCCCTTAAAGTGTCTCTGTCTTCCCTAACCATCATTACTTCTGAAGCAGTAATTTGGTGAATTAAAGGTTTACTCTGTAAAACCCATATCCTCCCTCCTGCCTGTACCCACTCTACATTTTGGGATTCTCTAGATTTATTTTCAATAACTAGAGAAATTTTTGATACCTCTTGCAGATATCTTTCATCTACTTTCTGCCTATGGCTCCAAGTAGGGGAGATAGAGATTTTCTCTACACTATCTTTGCTTTTAGTCGAACCGATTGTTCTTACTTTCATCCACTCCTGGGGGGATATGTGTTTTTCCGCTATTGATAAATCCTTCTTATTAAGGACATATGTGTCTGGGGTAATCTCTCCACTAGCAATTACATCTCCCAAGCCATACACTGCCTCTATACTCATCCTACTCTTGTCCTGCGTAATTGGATCTACAGTAAATGCTACACCCGACACTTCTGCCTGAACCATTTTCTGTACAACCACTGCTAGTTTTACCTCAGATAAATCTATATTTTTAATAGCCGCATACATTACAACGTCATCCGTAAACATGGAGGAATATATCTCCTTTATACCATCAAACAAATCATCTAAATGTCTTACATTTAGTCTAGTAGCGAATACTCCACTAAAAGAGACCTCTGGATTAGAAGGGAATGCTACAGATGATCTAACAGACACCCAAGCATCTGTAAAACCAGAGATCCTAGTATATGCTGTTTTAACCTCGTCTATAAATTCATCAGAGAATTTCGTCCTCTCTATACTTTTTCCTACCTCTTCATTCTCTGGATTTTTCTTTTTAGCTGTCAACTTATCAAAGTCTCTATTCAAGCTATCAAAAACATGATTCTTAAATATTGATGGTGATATTACAAAAAATTCTGGAACTGGTATGTCCATATCTTTTAATCTAAAAAGACTTAGACCTTTTCTTCCGACTGTTGATTCTCGAAGATTCTTTGCACTGTAATCTTCCCAGAAATATATGGACTTGTTGTTCTCAGATTTACTCATCCGAAGGTAGGCAGTTAAATTAACTAGGACAAGTGATATTAGATATTATCGTTTAATTTTTAAACTTGCAAGCAAAAGGGGAGAGTAATCTCTCCCCCCTCTAATTCCTAAAGAATATTTATATTTTATCTTTTCTTATTAAATGCATACATAGTACTGCCACTAAAGACAAACAGTGCAGCGAGAGAAAAGAGTATCATTAAATTTCTAGCGAGAAGATTATCCAATTCTCCAGCAGCTTGTGGCAATTGGTTATCTCCCCCTACGACAGCTCCATCACCATTTACATCTGCACCAGGTGAGTAAGCGACTCTAATCTTTTCGTCTAGAGAAACTGTATTACCTGCAGGATCTGTAAGATTTACATAGAAGACATTAGGACCTTCTTCTAAAGTTATACCTTCCATTTTAAAATCCCCATTTCCATCAGCTGTAGCTTGGTATGCGCTTACACCTCTCCTTACTTCTACTTCTACATTTGGGCCGATATTCCCAACTAAAGCAAAGGTTGAACTACCTGTTTCTTTTACATATTCGAAAGCTAGATCCTCAACATCTGGAGGAGTTGTATCAACAACAGCTATCTTAGCCTCAGTCCTTGGACCTATTTCTCTAAAAGGGAAACCTTGTAATCCTGCAACAGATACTGAGTATTCACCTTCATCTTCTACTTCATGTGTATATTCATATATATCATCTTTTACTCTAGTCTCTCCGACTCTTTCATCATTTACAAATATCGCAACTGAGTCGTAATCCGTAGCATTACCTTTTACCTCAAT
This sequence comes from Candidatus Dojkabacteria bacterium, assembly GCA_041678645.1. GTDB lineage: Bacteria > Patescibacteriota > Dojkabacteria > SC72 > SC72 > WOZL01. The sequence continues at coordinate 8,243 of JBAYNT010000015.1, forward strand.
CTCTTTTTTGTTAGTAAGATCTGTAACATACTCCATAGATGGAACTGCAAGAGCTTCATTGTAAGTTGGTTCTGCCTTAAATTTTAGAAAAGAGTAAATACCAAAGGCTACAAGTAAAATACCCAAGCCGATGAATATTGTGCCTACGATCCTTGATGCCTTATCATTGTAATCAGGTGTTTTAATTTCTATCTTTTCCTTCATACTATCTTTTCTCATATCTTTTTTTCTTCCCCCTTTGGTAGAAGAACTTTTTTGAGTTTTAACAATTTTCTCGCTTTTACTATTAGATTTCTTCTTGGCCATACAAACCTATAACTTAATTTATATATGTTGGCAATAGGATAATGCATTTTGGCAAAGAGTTCAAGTCTTTTCGTATATTTGGTAGAATATACCTGTATGAAAAAGACCATTCGAAACTATCTTATAACAATACCTCTTCTGCTTGTCGTCCTTGGACCTATTATCTTCCTTTTCCTGTATGCAAATTACAATGAAACTGTTGGAACTATTAAACGTGTTAATGCAAAAAGAATTAGTTATGATATTTTCTTTTCTTTCTTAACAGAACTTTCTCCTACAAAAGAGCAAGTTTTAGGGGACCAATCTATACTGATAGAGGAGGGCAGTATCGAGGAGTACATTGCCGACATAGAGGAGATTGATCCTATTCTAGAAGAGCTAAATACGAAACTTCTCATAGATTCAATATCTGTAGAGGGAGATATTTTCCAAGGTAAAGATTCAAAAACTATGGATAAAGGTTTCTGGCATTTTCCAACTTCGGTATATCCAGGGCAGCAGGGCAATAGCGTAATCATTGCTCATAGATATCTCCATGTCCCCCCTGCTAAAGATACCTTTTTTAATTTGGATAAAGTCAGGAAGGGAGACAGTATAGTTGTAATGCAAGGAAACAAAAGCTATACATATATCGTATCGGAGGTTAAAGTGGTAGAGAAAAATGACATTTCAGTACTACAAGATAGTACAGAGCATCAAATTACTTTAATTACCTGTACGCCTTTGTGGACCTCTCATCAAAGGCTTGCCGTAGTTGCTAAACTGGACAAATTATATCAAAAAACGTAGAATCCTTAGAGTAATTTAAATGTGTAAGGAAAAATAATAATGGAAGAAATGTATAAGAGAAAAGATTTAAGTGATAGTAAAATTGAGCTTACAATCACTATGCCAAGGGATGCCTTTGAGCAGTCTTACAAGGCAATTCTTAAAGATCAAACAAAGGATACAAATATTAAAGGTTTTAGAAAGGGAAAAGTACCTACTGATTTGCTCGAACCTGGTATGAAGCCAATGCTTCAGTTCGAGACTTTTGAAAGGCTCGCTCCTATGTATATTAATACTGCTATACAAAAAGAAAAGCTTGAAATAATAGCTCCTCCTAAGTATTCAGAGCTTCCTGACTTTAAGGATGATGAGAAAGATCTAGAATTTAAGGTAGAGATTACAGTTATGCCTAAATTCAAGTTAGGTAATTTGAAAAAGGTGAAAGTCGAAAAAGAAGATGGGGAGATTAAGGATGAAGAAGTTGATAGAGTTCTTAAAGAGTTGAAGGGGAACAATGAGAGTAAGGAGAAAGAGATAGGGGATGATTGGGCAAAGGAGATTAGTAAGAAGTTAGAGTTAAAGGATGTTAAGAACCTAGAGGAACTTAAGAAGATGGTAAAGGATACCCTCAAAAAGCAGAAGGATCATATGCTCTTGCACAAATATCAAGAGGATGCACTTGCACAGGCAATTAAAATTTCAAAGATAGAGATGCCCGAGGAGGCCATACAGTTTGAAGCTGATGAGAGAAAGAGATCTTTTGAGGAGGAAATGAAGAATAGGGGGGTGAAGGTTGAGGATTTCCTTAAACAGAGTGAGGTAAGCATGGAGGAGATGGAAGAGGCTTGGAAAAAGGATGGGAAGGAGGCTCTTGAGACTGATGTTTTTCTTAATCTCTATGCTGATAAGAATGAGATTAAGGTTACTAAAGAGGAGTTAGATAAAAAGATTGAACTAATCAAAAAGAGTCAACCTGATGCTGATGCAAGTATTTTCAGTAATGATCAGTGGTTAGAGTATATTAAAAGGGTAGAGAAAAAGGAGAAGGCTTTTAGAGAATTTGTTAAAGAGGTTTTAGGGGATAAATTTTTAGATGAGCATAATTAGAGATATGTTAATACCTACTGTAATAGAAAGGGATAGAGAAGGGGATAGAGCTTATGATCTTTATTCTAGGTTGCTTAAGGATCGTATTATTTTTGTTAGCGGGGTAATAGATGATGATTTAGCAAACATCATTATCGCTCAACTCTTGTTTTTAGAAAAAGAGAATGAGAAGGAAGATATTCAGATGTTTGTTAATACTCCTGGTGGTCATATTTCTTCTGGTTTAGCTATTGTAGATACTATGAATTATATTAGATGTGATATTTCTACTACTGCAGTTGGTATGGCTGCTTCTATGGGTTCTGTAATACTTGCTTGTGGGAGTAAGGGTAAGAGGTTTTCTTTACCCAATAGTAAGATATTAATTCATCAGCCTTTGGGTGGTGTACAGGGTCAGGCTTCTGATATTGCTATAGAGGCAGAGGAGATATTGAAGATGAGGGCTGTATTAAACAAGATGTTGGCTAAGGCAACTGGGCAGAAGATTGCGCAGATAGAGAAGGATGTAGATAGAGATAAGTATTTTACTGCTAGAGAGGCAAAGGAGTATGGATTAATTGATAAGGTTGTAGAGAGAAGGTAATTAGATTGTTTCTTTCTTGCTAAATAGCTCTATTAACTATAGAATATCGTACTTTAAGGGCGATTAGCTCAGCTGGTTAGAGCGTCACATTGACATTGTGGAGGTCACAGGTTCGAGTCCCGTATCGCCCACCATTTATCCATTTCTGCCTGGAACTTCCCCTCATCAATATCCTCAGAAGACATTGATAGGAGTAGATCTCCAAGCATTTCAGAAGGTATTTTCAAAACTATCTTTAGCTTATATGGAATCATCTGACCCTCTTTCTTGGGACCAGAAATACTGTCTGTTTTTCTCTTAGGTCTTGAAAAGACAATTATCTCTTCAATCATCATATGAATTAAGCTATAGATATAATCTTTATCTTTGCCTTCGTTATAATCCTTCATAGCATCCTTATATTTAACTTGGAACAATTCAAATGCTTTGAAATACTCTGATGTATCAGAAAAGATAGACAGTTCTGATTCTATAATTTCCAATTCTTTTGTATTCCTAATATGCTGATCCTCTAGCTCTTTCAGCTTCAAATCCTTTGATTCCTTTCCGATATCTCCATCTTGGAACATAGTTAAGACCCTCTCCTTAGCCGTCTCATGTGAATTAAGAAGATCTTTTATTATTTCCAATTTATCTTTTTTAATCTTAATATCTAGCTTCTTTGATTGTAATTCTTGTTGATATTTAAAAACAACCTTTGGATTATTCAATAGTTCACTCAAGAAATTTATCACATGATCCTCTAGGGGTAATGCGGGGAGTGGAATTGTCTTACATTCAACTAATCTTCTTTGTTTCTTATTTGAATTTTTAGAACTACATTGATAGTAATATACCTTTTCCCCTGTTGATTTGACCCTTTTAGGGAAACCATTCCAAGCATAGGGTTCTTTTTGTAGAGTAGGGTTGTAGCAGTTAGCACACTTC